>CAZBLB010000007.1:0-37498 GCA_964492765.1 uncultured Candidatus Saccharibacteria bacterium
AAATTCTGGTTCGGCATTTAGAGTAGAACAGAGCGCTACTGCGAATTTTCAATTAGATGTTACTGTTTTTCTTGTGGCATTAGCGATTCTTACTGGTCACTACGTTATTAAGAAAAAGTCGCGTTGCTAAGTAAAATTTGGATACTCTTCTAGTATTTTTTTGCTTCCATTTTTTCGTATTTTTCAAATACTTCCAGGCACATTTCGCGATCTTTTTCTTCCATAAACCCATCTGGCAAATCGGATCTTCCACCCATTATTTTGTCAAACTTTGCATCACGAAATCCGATTTTTTCATTATCACTTAGTCTACATCCATAATATACTTTTTTGATATTTGCCCATAAAATTGCCGCAAGACACATCGGGCAAGGTTCGCCTGTAGTGTAAAGCTCGCAATCCGAAAGATCATAAGTTTTAAGTTTACTTTCCGCTTTTCGTATCGCGTCGATCTCGCCATGGCAAGTTGAATCATTAGAAGAGAGTACTCGGTTATGTCCCGATGCAATAACTTCGCCATTTTTTACTATGGTTGCTCCAAAAGGCCCACCATCATTGTTAAGAATCCCCTCTCCCGCTTCGTTTATTGCAATCTCCATGAATTCTTTTTTGTACATTTATTCATTTCCTTTATCTCTATTATATTTAGTCTTATAACTTTTAACCGTTACTACTCATATTATATCACCGGGTTATTAACGAGGAGACGGTCGTCGTAGATACCGCCAAAGAGGACGCCGCCAGAATAGAGCAAAAACTCACCCATCATTGGATGGCAAGCTGCTTTAATTATATCATCAAACGTATTTTGTCATTAATATCGTAAGTTCTTAAAAGAGCTTTTGTGCGTCGACCAATCGCTAACGTCAACGTCTAGCGTAATCGTAATCTTGTAGCCTTTGATTGTTGTGAATGTCCGCAAAAAGCTAATTATTGTCTAAGCCGTTATTTTCTTAAAAACGAAGAGGAGTGCGCCGGCGAAAGCGATAATAACCCCTGAAGTCTTTGTTAAAACAACTGCGTCCGCTAACCTTGTAAAAAGACCTGTATTCGGAACCTTAACAGCGTCAGAAGCCTCGGCGATAGTATAAACGGAAAAATGAGGAACTTCGAACACGACCATTCCCGACTCAGCATTAGCGGCATATTCTTCTATTTTGCCATCCTCGTCGACAAAATAGGCGGACAAAGTCAAACCTCGTAGATTTTCTGGCACCGGCACACTGACCGTAAAAGTATGTCCTTCTTCTTCTGCGACATCATAATCTATAGAGTCGGAGCGGAGACCTAAATCATATGTATAAGTCTTTTCTGTCTCTAGCGCTTCGGTATATTTTGTAATGTTCGCACCCAAATCTGCGACTCTGGCCTTAATATCGCCAGGAAGAGTGTTGATGTCCGAAGAGATATTAACGCCAGTCACGATGTCGGTCGAGCTAATTCCGTTCGGAGTAAACAGCTTATCAGAATCTTTTTTAATGACGATTGGAATCAGCGTACCCATCTGTTCATTCGTAATATTAATATAATAAACTTTTTCTGTATTTACGTCGTCAATAAAATCCGTATACTCGTCCGCCTCGCTAGGGTCTATAATGCTTGCGACAGTCGGCGTTTCTTCATCATATAAAACGCTCACCATGCCCTCAAGCTCTTCGCCGTAAATTGAGAAGATGCGCTCTTCTAGAGCGGTCGCCAAATCCTCATCGGCGGTATCGGACGGAACGTAAAAGACATGATTAGCCTTGACCTCAACATTGCCACTAATAGAGCGATAATAAGTGCCGTTAAAATAAACTTTTCCGATTCCACATTGACCGCTAGCGAATGTCCCAACAAAACCACAACGAACGTCAACCTCAAAGTCTAGATTTTTGTTCTGAAAATTAGCCTTTAGCTCGGAGGAGAAATTGGGGAGCATAGGCTCTTTTCCGGTCGGGTTTTCGGTATTATAATATACGGATTGCGAAAGCCAATAGTTGAGCAATTCCATGTCTTTAACTTCGTAACCATCACCAGAAACGGTGACGCTACTCAAAAACTCGTCGACGATGGTTTTTACGGTCGGGTCATAGATATATCGTATGTCAAACTCGCCAAAATGTTGTTCGTCGAAAGACTGAGTCATATTATTAAATACGTTGTAGCTAAAGGTGCAGTGTGTCCAATCGTTGTTGCAGTCAGAAAGCGAAAAATATTCACCGACGTTCGGGTTATAGTTGTTGCGTGCGCGGATTTCTTGAACATGGTCGGCATCTAAAGCGAACATTTCGCTAACTACGTAAAACTCTTCCTCGGTGGTTGGCGGGAGCGCACGGACGGTGAAGGCGCCGTTTTCTAGATAACGGTCAAAAAATGTATCCTCGTCGGCATAAGCGGCATCAAAAACAACAAAAGACGATAAAATGATGACTAGTGCTGAGATTAACTTTGATATCTTCATCGTAATCCTCCTTATGTTAATAATTATATATGTATAAGCACAGCTGTCAACTGTCTGAAATCTCAGTTTCAGTGAACGTTATTTTTACTTGTGAAAAATTGGTTTTGGTGGTAAAATAGGTTTAGTTGGATCCTTAGCTCAGTTGGCTAGAGCGTTTCTTTGACGTAGAAAAGGTCAGAGGTTCGAGTCCTCTAGGATCCACCATTTATCGCCCGTCGGGCGTTTTTTTGATGTTTATGTTTTTATCCTCGCCTCCTACCGACAACAAAAAAACGGGCGCCCTCGCAGTTTTGAGCGCCCGTTTCCTTTAACTTATCTTTTTCTATAGTTCTTGCGATAATCTTTTTTCTTGCGTCCGAGAACGATGAAAGCGAGTAGTAGAGCCGAACCGAAAACTATCATTCCGGTCATGATGTAATCGCTCTTAGCGATATTTAAGCTTCCTAAGAACCGGCCAGTGTCAGGAATGTCTGGAGCAGCTGGTCTTTCGTAGCTAACTTCGGTCACATTTATCGGGCTATAAATCTCGGTGTAAGTATCATCTCCGCTCGCTCCGCCATCTGTCCTAGCATATGCATTAAACACTAACGTATATGTTCCGCTTTCCAACCCATAACTTCCAAACGGCAAGCTAACTTCTTTTGTCCCGCTCGTAGTTGCATCGCTGATTTCTACAACAACCGGTTCATCAAACAAAGGATTGCCATTTTCGTCAACTGGCATAAGTTCAACTCTGCCGACACCCTTATCATATTCTACGGCGACAATCGGGTCATTATTCGTCGCGTCAGAGCCAGTCTGTTCAACAATAACCGGAACATAGTAGAAATCGACCGAGTCTTCGTCGTAGCCGACCGGGCTGGTAGATTTTGCATTCAAAACAAAGTATCCATAGCCATCAACGCCGAGACTCGCGACCAAAGCGTTAATATCTATCGTCACGGTATCAGAGCCGCTAGCATAACCAAACGTCGGGTCAAGACTAGCCGGGACATAATCGGGGAGAGCTATCTCATGGACATTACCATCGCCATCCGTAAAAGACAGCGTAAACTCGATTTTGCTGGAGTTAGAATAATCAAAACCAATTTCTATTTCGGACGAGGTGTAGATATCTTCAGCCACAGGCTTTTTAAGTTCGACTTTTGGCTTTTGGTCATAAACCGTAACCCTTATAGTTTGAGTAAAACTGTCGTTTGCGGAGACGTTAGCTGGGATGAAATATGCCACAATTGTCATAATAACAACGAGCAAAATCCCGCCAATGCCAACAAGCCTTTTCTTTGTTTTTTGCATAACTCTACACTCGCTTTGTTTTTAGTTTTTATTTCGGATCGCAGTTTTTAGAGCGGGCGACTATCTACACAACTAGCCGCGAGGAGCGCTCTTTACGTTTCCTTAGGAACATTATAGTCAATATGATTATGCTTGTCAATAGTAAAAGCAGTATGACGAGCATAAAACTTGGCATGATAAAAATAACGTGCGAATCTCGTTCTTCTACATCAACCGCAGTAACTCTAAAATCCACCTTAAAAATGCCGAACAATGGCGTTTCGTCCCAGCTCGTGGCGAATTTGCGCTCGGTCTGCGGGAGAACGACAAAATTATCTTTTACGCTATAAAGTGGCGTCCCGAATATGGAATTAACCGACAAAGCGTAGACGGTCAAAAAGTCGATATTGCCACTGTTCTTGACTTTGGTACTCGCCTCGATAGACTTCGTAGTAAACGTGCCTGTAAGTTTAAAATCGGTAATTTCGGCAGTATTGCGTGTTTCTCCTTCGCCGTGACCGAGCAAGATAAGGCTGACTCGAGAAATTGTGTCAAGGCCAGCAGAAACCGTGCCGTCTTCTTTGGAGCCATTGGGGACACTCTCGGCAAAAATCATGCAGTATTGGCCGCCCTCGGGAATATCCTCGGGAACTTTGATACGATAGAGAATAGTACGTTTTTCTCCGGCCTTCAGGGTCATAGTCGGCTCAGAAACAAAGCTTCCGGAGTCGTCCTGAAAAGTAATCCAGCGGATAATTTGGTTATACTGGGTTTCTTCGGTAAAGCTGACATCATAATCTTCATTAACGACATTATATGGCACGGCATAAAGTCTGAATTTAAAATCGCTGTCGCCGACGTTTTCTAGTGTAAACTGATAGTTGGTTGAAGTCCCAGCTTTAATATTAATGGCGTTAGCGACCGGCGTAATACGCATAACTGCGCCAGCGGCATAAACCTCGTTCGTCTTAATAAAACCTATCCCCACCACCAAACCAACAATTATTGCGATAAGATTTTTGCTAATTTTTCTCATGCCTACTCCTTAAATGTTGAACCCTGACCGCTGGCCACTACGAGAGTTGGCTCGCGTCACATGTTCTTCGTGTTTTTTGATAGCTATGCGGACGACTATAACAATAATAATCAGAATTATGATAGCAATAAACCACATCGGGCAGACAAAAACGGTACGACTTTTTACTTCGGCGTCGTTGATAAACTCGGTAGAAAGCGTGACTTTAAAAATGCCTAGTCGCGGAGCACCCTCCCATGATGTAGTGATTTCTCTTATGGTGTCTGGGAGCAAAAACCATTCGTCCGGACTAAGTGAATTTTCATACACGACTTCTTTGCTAAAAAAGTTCTCGACTTTTAAGGTCAACTTAGCGCCAGCTTCGACGTTGCCGGTGTTTTTAATGGTAGCAGTAGCGGAAATAGGGGGCGTAAACAAAAACCGAGGGATTTTAGTGTTTATAATAGAGCCTTCGAGGCGAGTTTCGCCGGAAATTTTAGCGGCAAGAATCATGCCGGCGCTAGCGACGTAGCGAACAGCACCTTCGGTGGCTTTTTCGGTAGTGGTTTTAGCGAAGAGCGCCGCATATTGACTACCGCCAGGGACATCTCTCGGGACATTGACTGTATAATGAATGACCTCCATTTCACCGGGCTCTAAGACTTCATCATAATCGTCAAAAGTGACCCAGTCGACGATTTGAGTATGGGCATTACGGACGTTATAGAGCGGGGAGTAAGAATTGTCCTCGACTTGGTAAGGGGAAGCGACCATCTCGAAGGTGTATGTTTCATTACCAGAATTAACGATGGTGATATTGTTTTCATAGGAAGCACCCGGGTCAAGTTCGGCGCGCTCGATGACGGGGGAGATTTGGAGACTGGCGATGCCTTGCGTCTCGGCGAAGACGGGTTTTTTATATCCGCCAGCAAAAATTAAAGCTAGAAAGATTATGCTAAAAACACTGATTTTAGACTTTGACAAAAGAATCAAACTTACCTCCTTTTCTCGTTTCTATATTATATATGAGAAAGATTCAAAAAACAACCGCCATTTCTGACGGTTGTTCTGGAGCGTTTCTTAATTAGAAAGCTTTAGCAGTGACGGCATATTCGAGAACAGTCTCGTAGTCACCAGCGACCTGGGAGGCGCTAGTAGCGATACCGAAGTCGACAAAATGATGGTTGTCGAAGTTAGCGTGAGACGCGTTAGCATCTTCGGCAATCTTAGTGGCAGTAGCAGGGATAGCATTCCAGGTGTTTCCGAAGCTAGCAGCAGCGTAGGATTCGGCTACAGCCGTGCGATAACCCCATTTACCATCACCGGCAGCAAGAGAACCGTTTTCGCTTAGGGATTCGATTTTGTAGGTGTCGCTATAACCAGAGGTGAGTTTAAGCCTGAGATCGTTAGTATAGTTTTCTGCCGGACCCATGGTGAGTTCATAGCCACCATAGTTGTTGCCAGTGACTTCGATGTCGTGATAAAGCGGGTTCGCGTCTCCGGTAGTGGGGTGGTTGAACTCGTTTTGGTTCATATTGAGAGCGTTGTCATTGTCGCTAGTAGAGTTGATGTTCGGAGTAACCGTAAGAGCGAGGGTCGAAGCAACGCGAACGCGGACGAGCTGTTGACCAGTCGTATTGGCATAAGAAGCTAAAGGCAACATAGCCACGCCAAGACCAGCAACAACGCCAAGGGTAGCAATAATTTTTTTAGTACTAACCATGTTTATTTTCCTTTTTGTTTAGGTTTTATATTTTTATTTATGACCTTTTGTATTTTTGATTATACGCTTATGGTTGTTTTAAGTCAAGGCTTTATTTTGGGATTTTTCAAGATTTTTTCGGGGAGTTTTATGCCAAAAAAGACGGTCAAGAAAGGCAAAAATAATCGATGCGATAAACATACTAACTAAGACGATAAACCAAACTGGACAAACAAGCGAAACCGATGTAGAGACGTCGGTTGTTCCGGCAAAGGAAATTTCTTGAGACACGCGATAGAGCCCGAGAAGTGGGGTGTCTTGCCATGAGGTTTCGGAATAAAGCGCCGTGTCGGGAACAACGGTGTTTTTATGAAGTTCAAATTCGTTTGAATAAACTTCTTCATCTCCAAACAAAGTCGACACCGTGAGGCGATAAACGGCCTCGGTGTGGACGTTTCCGGTGTTTTTAAGCGTAGAGGAGACAGTGATGGGTGTGCCAAGATAAACGGGGAGAACCGTGTTTGATAAGACTTCGCCGGAGACATGTGTTTCGCCAGAGACTGTGGCATAGATGAGCGAGGCGATTTGGTTTTTGTTTTTGATAGCTACGCCCACCGGATTTTCCCCTCCGCTGTCCGACATCTTGACTATAAGAGCGGCATATTGACCACCTCCAGGAGCGTTATCTGGCACGTTAATCTTAAATTTTATTTCTTGCTTTTCTCCAGCTTCAACACTTCCCTGTTTATTTTCTATTTCAATCCAATCTGTCATAACGTTGTATGCTGTTTTTTCGTCGAAATTCGACGTATAGTTCTCGCCATCAACCGAAAACGGCGCGACACCCACCTCGAAATCGACTACTCCAGCGTCTGGATATGGATTTAAAACAAAAAAACTGCCTTCATAGACTTCTCCTGGGGTTAAGAAAACTTCTTGTATTCCTGGCGAAACGCCAATAGACAAAGAGCCAGCCATATTAGCTAGCCGCTTTTACGGACAAAGTGTAAGTAATTTCTCCAACGTAAGTTCCTGCGACAGAATCTAGCCCAGCCGCAAAGCCATAAACGACGTCAAATTCTTGCGCCCCGATATAAACATTTGACGTGCCGCCGAGAGTACGGAAAGTGTTGCCTTCGGCGACCGCAGTAGCGACTTTTGGAATACGGTAGAAATCAGCATAATTAGTCGTCAAGCTCGTCCTTGCGGCGGTGATATCGGTATAAGTCGTCCCACCGTACACAACATCCTTAGCAACCGGAACGGTCTTTAAAAGCCAAGTCGCGCTAGTGCCGTTTAGATTAGTGGAGTTAGATGGGATAGTAAAGTTTGTGTTCGGGTCGGTGGAAACCATAGTGGCATAAGTGCCGTCGTTGTCAGTAGAGACAGCGGTGACCTGCCAACCGTTACTACAGTTTCCAGCCAAACGAGCACTCGTGTCCGGGTTAGGGTCGGAGAGGTAATTACAGGTGACTTCGAAACGAGTAGTGCCGAAGTTAGTGGTTTTTTCCATAGGATAAAACGAGCCAGAATAGACGTTGTTCGTAGAATCATAAGTAGTGCTCGAGCCGGCAGTACGAGAAACAACAGAAAGACCAAGATAACCATCAACAATAGCGCGAACGCGGTCGTTAGACTGGGTAATTCTAACCGCAGCAAATGAGCGAGTGGGCAAAATTGCAACGGAAAGACCGAGCGCTATACCTAAGAGCAAGACTAGCTTGGTTGACCTTAGCATTTAACTTTAATACACCTCACATTATTTGGCTTATTTCTATTTTACAAAGCGAGCGAGCGACTGTCAAGACGTATAAGCTTTGTTTTTTGTTGATTTTTACTCTGTTCGGAGGGCTTCGACGGGGTCTTTTTTGGCGGCGGCGCGGGCAGGAATCAAACCACCAATAAGTGTCAAAAATACACTTAAAATAATAAGTTTAAGCGCGGAGCTTGGATTAAGATAGGCATAGATGTTGACGCCGTTTGTGAGAGTTTTCAAAATGCCGTTGATGATGGGGATAACAAGATATGAAGTCATAATGCCAAAAACACCCGACAAAAGCCCCACGATAAACGTCTCTGCATTAAAGATACTTGAAATATTATGTTTTGAGGCCCCGATTGCGCGAAGGATGCCAATTTCTTTGGTGCGTTCATAAACAGAGATATAGGTGATGATGCCTATCATAATCGACGACACCACTAATGAAATAGAGACAAATGCAATAAGAACGTAAGATACGGCGTCGACGATGACTTTTACGGAGTTCATCAGCACGCCCGTAATGTCGGAATAGTTGATTTTCTTTTCGTCACTCACCGCCTCATTGTAGTCTTCGATAAATTTCAAGAAGTTAGTTTTTCCGTCGAAGCTCGTAAAATAAAAGGAGATATATGAGGGTGAAGCTAAATCTTGATAACCTAGAGCGAGGAGATTAGCCTTCTGGGTTGAGTCGGAGGAGTTTAGCATGGCGTTCATGACGCGCATAAGCTCGTCCTCGGAAAAGTTAAGATGAAAAGCCGAAGCAAACTTGGACGCATCAAGATTAAAACTTTTTGCGAAGGCGTCGGACAGATAGGCGACTAGGCCGCCGACGTCGCTTAAAACTTCTTTGGTAATTTTTCCTTCGGTCATTTTTCCCGACATCTGTTCCGCAAGCGAAACAAACAGTTCGGTCTCTTTAGCTCCGCCTACGACGGTCTCGAACGGGATAAAATCCGCCACGGGAAGATAGCTCGCTAGCAGCGTCGAGAAAGTTCCCTGAAAAACCGCACGAAAAACATCAGACGGCAAAGCATATTCTTCGGACAAGCCGTTAAGAACTTCGCTCGGCGAATACTGCAACAAAAAGTTTTCCACAAACTTTTCCACATCGTCTGGCTCAAGCGGAGCATCCGGGTTCTCGGTCTTATAGGTCGACAATTCTGCTCCTAAAAGCGTCGCCAAAGAGTCGTATGCGCCGAGAAAACTCTCCTTTGCAGGCGTCGTGTCGACGGAAATAGACGAGGCGATGTCGGTCATGTATTTTTCTACTTCGGCGTTGAGAGATTTTTGGTCGAGCTTGATTTCAAAAACACCCATGAGCGCGGATTCGTCGACTGAAACGAGGTCCTCGAACCCATAATCGAAGCTGGTCGCCTCGTCGAATCTCTTACCAGAAAAAACATCCACGTCTTCGTTTTCAAGCTGTCTCTTGACGACGGGCGTATCCTTGACAGTGTTTATAATATATTGTATTAAACCCGAACAATAACCTACGCCACTGTCCGCACCGCTGGTGAGAGAATTTTCTTTTGAGGTCATGACACCCACAACTTTGAGTTTAACGGCTTTTCCTTCGTAGACATCTTTAAGGAAGGCGTCGTCGCCAGACATATCCTCATAAACATCATATTTTTCGTTATATTTGTATAAATCGGTCGGAATAATCATCCTTAAATCTAGTCCCAACAAATCGTCATAATTAAGTCTTAAAAGTTCGCTGTCTTTGGGCGCGGCGACCCGTTCGCCAGACATGAGTTTAGAGACAAGCGACGATAACTCGCTTGTATCTTTTAGTCCTAATGAGTAGGCAAGGAGGTCAGAAATAGTGTCAGCATACGGGAGAATGACGACGATTTCGTCATAATTTTCGGGCCAATGACCGGCGAGGACGTCATAAAACTCTTCTAACGTCTCTTTGTCGTCGGGTAATTGAGAAAAAATCGAGCTATAAGTCGAGAACGAGCTCATCATGCTGTTTGAGCCATAGATAGAGGAAAAAATATTGTTAGGGTTTAATCTGGCGAGGGCGTTTGTTTTGTCGATGGTGTAGATAAGTGGGTCGACGGAGTAGCCATAGGACACGTTTTTGACGTCGTTTTTAGTGAGAGAACGATGCGACTCGTAATATTCTCTGAAACTTTTGAGGTCGTTGGTGGCGATAGTCGAAAGGGTGCGCGTGAGAGCTGGATATTCGACGATGTCGGCAGAAGAGTTCGCCTCGGTTTCTTCGACTTCGGCGGTTAAAATAGCGTCGAGCGAGAAAGATTCTTCGGTGATAGTTAATGGATAGGAGGAGAGGGTGTTTTCTTCTATCGAGTCGACATAGCGTTTGAAACCGGTCGAGACAGCAAGAATGAGGGCGATGCCGATGATGCCGATTGAGCCGGCAAAAGCAACAAGGATGGTTCTTCCCTTTTTGGTCATAAGATTATTGAAAGATAGCGAGAGGGCCGTCAAAAACGACATCTTGGTTTTTCTGGATTTATGAGTGTTTTCTCCCTGTTTTGTGGCGGTGACGGCGGATTTTTTTCGGAGATTTGTTCCGCGCTCAAAATTTTGATGGTCGGAGGTGATTTTACCATCCTTTAAGGTGATGATACGGGTGGAATATTCTTTAGCGAGGTCGGGATTATGTGTGACCATGACAACTAGACGAGTCGAGGCGATTTCTCTTAGGAGCTTCATGATTTGGAGCGAAGTCTCGGAGTCGAGCGCGCCAGTTGGCTCGTCGGCGAGGAGAATATCTGGGTCATTAACAAGGGCGCGGGCGATAGCGACGCGTTGCATCTGACCGCCAGAGAGTTGAGCGGGACGTTTATGGATATGCGCACCGAGACCGACGGATTTTAAGGCATCTTTGGCACGACGAAGACCCTCGCGACGAGAGATACCCGACAAAGTAAGAGCAAGACGAACATTGTTTAAGATGGTTTGGTGCGGGATAAGATTATAACTTTGAAAAACAAAACCGACGCGGTGATTTCTGTAGGCGTCCCAGTCGGAATCTTTAAATTGTTTGGTCGAAACACCTTTGATAATCAAATCGCCCGAAGTATAAGAATCTAGCCCGCCGATAATATTAAGCAACGTAGTTTTTCCGGAGCCAGACGGGCCGAGAATAGAAGTGAACTCGGATTCGGAAAATTTGAGAGAAACAGAATCTAGAGCCTTTTGTTTAAGACCACCAGTATCATAGACCTTGGAAATAGACCTTAACTCTAACACTCTCTCCTTTTTTATTATTTTAGCGAACAAAAAAGAGGTGTTCAAGTATTGACTTTTATTATGGCGTGCGATTTTTCTTGGTTTTTTCTACACCCCAATATTTGACGTCGGAAAAGCGGTCAGTCGCAACGACCAAACTGTTGTTTTCGCTAAAAGCCTTGACGTTTTTGTCGAAGAAGTAGCTCATATTAACCTGATATAAGCCAATCGCTGGAGCGTCTTCTATCCAACGGTTTAGAAAGGCCTCGTATTTTTGCTTGCGGGTGGCCTCATCGTTAGGCTCTCTGGCGGATAAAATAAGGTCGTCGGCGACGGAGCTATTATAGTTTGAAAGATTAAGCCCGCTGGCGTTGGCTTGGGACGAGTGATAATAGACCAAAAGGTCTGGCGTCGACCCTAACTCTACCTCATAAATTAAAATGTCATAGCTTCTGTTCGCAATAACATTAACAACAAAATCTTGACCCGGGTCAAAAAGCTCGACAGAAACGCTAAACCCGATGTCTTTAAGTTGTTCGGCGACATCTTCGGCGAGACTTGGAAAATAACCGGTATTTATCGTCACTAACCTTAGTTCTTTACTAGCCAGTCCTTCAACGGTTTTTCTCGCTGAATCTAGATTTTTTTCCGGGAGAGCCGGCCAATTATCTAGAGCAATCTGACTCTTGAGAATCGGGTAGTCGAGCGCGGGCTCGTCACCAATAAGCGTTCTTATCTCGCTCGTATCTATACCGCTCTGTATGGCCTTTCTGGCGTTTTTAGACTTCAACGCGCCAGATTTTGTATTGAAAAACAGATAGACGCCGGAGTTTATCGTGGTCTGTTTTTCGTAAACTAATTTTGAAGAAACTTCTTCGGCGTCGGTCGGAAGAAGCTCGGCCGTGGCACTAATAACGCCAGCTTTCAACGCTTCTTTAATATCTTCTTCCGTCAGATAAGCATGAACGACAAACGAGGAAATGCGTGGCGTACCTTGGTAATAATTTTTGTTTGCGGCGAGATAGACCACGGTTTCGCCGGAAGTCCCGACAGCCTGCGTAGCGTTATAGGTAAATGCACCCGACGAAACAGGGGCGGAGGAAAACGCAGAGTCTAGGAGCGTAGCGGGGTCGGAGTTTTCTAGAATATGTTTAGGCAAAATCGGAAAATCTAGCGCCGAGGCAAACTCGGAATAGCTCGCAGGAAGTTCGAAAATAATCTTGTCGCCGTCGACGCGGACAGAAACGCCGCTTAAATTTGAGGAATAAACAGAGGAGACGACCGGGTTTTTGAGGAGATTAGCCGTAAACAAAACATCGTCGGCAGTTAACGGCTCACCATCGGACCATTTAAGGTTTTCTTTGAGCCTGACTGTCCAGATTTTTCCTGTCCCGTCGGAGCGGACGGAAGAGGCAAGGGCGTTTCCGATGTGGCCAGAGGAATCGGAGACGGTAAGGCCAGAAAAAAGCAGGCGAGAAAGCGTTTTTTCGCTGTTAGTTGAGGCAAAAAGCGGGTTTAGAGAGCTGACTCGTCCGAGCGTGCCTTCGGTATAAGTGCCACCGGTCGTAAAAGCACTGAAAGAATAGGAGTCGGAAAACCAAAAACTTTGGGTCAAAGCTAACATGAACAGCGCAAAAACCAGAAGCCCCCATTCAGCAACAAAAAGTCGGACGTCGCCGATATGAGACAAACGGGAGAGAAAGTTCTCTTTGATGTGCTCCTCGCCAGAAGCGGCGGCCGCTTCTGAAAGCCGAGAGACCCGGTTGAGAACTTTTTGCCCACGCTTTTTGAAAGGAGTTTTCATACTAGGAAGGGATTAAAAGGATTCCTAAGATGGACAAGATAAAAATGACGACGAAGACAATCGTAACGTTAAAGAGAGACTTGTCGAGACCGCGACGAGTCGTATAGAGCTCGCCAGAGCCACCAAGCCCAGAACCGAGAGAAGCGCCTCGCTGTTGAAGGAGAATGAGAAGAATAGTGAGGACGGCGGAGATTAAAATAGAAGTTTGAAAAACAGGGACTAGATTCATGATGATTTTATTATAGAAAATTTATTGCGTTCTTTCAAGGTTTATTTCTGGAGGCGCTTGCGTTTTAAGAGCGTATGATAAGTGATAGCAAACCGGTGTGCCTCTTCGTCGATGCGGGCGACTAGGCGAGCGACATGAGAATCTTTTGAAAGCTCCACGAGCCTAAAAGTTAAGTCTCCGGCTTTTATGTCTTTGTTATCTGGGGCACGATCTGGTTTTAGCTCGGGAATAATGAGTTTTACGTTGGAGGATTTTGAGTGGTCGCCAGATTTGTCGCGACCGATGACGGGTATACCTTTGGCGGACAACAATGGAAAGAGTGCAGAGACTTGAGGCGCTCCGCCGTCGAGAATAATCAGGTCAGGATAACTCCAGGTTGTATGCGCGAGGCGACGGGTTAAAACTTCTTTAAGGCTGGCGGTGTCGTTGTTTTGCTGGTTTTTAAGTTTGAACTTTCTATATTCGGAGCGGTCGGAGACACCGTTAGAAAACACCACCATAGACCCCACGACGTCTTGGCCAGACTGATGAGAAATGTCGTAGCCCTCAATGCGACGAGGTGGTGTCGCAAGACCCAACATTTTCTGAAGAGAGAGGAGGGCTTGGTCGGAAGAAATATCGAGAAACTCTTTATCAGAAAAGACGATTTTCTTCTTTAAACCTTTAAGACCGAAGAGTTCGTTTCGGAGCTCGGCTGCGCGCTCAAAATTACCCTTTTTTGATTCTTCTTTCATCTCTTTCTCGAGGTTGATAAGGAGTTTTTGGCGGTCATCTTCGAGATAGCGGATGAGATTTTTGAGGATTTTATGATATTCTTTAGAAGTCATTTTTCCTACTTCGATACCAGGAGTAAGCCCGAGATCGGTTTCTAGGGTCTTTTTACCGGTGTATGGTTTATCATAATAAGGAAAAATCTTGCGGAGGATGCGGAGGGCGGTAGCGATAGTGTTTTGGGCATAGAACGGGCCGATATAGTGGGCGTCGTCGCCGAGGGGATTACGGGTCATGGAAACATAGGGTATTTCTGAGTTGATGTCAATTCGGACAAAGGAGACATTTTTGTCGTCGCGAAGGAGAATGTTCCATTTTGGCATGTAGCGTTTAATCATTTCACTCTCAAGAAAGAGTGCATCCATCTCCGTGTCTACGACTATCCAATCTGTCATAAAAATTTCTTCGACGAGCGCCGCAGTTTTAGGGTCGCGGTCTTTTGGGTGCTGAAAATATTGACGAACGCGGTTTTTAAGAACCGCGGCCTTGCCAACATAAATAATCTCTCCGGCCTTGTTTTTATGGAAATATACCCCTGGGGCGGCGGGGAGAGTTCTTAGCTTCTTTTTAAGCTCTTCGTTCATGGTTTTATTATACCGGTTTCGCTATATTCCACAAGCAAATATTCATTTCGTGAATATTTTATATTCGAGGACATCATAATCCTCTATGTTTGTCAAAGCGCGATAGTAGTTACTGATTAGTTCCGCAAGATTTTTATATTCGCTAGGGGCAGAAGAAGTCCTAGAAAAGTTGCCAAAATCAAAATCTGTGTCGAGGCTGAAAATTGTTCTTAGGTTTGTCAAGTCGTTTTCTTCGGCGGAGACCCAAACCGATTCTAGCTCCAAGGCAAGGTTGGCTTTTTGCTCGAACTCATAAATTTCATCTTTTCCGAGATAGTCGCCGACGTTTTCATATTCGTCCTCGGGGACGCCGAGGTCTCTGAGACGTTTTTCTAAATCCGTTTCTATTTTTTCTGCGAAGCCCGTCAGATAATAATAGTTCCCTTCGCTCGATTCTTCTTGGCTAATTTTAGTGGTTTTTGTGACGGTTTTTGAAGTCGGGAGACGGTCAAGAATGAGAATAAATAAGACAACCGCTAGAATAGCAAGGGCGGCCCTGAGCGGGCGAAGTTTTTTGGCTTTGGCGGGGTTAAGTGGGGTGGCGGTCATTGAAATAGATTATATCACCTAAGGATATTTTGTGACAAAAAGTTTTAGATTCTGTTATAATAGTGCTTATGGATAATTTTATAATTTCTAATATCAAGGCGCGGCAGATTCTAGACTCGCGAGGAAACCCGACGGTCGAGGCGGATGTTTTTCTAGAATCTGGGCAGGCGGGGCGTGCGGCGGTGCCATCGGGGGCGTCGACTGGTTCGGGCGAAGCTTTGGAGCTGAGAGATGGCGATGCGAAGTTTTATGGCGGAAAAAGTGTCACCAAGGCGGTTTGGAACGTGAACAGTAAGATACGCGATGTTTTGGTCGGGAACAGCGCCGAACAGAAAATTGTCGACCAAGTAATGCTCGACCTAGACGGCACAGAAAACAAGTCTAGTTTAGGAGCAAACGCCATTCTCGCGGTTTCTCTGGCAACCGCAAAGGCGGTAGCGCGAGCAAAAAAGTTGCCGTTTTATGCTTATGTGGCGGAACTGGCTGGGACGATGGACGAGATGTCGTTGCCACTGCCGATGATGAACGTGATGAATGGTGGCGAGCATGCGGATTGGGCAACAGATTTCCAAGAATACATGATAATCCCTAGGGGGGCGGAAAATATCGGCGACGCCGTAAGGATTGGTGCGGAGGTCTTTCATGCGCTAAAAGATGTTCTTAAAGAGCGCGGATATCCGGTGACTGTGGGTGATGAAGGTGGTTATGCGCCAAAAGTAAGAGACGGAAACAATGAACCGCTAGAGTGTATAAAACTTGCCATAGAAAAAGCCGACTATAAGGTCGGCGAAGACGTGGCAATGGCGATGGATATCGCAAGCTCCGAGTTTTTCGACAAAGACCATTATGTTCTAAAAACAAACGGCGACTGGAAAAGTGCGGACGACTTGACGAACTGGTATGACTGGATAATAAACAATTATCCAGTAGTGTCGATTGAGGATGGGCTGGCGGAAAACGACTGGGGCGGGTGGAAGATGATGACGGAGAAACTTGGGAAAAGAGTTCAGCTCGTGGGCGACGACTTGTTCGTGACGAACACAAAGTTGCTGAAAAAAGGTATCAAAGAGGGGGCTGGAAATGCGATTTTGATAAAGCCGAACCAAATTGGCTCGCTAACGGAGACAATAGACGCGGTAATGACCGCAAAAAAGAACGGCTATAACACGATTATTTCCCACCGAAGCGGAGAAACCGAAGACGTTTCTATTGCACATATTGCGGTCGGACTAGGTGCGGGACAGATAAAAACTGGAAGTCTATCGAGGAGCGAAAGAATCGCAAAGTATAACGAGCTGATAAGAATTGCCGAAGGCAACTCAAGGCTTGGATTAGCTAAGCCACTATAAACCAAAATCCCGCCTTTCTGGCGGGGATTTTTTATCACAAATTATTCGCCGATAAGTTTGAGAAAACCGGGCTCATCAAGCGTCGGAATGTTAAGAGAAGTAGCTTTTTTGAGCTTTGAGGCGCCGGGGTGAGCGCCGAGAATCAGGGCGGTGGTGGTTTTTGTGACGGAACTAGTGATGGTTGCACCGAGGGCGCGAAGTTTTTCTTCGGCTTCTTCCCTGCCGTAGCTTTCTAGCGTGCCAGAGATAACATAGCTTTTGCCGGCGAGCGGAGCATTAGATAGGTCGGAGAAAGTCGGTGAGAGACCAAGCGACTTTAGGTCGGAGAGCATTTTAATATTATCTTCGTCGGCGAAGAAAGCGAGAATAGACTCGGCGACGACTTCGCCAATGTCGGGGATGCTTAATAAATCGTCTTTTTCTGCGTTCTGGAGTTTTTCTAGCGAGCCAAATTTATTGGCGAGAGCGATGGCAGTTTGTGTGCCGACATGGCGAATGCCGATGGCAGTAATGACCTTGGCAAGAGGAGCGGTTTTGGATTTTTCTAGGTTTATAATAAGTTTTTCTGAGGAAAGGTCAGCGAAACGTTCGAGAGAAGAAAGTTTTTCTTTTGTAAGACAGTAGAGGTCGGGGATAGACTTGACTAGTCCAGAATCAACGAGAAGTGCAACGTTTTTCTCTCCGAGACCTTCAATATTGAGGGCGGGCTTGCTAGCGTAATATTCGAGCGTGCGCTTCAAGATAAAGTCAGAGCTTTCTCCTTTGATACGATAAACAACTTCGCCGGCTGGACGTTCAAATTTTAGCTCAGGATATTGAGTTTTGAGCGCAGTTTCATAATCAAAGGGTTTGGAATCGTCGGGGCGAAGAGCGACGAGAACTTCTTTAACCTGAGGGATAATATCGCCGGCTTTATAGACGATAACGGTGTCGCCGATGCGGACGTCGAGACGAGCGATTTCGTCGGCATTGTGGAGAGAAGCGTGGCGAACGGTGGTACCGGCAACTTCGACGGGGTCAAAAATAGCTACGGGGGTGGCGGCTCCGGTGCGACCAATAGAAATAACGATGTCGCGAACTTTGGTAGTAGATTCTTCGGCAGGAAATTTAAAAGCGACCGCAGCGCGAGGAGTTTTGCCGATGATACCGAGCGAATCGTAGATTTTGCGGTCGTTAATTTTTATCACCATGCCGTCGGTATTAAACGGAAGGCTCTTGCGGTAGGCGTCGAGGTTTTTAATGTAGCGGAAAAGTTCGGGAAGGTCTTTAAACGAGAAAATTTTGTCTTCGTTTGAAGTGCGGAAACCGAGAGCGCGAAGCTTGTCGTAGGCCTCGCGATGAGTCGGAAGGTTCGGAGAAACGAGGTCGTAGGCAATAAATTTCAGGTTGCGAGAAGCGGCAACTTTGGGGTCGAGCTGGCGGATAGAGCCGGCGGCAAGGTTGCGCGGGTTGGCAAATTCTTTTTCGCCCTGCTCGCGTTGTTTTTGGTTGATTTGCTCAAAATCTTTTTTGAACAAAATTATTTCGCCGCGAACTTCGACGTCGCCAGGTTCGTCAATGCGAAGCGGGATGTTTTCGATAGTACGAACGTTCATAGTGACATCTTCGCCAACCAGACCGTCGCCGCGCGTGACGGCTTGAACAAAAAGTCCGTCGCGATATTTAAGGGCGCAAGCAAGGCCGTCCATTTTAATATCGGTAAAAAATTCGGCTATTTTTCCGCCGGGAATAAGTTTTTCGTTGCGAGAAATCCAATCTTTTATTTCTTCGGTAGAAAAAACATCCGCAAGAGAAATCATGCGTTTTTGATGAACGACTTTTTTAAACTTGTCGAGAGGTTTGCCGGCGACGCGTTGGGTCGGACTGTCCGGCGTAATAAGCTCTGGGAATTGTTCCTCAAGCTGACTTAGCTCATGTTTGAGCGAATCCGCCGCCGCCTCGGACATAATTGACTCATCCAACACGTGATAATGATAGCGATAATCGTTGATGAGTTTTTTGAGTTTTTCTATGCGAACGCTCGCTTCTGACTGACTAATTTTCATTAGCTAAAACCCTCCTATAGTATAGGTATAAATATGTTGCCATATAAACAAAACTAAAGCAAGTCATAATCAAAAGACAAACCGGTATAACCGGCCAGCCTTCGAGCCACGACACCCAAGTTTTGAGCCAAAGGTCGAGCGTGATAATTGGCAACATAACCACCGACCAAACCACGGCAATAACAATAACTAAGAAAAATAACCTCACAACAAACCTCACGCGGCGGCTCGCCATGAGGTCGCTGGCGGTTCTAAGCGCGGTTATCGGATACAAGCCTGGCGCCGTAACGGCCACGAGCGCGATTAGCGTGCTTGATAAAAGATAGACCGAAAGCGTAGTCATAAGTGCGGCAAAGATAAAGAAAACTAGGGCATAAAACGGGTTCGAGAGAAAGTCCGTCTGGACAGCGGCAGAATAAGCAACAATAACGGCAAGAATTGGCAAGAATTGTAGAACCGCAACAAAGAAAATGATAAATGTGGAAATTAGCGGAGCGAGAGCATTATAAAAACCGTCGCGAAGTTTGACTGGTTTTTTGGCTAAAATATGGCGCAAGAGATAAATAGTGATGAGCCAAGTAAAGAGAAAGATAATTACCGCAAAAATGATTTGGACCTCGGAAAGGCTAGAAGAAAGCCCCCCGGTCGCGATAGTAGAGACGAGGAGAAGTCCGGCTTTGGCAAAATTGCCAAGTTCGCCGGTCAAGAACTTGTCGTTAGTTTCTTCGAGCACCGTCTGAAATTGAACATAAGTAGCTTCTGACATAATGCCTACTAGAACGATATTAAAAACTACGGCAATAGCGATGAGTGGAAGAAAAAGTTTCCAGTTTTTGAAGATAAGCGAGAAAGACTCGGCGGCGTGAGACAAAAGCCCGGGGACATCTAGTTTTCTAGCATAATCTTCGCGATAGCTACGCTTAAAACTTTGATGAAGCCGAACGCGGGCGCGTTTTTTGGCCCAAATGTTTTCTCTGGCTTTTCTATAACTTGCTAAAAAATTAGTCTTAAAAACTCCTGGTGCTCGCTTGATTTTTTTGGCTCGTTTAGAACTTGCTTTTGGCATTTTCTAACCTCTCGATGCGTTTTTCTATTGGCGGATGGGTGCTGAATAAATTATTAATGGAACTTTTTTTGAGTGGCGAAGAAATAAACATGGCCTCGGTCGCAGGATTTTGTTGTTTCATGGGGCGAGAATGAGTTTCTAATTTTTTGAGAGCAGAAATCATACCCTCAGGATAGCGAGTAAGCAAAGCCGCGCTAGAGTCAGCGAGGTATTCGCGTTCGCGAGAAACCGCCATCTGGGCTAAACTTGCGATAACCGGCGCGAGAATGGACGTAATTAAAATAATAATCATGCCGACAGGGCTAGCGTCACTGTTGCGGTTGCGACGAGAGCCATAATAAGCCATGCGCCAACCGAGGTCAGCGATGAAACCGATTAGACAGACTAGACCAAAAACAATTGTGCTGACCCTGATGTCGTAATTTTTGACGTGGGAAACTTCGTGTGCCATGACGGCGGTGAGTTCTTTGTCGTTCATGACCTTTAAAAGTCCCGTCGTCGCGCAGACGAGGGCGTGGTCTGGGTCTCGGCCAGAAGCAAAAGCATTGGGCGCGTCGTCTTCTATGATATAAACTTCGGGCATAGGTAGGCCGGCCGTAAGAGTAAGATTTTCTACGATATTGTAGAGTCTAGGGTTGTCTTTTTTGACTATTTTTTGGGCGCCAGTCATAGCGACGGCGAGTTTGCTTGCGGCAAAATATTGAAAACCAGCATAAACGCTAGAAATAATTAAAACCTCTAAGGCTATCCACGGGTCACGATAGACATAGGCAAATAAACTGCCAATCGCGGCGATGAAAAGGATGAACCCTAACATAATTAGGATTGTGTTCCTTTTGTTCGCCGCGATATTTTTGTACATTATTAGAACTTTACTTCGGGAGCGTTCTCGATTTTGGCACGCTCGGCGTCAGCAACCTCGAAATAATCTCTTGTCTTAAAGTGGCCGACGATTTTGTTGATGAGGTTTGTGGGGAAAGTTTTAACTTTCGTATTAAGCTCTTTGGCGCCAGCATTATAAAAGCGGCGAGAGGCCTGAATCTTGTCTTCTACGTCTTGGAGTTGTTCTTGGAGTTTCTTGAAGTTTTCATTAGCTTTTAGTTCAGGATAAGCTTCGGCGATGGCGAAGACTTTAGAGAGTGCGTTAGTCATTTCTGACTCGGCCTTAGCAGCAGATTTGACGGTTTTTGCACCCATAACAGCGGAGCGAGCAGCAGTCACGCCTTCAAAAACTTCTTTTTCGTGCTTAGCATAGCCTTTGACGGTTTCGATGACGTTTGGAATGAGGTCGGCACGATATTTGAGCTGGACAGTGATGTCTGACCAAGCTTCGTTGACGCGTTCGTCAAGCTTGACAAGGCCGTTATAAGTGGACCAAACGGCTCCGATGAGGATAAGAATAATGATTAAAATAATAATTAGCGCTGTCATTGTTTCTCCTTTTATACATATATATTATATATGTATAAGAATTGTTTGTGAAGAACAAAAACACCCCTCGACAGACAACTGAGCTACGCTCGCATTTTTTTGTTTGCACAAAAAATGGTGCGAGCGAAGAGACTCTAACTCTCGACGTCCCCTTCGGGGACACGGAAGCGCCGTCTCGATTTCTCGGGCATACGCCCTCGACAGACAACTGAGCTACGCTCGCATTTTTTGTTTGCACAAAAAATGGTGCGAGCGAAGAGACTCTAACTCTCGACCTCTTCCTTGGCAAGGAAGCGCTCTAAACAACTGAGCTACGCTCGCACGGGGTGTGTGGAGATATTATAACATAGATTTTGGGTTTGTTGAATAATTTTCTTTACTTTTTGTGAGTGGCGTGCGACAATAGAGACGTAGAGGTGAAGAGCCTCTCGCATTTTTATTTTTTGGAGAAGGAGAAGAGCTATGCGACATAGAAAGCACGACGGTCCAGAGGAAGTTGCTTTTACGCTCGACGATATCTACGGCGCGATTAACGCAAATGATATCGAAGGGGCGCTCATCATCCTCGAAGGTTTTGGCCTTAGATGCGACTTTGGACGCTACAAGCCGACAGCCGAAACAAACAGGTTAATCCGAACAATGCTCGCGGCCGCCTCAGCGGCTTCCGCCAGAGGAGAGCTTGACTATTATTTTGCGAAAACCCTGATTGGGCGGATAGCAAAAACGGTCGACCTCTATGTTTTCCTCAGGACTATCTCTGATTGGTGGATAAACAACCCCTACGGAGAAGTGACGGCGGCGCTTTGCGATGAGCTTGAGGCGCACCCGGACGATGTAAAAGCCACCCGAATCTATGAAGAAGTCCGACAGCTCTCGAAAGACGAGTTTCTGACCCTGCTTGACGTTGCCTGCACAAGCGTCAACAACAAAACGAACGCCCTTATCAACTATAAGTTCAACAAGCCGATTCTGCTCTATTTCTTGAGCCACCCCATTATTCTTCCGGAGAGCTTGCTTCTGGCGTATATGGGGTGTTGCCTCATCGAGCCCGAACTGTCCGAGCCGGAGCCGACCGCCAGAGTGCACATAACTTTTGAGCAGTTTGAGCCAGACTATGACATCTAAGCCTTTTCCAACCACAGACCACCGGTCGCCACGCGTGGCCGGTTTTTCATGAATAATATTTATGCTAAAATAAGTTCATGCGCCGAATTATTTGGTTTATCGTTGTTTTTATGTTTGGGTTTTTGGCGTGTTATACTTTTTTAGTTAATCCAGACTGGTATAAAAATCTTGGCGACGTAAAAATGGCTGCGAATAATTGCGATAAAGTTATACACGAGATAGAAAAATATGATTGGGATACAAAACTTGCGACCGCCATCATGAAGGCCGAAAGCAAATGTAGCATAAACGCTAAAGGTGATGAAGATTTGACGTTCGAGCAGGACGGAAGAACCTACGGATATTCGGTAGGTGTGTTTCAGATACGAGTACTCCCCGGGAGAGAAGCGTGCGACACATACGATTTAGAGAAAAATGTCGAGTGTGCATATAATATTTATACTAAGGCAGGGCGAGAGTTTACTGATTGGTCGATGTTTTTGAATGGAAAATATAAGGAATATCTCGAGGGAAGCTAGAAAAGACACAGTAAAAGTGTTATAATTAAAAGAGGTGGACTGCACCTTAATTTTTTTGAGAGGAGTGAGCCTGATGTTGCTCTTGGCCCCTGTCGCGGCTATAATCATTATAGCCATCGCCTACGTGGGACTTTGCTACCTGAAGATTCACGACCTGCCGAGCGGGACAAAGGACATGCTTTATTTGGCGAAAACCATTCGCCACGGAGCAATCACCTTTATCCGGACCGAGTTTAGGTCGATTTTTCTCGTAGTCATTGTTCTCGCAATTGTCTTTTCCCTGTTCGTTGAAAAAACCGCGGGACTTACTTTTGCGATTGGCGCTTGCATGTCGAGCATTGTTTGTACGCTCGGCATGAGGAGCGCGACGCTTGCGAACGTAAGAACCACTAACCGCGCCAGAGAATCTCTCAACATTGGCGAAACCGTCAAGGTCGCCCTGACTGGAGGAAGTATCTCTGGATTATCCGTGCATGCGTTTGGACTCTTGGGACTTATCATAATCTACTTTGCGTTTGGAGGAATAAAACCCGACGACGTAGGACAAGGTTATGTGCTGAGCCTTAACGTAAACGCGTCGATTATCCGGCTGACAACTTATTCGCTCGGATGTTCGATTGTGGCAATGTTTAACCGCGTCGCCGGAGGCAACTATACCAAGGCGGCCGACATTTCTTCGGATATTTTGGCGAAGATTCGTCACGATTTGCCGGAGGACGACAGCCGAGTGCCGAACGTGATAGCTGATTTTATCGGCGACAATGTAAACGACATCGCTGGAAACTGTTCCGACCTACTCGAAAGTTTCGTGGCGACGATTATTGCGGCGATGATTATTGCGGCAACTCTGTTCTCGACCAAAGGAGGTTCGGAGGAACTTTTTAATCTGACGACGCTTTATCCTATCTTGGTGGCGGGCGGAGGACTGCTCGCATGCACCTTGGGACTTTTTATCGTCTCGAAACTTAAAATGGGCGACGACCCAAGCAAGATTTTAAACTCGACGACGTATATTGCGGCAATACTGACAATGATTTTTGCCGGCGGACTGGCGTTTGTGCTATTCAAGGACGTTCTGCTCTATGACGATTTTAGGTTCGGTTGGGTCTCCCCGTGGATTTCTACCGTACTGGGAGTCATGAGCGGTGTCTTTATCGGTCTGATAACTGAATATTACACGAGTACAGATTTTAACCCCACAAAAAATCTTGCGAAAATCGCACCCGAAGGAACGGCTTTTGTCGTAACGAAGGGGGACGCGATCGGCTCGCGTTCGACGCTGCTGCCGATTTTGGTCATAGGAGTCGCGATTTTTGCTTCTGGCAAAATTTGCGGAAACTATGGTATCGCGATGGCGGCGCTTGGAATGTTGTCGTTCGTCGGCGTAACCGTGTCTATCGACGCATTTGGACCGATTGCGGACAACGCCGGCGGAATTGCTGAGTCGTGTCATCTTCCCGAAGATGTACGCAAAATCACCGACAAGCTCGATGCGGTCGGAAACACAACGGCGGCCATCGGCAAGGGGTTTGCGATTGGCTCGGCGGCGCTGGCGACAGTATCGCTGATTACGGCATACGTCGGAAATTATAACGTCAACGGCGCAGAACCTGTGCTGAACTTTGCAAGCTTTGTTGTCGTGGCGGGCGGCATTATCGGCGGAGGTTTAATCGAATATTTCTCCGCGATGCTGACCGATAACACGATTGAGGCAGCAAAAAAAATGGCCGATGTCGGCGACGAGATGATGACCGCTGAAGTCATCGAAGGCAAAGCCACCCCGGATTATAACAAGATGATTCGCTTGGCGGCGAACGAGGCACTGAGATATATGTTGGTGCCGTCGCTACTTGCGATGTTGGTGCCGGTAGTGGGCGGTTTCCTGTTTGGGGTGGAATTTGTCGGCGGAGTCTTGGTCGGCGCGACCATCGTGGCGATTCCGCGGGCGATTTTTATGGGCAACTCGGGCGGCGCGTTTGATAATGCGAAAAAATATATCGAATCTGGCGCTCTGCCTGGACACCCGAAAAAATCTGACGCACACAAGGCCGCCGTCAACGGCGACACAATCGGCGATACCAGAAAAGACGTGGTGGGCGTGGCGCTCGACATCTTTATCAAGATGATGTCGACCGTTGCGAACACCTTGGCCCCGATTTTCTCGAACTTTACGTTCTTCCGCTAAATCAACACCACCCCGAAACAACCCCTCTCATCGAAGCCCCGGACAACCGGGGCTTTTTCTTGTCTATAATTTTTGAAGTCTGCTGGCAAGGTCAGACGGCAGAAGGACAACGGTTTTTTGAGACGGGTCAGTAGAAATTTTTTCTAGAGTCTGGAGAGTACGGATATTGAGACCGCCCGGAGTCGAGGCGAGAAGGCTAGCGGCTTCGGCGACGGCCTTGGCGGCAGATTTTTCTCCTTCGGCGGAAATAATCGCGGCGCGACGCTCACGCTCAGCTTCGGCTTGTTTGGCCATAGCGCGTTTCATGTCGGCGGGAAGCTCGATATTTTGAAGCTTGACACTTTCGATATCTATGCCCCATTTGTCGGTTTGGACGTCAACGATTTCGCGGATTTTTTCGGAGATTTCGTCACGTTTACTTAGGATTTCATCGAGGTCGAAGTTGCCGGTTACGTCGCGCAAGGCGGTTTGAGCAAAAGTAGAGGTAGCATAACCATAGTCGGTTGTTTCGAGAACGGCTTTTTGAGGATGAATAACGCGCGCATAAACGACAGCGTCCACATGGACAGTAACGTTGTCTTTGGTGATGACTTCTTGCTTTGGGATGTCCATAGGGCGAGTGCGAACATCAACCTTGGTGACTTTGTCGAAGAAAGGGTTGACGACATTGAGACCAGGATTAAGCGTGCGACGATATTTTCCGAGATGAAGGACAATGCCACGCTCATATTGGTTAATAACACGCAAGCCACTGATGATAATAAAGCCAAAAGCGGCCAGTAGAAAAATAATAATTGAACCCATGTGAACTCCTTTATGATTAAATTATAGCAGAGTCTTTTGTTTCTGTCGTTATGGTTTTTGCTTCAAACAAGACCGTCGGCACGGCTGGGGGCGGAGTAAAATCTGTTGGTTTCAAGGGATAGCGAATTTTGGTTTGGTATTTTTGAATAAGTCCAAGGCCGAGCTGAGAAGTATAATGACGATCGGTGTTCAAAAGTTTGAGCGCAAATTGTTTTTGCAAAATTAAATAAAAACTTTCTGGCGGATTTTCTGCTTCAAGAAGCTTTCTGACGATTTTGGATGACAAATGAAACGGCGGGTTGGAGAAAACTTTGTAGGGTTCTTTTGGTAGCTCAAAATCTAAGAAATCTTTTTCAAACACCTCCACGTTTTCTAATTTTTGACGTAAGATGTTTGCTCTTAGTTTTTCTGCCGCCGTATGGTCTGGTTCAATCGCAATAACTTTACTGGCTCGTCTGGCGAGCGCCGAAGCAATCACTCCGCTTCCAGCGCCAATATCTATCACTGTGTCGCGTTTTTTAATGTTTGAGTGGCCGATCAAAAACAGCGCCAGCCTCGGGCTTCTCAAAAAATGTTGTGACAAAGTATAATCGCGCGATTTCAAACTCTAGCCTTCTTTACTCTTACATTATATCACGTCCTATGTTATAATAGTGGAGGTTGGCTCTGTAGCTCAGTTGGTAGAGCAGAGGCCTGAAGAGCCTTGTGTCACTGGTTCAAGTCCAGTCGGAGCCACCAAGAACAAAAGAAGCCCCTAGGAGGGTCTTTTTTGTTTAAGTTTTAAGGTTATTTTAGTCCATAATCGAACATTTGTTTGACTATGCTCCAGTCCCAGCTAGGATCAAAACCACCAGTAGAAAACCGCCCGAAGGAATAATAAGGCAACCCGGCGGCGGTCTGAGAGGCTTTGATGGTGTTTTCTGAGACTTCGGCGACCATGCGACGGTTATTGTAACAGTCGGCAAAGGTCTCCCCGAGACCAGCCTCGGAGGCGACATTTAGCCAATAGTCGCGCGTCATGTCGCTGATAAGCGGGGCGGTTTTAGAGTAGCCAATGCCCTTGTCGTAATAATCGCTAAAAATAGAATCGAGCGCGAGATGATAAAAGTCCCAGAACTTATCCTCGGCCGCGGCACAATAAGCCGCTTCGGCGGCTGGGCGAGAAAGCTCAACGCCGGAGCCTTCGTAGAGCATATCCGTCACGCGGACTTCGTAAAGGATTTTGTGCTCAGCGAGATAGTTTTTAAGGTCTTCTTCGTTGTTTTTGATGATGCGAGCGTAATAATTGCAATACGGACACATGAGGTCGGTATAAACGACATAATGTCGAACGGCGGTCTCTGGGTCGCCCAAAGTCATGTTTTTGTTCCAAATTTGCGTTTCAAAATCCGGCTGTTTCACGGAGCTAGAGACCATGGCGATAAAAATAACGGCGAAGACGCCAACGACGACGATGATTCTAATTAGACGTTTCACTAGACTTCCTCCTGAGATACTGTTCGCTTTTTATTATAGCATAGGTCGTGAGGCCGAGCTTTTTAAAAACAAATAAAGCGAGGATAACTGCGAATAAGTTAATAAACAGACTTAGACGTCCAGCAAGCGCGACTGCACTAGAAGCACCAGAAAGCAAAGCTCCGAGAACCGGAGCGAGGAGCGTCGTGCCGCAGGTCGGGCAACCTGACCCGAGAACGACTAACCCCGCCACAATCGCGGACGACTCGGCAGAGCCTTGGTCTTGTTTTTTGTTATGTTTAGCGACAAAAACAACCAGCGCAATGAGAATTGATTGCAAAAGAGTTAGCAAAAAGTTTATTCCCCAGTCGAGAAAGTTTTTGCCGACGCCAAAAATACCTAAAAAAGCACTCCCGATAATTTTACTAGCCCCAAGCAAATCTCCGCCACTCAAAAAAATCCAAATGATTTTGAATGAAGAAAAACCGTTAGCTAAAAGATTTAACAACGTCCCAAAAATAACAAAAGTCAGGATAAACGGCAACCAAAAAGATTTTTCGCGAGTGGCAAGTGTTAATCCGCGTAAAGCCAAACCCAGCTCATCGAAAAAACGCGCAATTTTATCTTTCATCCCCAAGCCTATTTTACCGTACCAGACCCAACAACCACCCCGTCGACAGAAATCTCGTATGTTCCCTCTGCCAAATCCGCCAAGCTAAACACCAATGTCTTGAACTCGCCTTCGGCCTTAAAGTTATAAGTTTTTAGCGTGTCTATGTTTCTAATATAGACGGTCGAGCCGTTTTTAATGGCGTTTTCTAGTGTTATTGCTAAGAACTTTTGATTCGACGAATCTGTCGGGCTTTCAAGCATGTCTTTGCCTAGCGCCACGACGTTTCCGCCATTTATGGATATACCACTTTCAGAATCTAGTGCGGCGTCTCCCGACTCGGTGCTAATAGCGAGCACGTTTCCGCCGTTTATGACGATGTTTTTGTTGGAATCTATGGCGTCGCCACCGGCTTTTATCCAAAGGATACCGCTGTTAATGGTAATAGTTCCGCCGTCGCCACCAGTGTTTAATCCGTCATCTTTCGAACTAATCATGATTTTTCCGGAATTTATCGTGAGCGGGGCGCTTTTGGTGGCGATGCCTTCGCCGCCGTCTTGACGACCAGAAACGATAAGTTTTCCGAGGGTGCGGTCGTCGCCATAGCCGTTAATCGTCAGCTCGCCCAGAGAAAACAGTGCGCCGTCATAAACGCTGGCGCCACCATCGGTGAGGGTGTTGGTGGTGTTTTCTAACAAGTTTATCGTGAGAGGCTGGGTGGTTTGGTTAGCGATAGCGGAAGTTTCTACGCTGGAAATAGTGACACCGGAAAGGTTCAGCGTGACTGGGCCGTCAGAGTTAACAAGAACGGAGTAGTTTAAGATGCCGGAGAGGGTATATTCGCCAGAAGCCTGAAGGGTGATATTAGAGTCGTAATCGGTGAGGTCGATAGCTCGGTCAGAAACAATGACGCCTGGGTCGATGTCGCCGAGCTGGCCTTGAGACGATTTGTCGGCTGGCTCGTTCATGAACGCCTCGAGATTGTCGCCGTGGATACGTTGGTCAGCGCGACCGGAAAGGATTAACCAGACGATGACGCCGACGGAAACTAGAAGCGCGAAAGCGAGGACGATAATCCACACTGTGCGGGACTTGTCGCCGAGCGATTCGTCGGATTTTTCTTCAAACTTGTTTTTGTCGGTGATATCCTGTTTTTCCATTGCTGGAAGGTTATCTGGTAAATTGTCCATGTTTACTCCAAAATTACATAACCATTATATCAGGACAAAAAGAAAAATAAAAGGCGGGGTGAGCACTCTACTAATTTGTGCTTTTAAGAAAAGCATGATATGCTTAAAGTGTAGAGTTAAAAAACAAAAATGAAAACCAAAAATTTTTCTTTAAGAGCTGGCTTTACGATTATTGAGCTTGTGATGGTGCTGGCGATTGCGGGGTTGATATTTTTGATGGTTTTCGTGGCGTTGCCAAACATCCAACGCTCACAGAGAGACGCGCAAAGAAGACAGGATTATGCGGCGTTGGTAGCGAATATGACTGCTTATATGGTGAATAATAATGGAAAGCTCCCCACGGTGCCTGATGGTGGAGTTTGGACTTTTGATAGCAAAAAGTTCGTAACTTCTGATGGAGAAGACCCTGGCGGAGCTACGTATAAATTAGTGCTTTGGAACGAAAACAATTTTACGACCTATCTCGGCACATCTGGGGCTAGCGGTATAACTAAGAATGGCGTTACGGTGCATATCCCTCCCCGCGAGCCTGGGGAGGTCTTTGTAGTGACCGGTGCATCTTGTAGCGACGGAGAGATTGTGAGCGCTAGTAGCAAAAAAGCCTTTGCTGTGTTTGGATATGTCGAACTTGGAAATAATACTTATTGCCAAGACAACGGCTATTAGTTCTTTTTTCTGCTAAGGATTCTAAAGACAATAAGAATAACAACCACAATAACTACAAAGAGAAGCCAGAGTGGGCAAACGATGACGTATTTATCGACAGTAGAGTCGACCCCTTCGTACTCGACGTGATAAACAACATGGAAGATGCCGACACTTGGAGTCTCTCCCCATGCAACGGAAGTCAAGGCGGTGTTGCCAGGCATAATCCAGGTGCTTTTGGGGCTTTCTTCGTTTGTGTAGATTTCTTCTTTAGAGAAAAGAGGAAAAATCTGAAGAGTCTGGAGAGCTTCGGAGTGGACATTACCCTCGTTGGTTATCTCTGCGCTTCCAGCGATATTACCAGAAAAGAGGAAGCTTGTGACATTTGTGTGGTCGATTTTTCCTCTGCGGACGGTTTCTCCGGCGACTTCGGCGTATATAAGATGAGAAGCCTGATATTGTTCATGGAGGTCAACAGCAGAGTTGTCAAGACGGTATTCTTCGGAGGTGACAAGAATTGCAGCGTATTGGCCACCGGCGGCAGCATTTTCTGGAACGTCGATAATGAACCTTATTTCTTGAGTCTTGTTAGGAGAAACGACGCCTTCTGTACGCGACAGCGTAATCCAGTCCACAATTTGGTTATAGTCACCGTTAGATTCGAAGCTAAGGTCGTCAAGACCGTCGACAGAAAATGGTTTAACCTCTATCGTATAGCGAAAATCCATAGTATTATCGCCAGGATTGACGACCTCAAAATTACCAACGTATTTTTCTCCAGCGGTCAAAGTTATCTGTTGATACATTGGCGAAAGCGCAAATTGACCGATTGCATATGTCGGAGTTATACCGAGCGCCGAAAAAATAATTGCGCTAAAGCATAATAACGCAGTGGTTAATGTTTTGTGAAATTTTAGCATGGAGTTCCTTTCTCTTATTTATCTAATGTAGAAGTACAAGAAAAGCCTTGACTTTCGTAATTTTGGCGGTATTCAGCAAGCGTAATTGGTAAATTTCCTTGACTATCCTCTTTTAGCAAAAAATAACTTTTCGTCACTTCGTCCACGTCTTTGCTGGAATTTATATGCAGGGTAATTACGAGATCATTATCGATGACCGAGAATTTATTATTAAACTTGCCAGAATCGTAGCCAAGAGCTTGAACGCCGAGATTAAACTGAGCCTGAGAAACCGCTACGGCTCTGTTAACTTCGTTTGGAGACGAGAAGCGGAGAGTGTATTTTAGGCTTCCAGAACTAAGCGATTCTTTACCGTTGAAAATTAGACTTATCTCAAAATTTTTGTCGTCCGAATTAACGTGGTCGACTTTTTCGTAAGTGTTTTTGTCGGAGCTACAAATGAGCGATTCGCTCCTGACATTGGCGGGGTATTGACCAGAGGTGGTGTTTTTGCCTTTTAAAAGCCAAAGAATAACAAAGACGATAACAGCGACAGCGAGTAAAAAGATGATGATGTTACGAACGCGATGGTCTTTGCGGCCGTCTGTGTGTTTTTCGACTGATGCCGGTTTTTCTTTATATTTCTTCGAGCCTTTGCTATAGCTTACGGGTCGAAAATACAGCTTTTCTTCCAAAATACCTCCTGGTTAATTTTCATTATACACCATTGATGTAATTTATGAAAGATTAAGGTTTGCCAATAAGCTTAGGCTAATTCTGCGCCTATTTTATAAACTAACGCCACGCAGTCGTTCTCTATTTCAAGAAGAGTGTTTCTCGCTTCAGACTCAGTTATAGCTCCTACTGCACAGCCAACGATGACACCAAATAGAAGATCCTGCGCTTCAGAGAATACCCTCAGAGTTCTATTTGCATATTTTTTATTAATGCATCCAGCTATTATCATCGTCTTCCTTTTCTGCGAGAGGATGTTGGTGTTAAAAATCTCGATACAACTCTTGATTCGTTTTTCCCGTTCGGGCATATTTAAGTGACCATCAAGGATTTCTAATACTTTGCTCTGTATTGCGCCAATGGCAGCGCTTATTGATTGTATATATTCTTTCGTATCAATTGCCCCGTACCAATCTATATCGCGCGCTCTTTTTCTGTCCTCGTGTTTTTCTTTTTTGTTATCATAAAATATATAAATTACGATGATGAGATTAGCTATCGATACTATAGCTACCAAAACATTCGCAACAGCATCCAGCCACTCAATCCAACTTTGCGAAATAACGTCACACAGCCGCTGCAGTATTGAGAGCATCAAAGATTCCATCATTAATATTCTCATTGACGGTGCTATTTTCGCACTTAAATTTGACTTTATTCAAAAATTTTTCTCTTCCGTATTTTCGTAGAATCTCTCCGAACATGCCCAAAAAGAAAGAGGAGCTTATAGAATAAATTGTTTTAGGAATCACGATAGTTATACTGTCGTTATTTTCTATTTTTTCGTCAATTTCTAATTCTTGTCTTTGCCTTTCGCCAAAATCGCGTCCAGATATAACGAACATTTTCTCGTTGCTATTCATTTTTTCAGTGATATCTATTGCAATGGTTTTATTTTCCATTTCCTTCCTTTATGTTTGTTCTTTCAATATATTCTGTATCGACATAGAACTCTATTGTTATTATAACACCGGGAAACTTTTCATGCAATAATTTTACGTATTCTTCATCTGGTGGTAGCATGAGATCATTTTCTTTATTAAACGCAATAATGGGGACCTGGCTCCCATTTACGTCCTTTCGTTCTATCTTATACTTACCGTCGAAGATTATCTGTGTCTTTCCGGTGGTGACTGCCATTATCGGTGTTTCGTTTCTCGTAGTTTTGCCCAATACGCTGAACCCCTCTATCATTTTTATGGTTCCTGTTCCCCTATCTGGGTTAGTAGTATCATTAAATCTACTAATTCTGTATTGAAGTGCCAATTCGCTCCAGATTGTCTCTATCCGCTCTGTTGCTTCGCCTTGTTCTATCCTAGATTTCACTACTCTCCGAATCTTCTCTTTATTAGTTTCGCTCGATTTTATATCGGTTAACGATTCATAAAATGTATTGCCAAGACTTATTAGAACTAAACTGCCTTTGCCCAATCTTCCTTGAACCATCTGATCGAAATGTCCGGCGACGAACCAGACACCATTCTCCCCGCTGTGAATTTCGAGATTGTCTATATTTTCTCCGACAAGAGCATTAAGCTTGTCAATGCCCTTTTTAGTTAGCTGATAGTTGTTTTTATTGAGACACCTGTCATAATAATCGATCACTTTATTGGTCATATTGTTCGCATCCATCTCGGTATCGAAAGGATCTATTCTTTCTGAGCCAATTAAGACCTTGCTGCTTGCGTCGTTAATATTTAACGTCTTTACTAGACCGCTAACTATGAGTACTCTTTTAGCCTCGTCGGTTTTAGGCAAGTTGCCTTCTAAAATCAGGCTGCTACTCGAAGATCTCAATCTTTTACAACTAACTACTATTATGTCCATCAAAACAGATGCGTCGAGACCTAGAAAATCACAATCGGAATAATCGATCTTTATCGACTTTACGATTTTTGAATTCAATACGTAGTTCAACTTTTTTAAAAAAGAAATTGTCTCGCGATAATTCCTAATGAAGCAAAAAATATTTGGAATTATTAGTACTACTCTTTCTTTGACCTTAACCTTTTGTATAAAATTATTTTTCTTTAGAATTCTTTTTATTTTTATGGCTCTACACCTCGGGATTGACTCGGCACTTGACTTAATTGTCAGTATAGGGGCGAAATGTTTGTGTTTTCTTTTGCGCTTATTCCTTGCGATTTTGTTCGCCCGGTTCATCCTAAATCGATTTTTATTCTTTTTCATTGTTCATGATTATATCACGAATTATTCCAAGGGATAAGTATCTATAGCCAAAAAGCAAAATCTCCCCTTTCGGGGAGATTTTTGTGCGATTTAGTTTTTAGGCCAAATTAGTTGCCGCCGAGTTGCTGAACGAGGGTGTAAACAACGTTGCCAGTGTAGGTGCCAGCGGTTGTACCAGGAGCAATACCGATAGCGTAGGTGAAGGTGTAAGCGTCACCAGTCGCAGCGGAAGCTTGATCAAGAACTACAGCTTCAGTAAGCGTATCCGAAGTTACGTTTGTCAAAGTCGCCCCGGTAGAATCATCATCGGCGACGGTAATATTGTAACCGGTAACTGTAGCTGACGGGGTTGCGACCGCTTCAATTGGGTCGGCGCTAGTGAGCGTCAAATCGTTGGCGGTAACCTTAATCTTGTAACCATTGTTCTGGTTGCAAACGACAGTGAGGGTCGTAGTGCCCATTGATGCGTCATAGGTACCAGCATAAATGCGGTAGTAAGCAGTATCCGTAGTAGTATTTTCTTGTTGGCTAGCAGCATCCGGGGTCATACCAAGATGATTATCGGTGCCATCAGCCCAAGTAGCGTTATTAGTAGCGCCGCTGAGAGCTGGTTCGGGAGTCCCAACCGTTGGACCGTTGGAAGCGGTCGGATTTGTGTTATGGGTAATACCGTCAATCGGAGTGGCAGTAACAGCACCGAAGGCACAGGTCGGAAGAACAGTGACGTTCCAGGTGTCAGTATGGGTATCGCTGTTCCATGTGGCATCTGCGGCGAAAGTCGCAACAGGGGCGAGAGCGACGGCTAAGCCGGCGACTACGCCGAGACCTGCGATGATTTTTTTGGACATAATTTTTATTATCCTTTTTTAGTTTATGTTAAACAGTAGACCTTTGTATCTTTATTTTACATGAGCGGAATAAAAGCGTCAATGCTTGATTTTTATGATGTTTTATTGCGTAATATAGTTGGTCTATCGAATGGGGTCGGTTCAATAAGATGCTCCGAAAGACTAGAGAGAGGGCGAAGGCTACCACTCGCCGTCGATTTTTTCTATGATAATATTCTCTGCGCTAAACCCCATGGCTTCGAGCTTTTTAATCGTGGAACGGAGATTGATTTTGCTGAAGAACGGAAGGGCGAGCTGTTTTTGTTTGGTGATTATTGCGAGGACAATTTTGTATTTTCTTCTGTCCGGGCAGATAAGTTCTTCTTCGGAAAGCTTATGTGTAATCTTTTCGTTAAACTCTTTTCTATATTGTTTTTCCGTGAGAAAAAGCTCGGCGGAGGCAGTGGCTTGCGCAAAAAGATGAGAGATAGGGGCGCTGGAGCCGTTATATATCTTAACGTGAATAAACTCTAGGTCACGATAGAGGTCGCAAATTTCTAGTCCTCCACCAAAGCGGGTAAGGTCTCTGTCCAAGACATCGAGACCCAACCTTTGGCAAGACTGGTTATAGTCTTTTTCCGAGTGAGCTAAGTCGCCTTTTTTGTTTATGGTCTTGGTATATTTCGGGAGGCTGGATTTTCTGATTTTGAGGTTTTTATACCAAGCGTCTATCTCGCGTGAGTAGTTTTGGCTAATCTCGTACCACCCGCCGTCGCTAAGGACATATTGTTTGTCATCGGTCGAGAGTTCGGCGCTTAGGCAGTTGTAGAGGCGCCAGCGAGCGACGGGTTTGTCGTGGTCTTGAGACCAGAGGTAAACTTCCCTGCTTCTAAGTTCATCGACAGAGATAGTGTCGCTATTAGAACGGACAAAATCTTCAAACATGATTTCATCATGAGTTTTGCGGCGTCTGGACCCCGACGCAGAAAAGCCGTCAAAACCGTCCCAGTTGATAATCTCTGGAGCGAAGACAGAAACGCCGGCGCCGACAAAAGAGCGCTCTTCGTTAATTCTGGTGATTAAAATATTGTCGAGTCCCGCGATGATATTCTTGTCCTTAATCGGAACAACGTTGTCTATCCAGTCATAACCTTTTTTAATATAGGCGTCGCGCTGATAGGCTTCAAAAATATCTTCGAGGTCGGCTTTAATTTTAGAGAGGTCGCTAGTCATCGAAACAGATAGGCCTCTGCCGCCAACAATGGTTTTGCCATATCTTTCGTCTTCAGAGTGCAAAGTTATCTTTTTCATCATGTCTTTAGTGATGTCGATACCGAAAAACCGAAGGTCTTTGAGATTCGCGAGCTGTTCGGTGGCGGTTTTTGGCTCGGAAGAGATGGTTTTGCCACTGATTGACCTGATTTTGTTGGTGTCGCCTAGGTTGATTGCGGTGCGGACACCGAACTGTTCTTCGCAGACGCCTTGGCGTATGCTCCAACCCGCACTGCCAAAGGCTAGGAGCATTTTTCTTTCTGGGCCGAGCTTTGGCTTTATCGGGACTAAAACAATGGCGCCAGCAATTTTTTGTTTAAGGTCGAGATTTTCGCCAGCAAAGAAAGTTTGTTGCCAGACTGGCGCATATTCTCGCCCGGGTAATTTGTAAATAATTATGCCGTCTGGCCTTCTGATGATATTTTCTTCGTTAATCTTCTTGGTTAAAAATAATTTTTCTGATTCTGATTCGGGTTTAAGCAGATAAATTGTTAAGCGAGATTTTTTAGTATTCGACATAGGAACTCCTTAATAAAAATTAGTTTACTTGACACAACAAGTTAATTAGTTTATATTAAGGGTAGATATCCGTTTCCATATGATTATCTACCCTTTAGCCGATGCAAGACGTCGGCTATTTGGTTTTATGGTTCATGGTCGCAAAAACCTCCTTTCTCGAAGTTTAGTTTCAGGGCGGATTCTAGGCGATTTTTAATCTTGGCTTTTTCGCCAGAGGTGAGATTTTTAGGGAGAATAAGGAAAGCTTCTTGGTTGGACTCGAGAAAAACAGGATAGATAAGGTTTTTTTCTTCAAAGGCGGGAGAGTTTAGGTCTTCTATGAGGTTATATTTAAACGAGAGCGTGCAGTCGTTTTGAAGGCTCTCTACGGTTTTGAGGATGTTTTTAATGCGTTCATCGAAGGTCGGTCGCATATAGTCTTTAGTGGTAGAGTCGAGGAGTTTTTGGATTCTGATATATAGCTCGTTTCCTGTCGTATCTCTGTCGGTTGCTTCTTGGCGATGTTTTCGGTCTACATTAAGGAGCTTAATGGCTCGTTCGAAACGCACGCGATACGTGCGCGCGGTGCGCGGAGAAACAGAGTCGCCGACTTTTTCATGAAATACGCGCATGCGTTCGTCGAGATTAAGCTCTGAGAGTGGTATTTTATACCAGTTTTCTTCGCTCGGAGATGTTTCATTCATGATTTTTCTGACGGCTATACGGAGAGGAACAATCGTGGAGGCTGGATAGCGCCCGGTATGAATAGCGCCGTCCAAAAAGTCGATTAGGTCGTGCATTGTTAGGTTTTTGTTTTCTGTTTCCATGCCTCTATGATAACCTTAATAAATATCGCTCGTCAAGTGCTTTTTGCGTGTAAGGTTCTAGTTTTGTTCTAGTCGCTAGGGAAATTCTCTCGTCTCCTTGACGGTTCGGACAGATGGGTCCTCGTCGTCATCTCGGGACACAAAAATATCCCCTTTGGGGATATTTCTTGGTCCCCGAGATGGGACTCGGACCCATAACCCGGTAAAGGGAGCGGATTTTAAGTCCGCCGCGTATACCAATTCCGCCACTCGGGGATGGAGGTGCCGACCGGATAGCGTCGGCTTCGCCGACTTCTCGCGTTCGTCGTCTCGGAATATCTCTAGCAAGCTAGCGATATTCACTCGTCTCCTCCGCGGTTTGAACCTCCGGTTCACTTCCGGTCTGGATTATTGATTATTATTCTGCTAGCCCTACGGGCTAGTAGAATAATAATGGAGGTGCCGACCGGA
>CAZBLB010000008.1:0-31016 GCA_964492765.1 uncultured Candidatus Saccharibacteria bacterium
GGATAAGCGCTGAAAGCATATTAAGCGCGAAGCCTACTCCAAGATAAGAATTCCCCATGAGACCCCAGAGAGATGATCTGGTTGATAGGCGCAAGTTGGAAGCACGGTAACGTGTGGAGACGAAGCGTACTAATCGGTCCATCGCCTTTTTATGCCCATATTACTAGCTTTATTCTTGTAATATCGCCGGTAATATGGTAGACTTTATCCAACAATCGGTGTTTGATGACACCGCGTCAATTAAAACAGCATCTATAGACGTCAAGCTTAGCGCTCGTTTACTAGCGTTAAGCTTGGTGTCCATACCGCCAGGGAAATACCTGTTCTCATTCCGAACACAGAAGTCAAGCCTGGTAGGGGCGATTATACTGCGATAGCGGGAAACTAGCAAGATGCCAATTTATGATTAAGCTCTCCTTTACGGGGAGCTTTTTCTATTTCTGCTCTAAACTATCGGCATATAAAAATCTGGGGAGGGGGGACTCGGCAAGGGGGGACAAGGGCGGAAAGCGAGGGGCTACCGAGCTACGCAGCGGACGGAAAAGCCGTTGCCCTTGTTGTTGTTGTTCCGGGGATTGAGGTTCGATCGGTTGAAGTTCAAGTTCCTTGTGTTCGTGGCATTATAGGCATACGACGATCGGAAGTTGCCGTTGTTGCTACGATTGTTCAGGTTGGCGTTGGTGTAGTTGTAGTTGCCTGTACGGGTAAAACACGGTCTCTGTGGAAAAAAGAAGCATCTTAAATCAGAACAAACTTCGTAAAATTTATTTACTTAATAACTCTAGGAGCGTGCTTCTGATTTTTATTTTCTAGCTACGGAAATGTCAAAATTGTCCGCCACTAGAGCCGATTCTGTCATTATTATATCACTTTTTTTAAAAAATCCCTCTTCCCTTATCATCTTACACCGCTTATAATAAAAAAGTAAGCTAAAGAGGTAATACCTATGACGAAAAAACCAGCGGTGGAAAAAACAGCAACTAAACCTTCGGAGGATGGTCGCACTCAGGCCCTTAATCTCGCTATCTCTCAAATTACCAAGCAATTCGGCGACGGTTCAATCATGAAGCTCGGCGAAGCTAAAAAAATCGACGTCCAGCTCATTCCTTCCGGCTCACTCTCTCTCGACCTTGCGCTCGGCGGCGGTTATCCTAAAGGCCGCATCATCGAGATTTATGGCCCAGAGTCCTCCGGCAAAACCACTCTCACCCTTCACGCTATCGCCGAAATCCAGAAACAGGGTGGCACTGCCGCGTTCATTGATGCTGAGCATGCTCTTGATCCTGCCTATGCTAAACGCATCGGTGTTGACACTACTAATCTTCTTATCTCCCAGCCAGACAATGGTGAACAGGCTCTCGAAATTTGCGAAACCCTCGTCCGTTCCGGTGCCGTTGACCTTATCGTCGTTGACTCTGTCGCCGCTCTCGTCCCTCAGGCTGAAATTGATGGCGATATGGGCGATGCTCAAATGGGTCTCCAAGCCCGTCTCATGTCCCAAGCCATGCGCAAGCTCACTGGTATCATCAGCAAATCCAAAGCCACAGTTATTTTTATCAACCAAATCCGTATGAAAATCGGTGTCATGTTTGGCAACCCAGAAACCACAACCGGTGGCAACGCTCTTAAATTCTACGCCTCCGTCCGCCTCGACATCCGCCGCATCGGTCAAATCAAAGAGGGCGAAAACATCTCCGGAAACCGCACCAAAGTCAAAATCGTCAAAAACAAAATTGCCGCTCCGTTCCGCACTGCCGAATTTGACATTATGTATAACGAAGGCATCTCCAAAGTTGGCGACCTTCTCGACCTCGGCGTCGCCTATAATATTATTGAAAAAGCCGGTGCTTTCTTCAAATACAACGGAGAGACTCTCGGTCAAGGTCGCGAGGCCGTCAAAAAACTCTTCCGCGAAAAATCCGACTTAGCGTCTGAAATTGAGAAAAAAGTTCGCGCCGAAGCTGCTCGACGCGAAGAAGCTGGAGCTTAGGTTTCGTGCATCTCATGTTCGACAAAACCGCTACGGCCAAAAAAGACGGCGACATCTACGGCGGCGCTAACGTTTGGTTCTACAAAAAAGAAGGCGCCGACCTCTATGTCTTGTTCCAAAAACGTGCTCAAAATGTTCATAACGGCGGCTTTTACGATTCTTCTTCCGGCGGTCATCTCGAAGAGGGCGAAGCTCCGCTTTCTGCTGCTCTTCGCGAGACCAAAGAAGAAATCGGCGTCTCCCTAAGTCCAAACGACCTCGACTTTCTCTGTTCTTATATCGTTAGGGATAAGCTTTGTTTCATGTATCTTTCTGACCGCACCAACAAAAACGACGCCTTTACTCTCGACCCAGAAGAGGTCGACTCGCTAGAATGGGTTTCTCTTGCTGATTTTGAAGATTTTTGGCAAAAAAATGTCAAACCTTGCCTTCGCGACGACTGGCTCCATCACGAAGTTTTGAAACATCAACTAGAAAAACTCGCCTAAATGCCTGTCGTCACCAACCTAAAACCTGCCGCCCGCGAAGAAAACCGTGTCAATGTTTTTCTTGACAATCTTTTTGCTTTTTCTCTCGATATTGCTCAAGTTGTCGAGTTCCATCTTAAAATCGGCAAGACTCTAACCGAAAAAGAAGTCAAAGACCTAGAACATGCCTCCGAGTTCGGGAAACTTTACGGCCGAACCCTAGAGTGGGCGCTTGCTCGTCCTCGTTCCATCAAGGAAACTCACGACCACCTCACTCAAAAACTTACCCGTTTAAAATACGACAACAAACTTCGCGAAAAAAATCGCGAACGCCTTAAAGCCGACCCCGCACTAAAAGCTCGCCAAAGAGATTTAAAAATCAAAACCACTATCCGTCGAGAATATACAAACGACGACATCGAAAAAGTTATCGCGCGTCTCATTGAAAAAGGCTATATCTCAGACGAGCGTTTCGCCAAGTGGTATATTGAAAACCGCAACTTTAAAAAAGGCGTTTCTCGTCGTCGTCTCGCCGACGAATTAACAAAAAAAGGCGTTGCTCGCGACCTCATCGCCGAGCTTTTAGAATCTTCCGACCGTAACGACTCGTCCGAAATCAAAAAGTTCATCAAGAAAAAAGGCCCAAAATCCACTCCTGAAAAGCTCCTCCGCTCGCTTGTCTCGCACGGCTTTCCTTACGACCTATCTAGGACCCTCGTTGAAGAATATTTTTCCGCTCCCGACTTTTTCGATTCTAGTGTTGACTAATTTTTCTTTTCTTTAGCTATTCTATTTGCTGAAAAATCTGGTTCTCTAAACGGGTTCACGAAATTTGGCGTAAAATCTTCTCTCAAAGCTCTCGCTTTTATTTTGTCTTCCTCGTCTTTTACAATTATTTTATAATCCGTAATTTCGACAATTTCTTTTCTCGGAATCACCAGCTCCGGGTCAAAAAACGACTTCACGAGCGGTCGCTTGACAATTAACTGTCTGACTGAAAAATCGTCCGTTTCTATCACGAAATCAACAACTTTCCCAAGTTTCGATTTTTTCTTCGTCTCCACCGAAAGCCCAAGCAAAGAAAAATTTAACTTCAAGATTTTGTCGAGTTTAATCACGTCCCCCTCCTCCACGAAGACTCCCGCCGAATCAACTACCATCCCCATCGGCGAAAACTCTCTCACGTCTCTTGTCTCAAGAATCGTCCCGAGCTCCGGGTCGTTTCTTATTTCTTCTCCCCAAACTTTGAAAGCGACAACTTTCAAATTCTCCGGATTAACAATTTCTTCTTCTATCCTCGCCGAAAGTCCTTCCGCGTGCAAAGACAGCACCGGAAACCCCCTTAATTTCGACGCGTCTATCAACATGACTTAATTTTAACACCTTTTATGCTAAACTTTAAGCATAAAATCTCGTCGCCCAAATTTTACGAGTTTGTCTTTCGGTAAATTAAACACTTTTCCTGGCGCATAAGTTTTTATCGCCATCAAAAAATCTTTCATCTGCGGCCTCGTCGCTGACACTCCTGCTCGCATCAGTCCTCCGCGCAAGATTTCCATCGCTTCCTTTTCTTGCATTTCTTCAAAATCCGCTCTCAAAAATCTCAAATCTTCCGGCAAAATATTTTCCACAATTTCATCAATTTCCGCCATGATTTTTTTCTGCTTCTTCCACAATTCCCAAATCTCCATTTTGGTCTGAATCGAAAGCTCTCCCGTTTTTTCTCGTACGCGATTTCTCAAATATTTATCACTTGCGTTTGTCGGGTCTTGCCTAAACCTTACACTATTTTCAGCCGCATATTTCAAAATCGCTTTCTTATCAAAAGCCAAAAAACCATATTCACTCGGCTCAAGTTCACCATCAATAAACGGACGCCTTATGCCCAAGCTATTTATCGCCGCCAGCCCACGCATGCCTGTTCCGCGTATAAAATTTATCGCTACCGACTCCACCAAATCATCCAAATGATGCGCCGTATAGATTTCTCCGCGCTCCAAAAAAGCTACTCGTCTTAAAAATTCATATCTTTTTTCTCGCGCCACTTCTTCTGACGCTCTACTGCCAAGCGTTGCCTTTTCTCGATAAAACTTAATTTTTTGCGCCTCGGCCGTCCTGCATACAAAATCAGCGTCGTCTTTAGAACTTTCTCGCGTTCCGTGGTCAAAAGTCGCAACCGCGAGCTCCTCTTTTGGATATTTCTTTAAAAAAATATCCATCATCACCATCGAATCCACTCCTCCCGACACCGCCAAGATTTTTTTCATGCAAAAATTATAACATTTTCCCTCCCAAAATAAAAAAGTTTATGTTAAAATAAAACCAAACATTTATTTTTTAACCAAAAAGGGCATCATGGCTACAAAAACCACTAAGAAAACTACCAAAAAAACCGTCGCGAGGACTGCACCCCGCAACACCACCGCTCGCGAGCAGATTCGTGAGTGTATTGCTGAGCACGACATTCTTCGTCTTCACGTCACTATTATTACTGTCCTTTCTCTCGTTGTCTGCGCCCTCGTTGTCGCTCTTATTCTCGTCCTCAAATAATCTTGCGACCCCCTACTTGCAACGCTTCGCTCGTAAGCGTTGCATTTTTATGGTATAATATATCTGTACTATGTCTCCCGATAAAATTCGTAATTTTTGCATCATCGCCCATATCGACCACGGAAAGTCGACTCTTGCCGACCGCATGATGGAGTTAACTGGCACTGTAGAAAAACGCGAAATGCGCGCCCAACTTCTTGACTCTATGGAGCTAGAGCGGGAAAAGGGCATCACTATCAAACTCACTCCCGTCACCATGTCTTGGAAAGGCTACGAGCTAAACCTTATCGACACTCCGGGCCATGTCGATTTTTCTTACGAAGTCTCTCGTTCTCTCGAGGCGGTAGAAATCGCCTTGCTTGTCGTCGACGCAACTCAAGGTATTCAGGCTCAAACTCTTGCCAACGTCTATCTTGCTTTGGAGCAAGATTTAAAAATCATTCCCGTCCTCAACAAAATCGATCTTCCTGCCGCCGACGTCGAAAAAGTCACCAAAGAAATTGTCAACCTCCTTGGCTGTTCTCCAGAAGACATCCTTCTAGTTTCTGCCAAGACCGGCGAAGGCGTCGATAAAGTTCTCGACCAAATTATCTCCACTTCGACCTCATCCGCCGTTCAAAAATCAAACGACGACGCCAAGTCTCTCCGTGCACTTATTTTTGACTCTTATTTTGACGACTATCGTGGCGTTGTTCTCTACGTCCGTATTTTTAACGGCGAGCTCAATAAAAACTCCGCTATCCATATGATGGCGGCAGGCACTAACGGTCTTGCCCTCGAGGTCGGCAAGCTCACCCCTAAAATGTCCCCCAAAGACCGCCTGACCGAAGGAGAAATCGGCTATATCGTCACCAACCTAAAAACTACTCGCGAGGCAAAAGTCGGTGACACGGTCACTCTCCAAAAGTCCCCCGCCTTCGTTCCGCTTCCTGGCTATAAAAACGTCCTTCCGTTTGTCTATGCTGGCTTTTTCCCCGTTTCTAACGAAGACTATAAAGCCCTCAAAGAGGCCATCGAAAAACTCGCCCTCTCCGACTCCGCCCTCCAGTTCGAGCCAGAAAACTCTCCGATTCTTGGCTTTGGCCTCCGCATTGGCTTTCTTGGCCTCCTCCACATGGACATCATTCGCGAGCGCCTCGAACGCGAATTTAATCTCGACCTCGTCGTCACCAACCCCTCGACCAACTATCAAATTATCCTTAACTCCGGCGAAGAGTTAGAAATAAAATCCGCCTCCGACCTCCCTGACATTTCCGAGGTCAAAGAAATCCGCGAGCCTTGGGTCAAAGGCGAGATTATTCTTCCGAAGCCCATGATAGGCAACGTCCTAAATCTCATCGTAGAAAAACGTGGTCGCGAAAAAAATATCAGTTTCATCGAAGACCGTGCCGTCATAGATTTTGAAGCACCAATGGCCAACCTCCTCACCGACTTTTACGACCAGCTAAAATCTCTCACTTCTGGCTATGCCTCGTTTAATTACGAGCTTTCTACCTATCGCCCCGAAGACCTCGTGCGCGTCGACTTTTTAATTGCCGGCGAAAAAAACGATGCACTCTCGGTCATGTGCCATCGTTCCGAAGCCGACAATATCGGTCGTACTATCACTAAAAAACTCAAAGAAATCATCCCGCGCCAAAACTTCGAGGTCGCTCTCCAAGCCGCCATCGGCGCCCGCATCATCGCTCGCGAAACTATCGGCGCTTACCGAAAAGATGTTACGGTCAAAATCCACACCGGCGACCGCGACCGCAAGGCCAAGCTTCTCGAAAAGCAAAAACGTGGCAAAGCCCGCATGAAACGTTTTGGCAAAATCGACATCCCCTCCGACGCCTTCACTGTCATGCTCAAAAGAAATTAACAGCCTAGGTTCTAAACCTCTTTTTGCTTTGCTAGCATAAAATTATACAGTTTGTCTACAAGCTCCATAAACACGGCGTCTTTTTCCATGTCCGCCTTTACTTGAATGAGCAACTCAAGCTCTTGATAATGTAGCAGCACTGGCAAGGTTTTTTCTCTAAACTCATCCAGCCTCTTTTGAAACACTGCCGGGCTTTCATCGTCATATCTCATCCCCCTGTCTTTTACGGTCGCCACTCTCTCCCATCTCCCCATCACATCTGCTTCAGAAATATTTAATACTACCGCCGCCTTAATCTGGTGCCCAGATGTTCTTGCCTTTGCGATTACGGTGTCTTCCTCTCCGCTCCACCTCCCAATAGAAGACAAAACGAGCGGATATTGTTTAAGCTCTGGCTTGTCAAAATATGGCAAAACCCAATCATAAAAAATATTCGTGTCTATCAACTCCCCGCCGTCGGTCAAATGTTGTCTGTTCGTCGCCTCCATCGACCGAATAATCAGTCCGCTCGACAAAAACTTCCCCCCGAGCGCCTCTGCTAGTCTCACCCCTACTGTGTCTTTTCCCGACATCGGCAGTCCGAAAATATTTATTGACCCCGTGCCGAGCCATTGTTTAATCGCCGCTATTTTCTGGTCTAAGTTTACATCCATGTCTCTATCATATCACATCTTCAAAGTTTCATGTCTAACCCCCTCGTTAGCACTCTTGACGCACGTCTGCTAATTGACTATAATTAACTTATGAACTTAACTGAGCGTCAGAGAGAAATCCTCTTCGCCATTATCGAGCAATACGCCGAGCTTGCCACTCCTGTTGGCAGCGTCACTTTGGCTAAACTTTTTGACGTTTCTTCTGCTACCATCCGTACCGAGATGTCTCGTCTCGAACATTTTGGCCTAATCGCTCAACCGCACACCTCCGCCGGACGTATCCCTACCGATGCCGGCTATCGTTATTATGTCAATTCTCTCGTCGAGGAGTCCGAAGCCGACAACTATCCCGAGGATAAAGACTACGACCATGAATATCCTCGCCTAGAGTCTCACGCCTCCCAGTTCGAGCGCAGCGCTCACGCCCTCGAGGTTCGTGTTTCTACTCAAAATTCCGCCGAGTCGATGATTCGTGGCGCTGTTGATTCTCTCGTCGAGCTTACAGGCAACCTCGGTCTTGCGACCATCGGCCACCAGCTTTACCTTGCCGGCATCTCGCGCTTGCTTTCTCAGCCAGAGTTTATCGATCTTGCTCGTGTCCAAGCTGTTGCCAAGCTCCTCGACAATCTCGAGCCGTGGCTTCGTGAAGCCGCCCCTGGCGAACCACTTAATATTTTTATCGGCAAAGAAAACCCCATCGGCAAAACTTCCGACGCCTCCCTCGTCATTTCTAAGTTCCGCTCGCCGTTTTCTGACAACAGCTACATCGGCGTCCTCGGCCCGACCCGCCAAAATTACCAAAAAGTTATGACTCTCGTTCGCCGCGCTGGGCTTATGCTCGAAAGTTCATTCTAGAAAGGAGAAATATGTCAAAAGATAAGTCAACTAATATCACGCAAGAATCCCCCGACCAGCTAAAAATCGCCGAGCTTACCTCCGACCTTCAACGCACTCGTGCTGATTTCGAAAACTATCGCAAAAACATCGAAAAAGAAAAGCAATCCCTCCGCCAGCTCACCGAAGAATCGACCGTGCTCAAACTTTTGCCACTTATCGACGAATTATCCCTCGCCATCTCCTCTTACGAAAAAGAACTCTCCCCACTTAAAAAGACGCTCGAAAAAAGCCTCAAAAGTCTCAATTTGACCCCAATAGAAACTAAGCCTGGCACCGAGTTCAATCCCAAGCTCCACGAAGCCGTCATGACCGAGGGCGAAGGCGAAAAAGAAGAAATATCCGCCACGCTTCGCCCTGGTTATCTCTATGGCGACCGTGTTCTCCGCGCCGCCATGGTCAAAATAAAATTGTCTTAAATTCTGCTAGTGCCTTTTGTATATGGTATAATAAAAGGCATGGCAAAAGGCAAAAAGGCACATAAAATTACCCTTAAAAAATCCGCCCCGCCCGCAGAGGTTTCTATAGAAGAACCGGTTTCTCTTGTCAATAAAAAAGAAACTCCTACTCCTCCCGCCGGAAAAACTCCTCTTGCTCCCGCCTCGACCAAAGAAGAACCCGCCGACCTCCCCGCCACCAAAGAAGAAACTAAAACGCCTTCAGAAGAGAAAGAATCCATGATTCAAAAGAAAAAGCAACAAAGGCATCAAAAAAAGCGCGACAAAGCCATACGAAAATACAACATGAAGCGCGACATGAAAAACATGGGCTTTTTTGAGAGAGTCCGCTACAAAAGAAAACTTCGTCGCGACCGCGAGGCCCGTCGTCGTGCCGAAGACCTTGCAACTCTTCCAAAACAGCCTATCCTCCGCTTCTTTGCTCATCTTTCTCCTCGTCGCGTCTTTCGCTACTGGTTTTCTCTTCGCGGGCTAAAAACTTTCCTCAAATTTTGTTTCGCTTGTTGTCTTCTCGGCGTCATTTTTGTCGGCGCGCTTTTCCTCTACTTCAAAAAAGACATCGCCGACATCCAACTCTCCGACATTACTATCGCCGAAACCGTCAACACTTACCTCGACCGTAACGGCGTCGTTCTCTGGGAAGATACCGGCACCGAAAACTATCGTCTCGTCGTTAATGCTGACGAAATGTCCGAATACGTCCGCCAAGCCACCGTCGCCATCGAGGATAAAAACTTTTACAGTCACCCCGGCGTTGACCTTCGCGGACTCATCCGTGCCGTCGTCGCCACTCTCTCCGGCAAGTCTGTTCAGGGTGGTTCAACTTTAACTCAGCAACTTATTAAACAGCTTTATTTCTCCGAAGAAGCTGCCTCTGCTAACCGTGGTGGCATCCCAAGAAAAATTAAAGAGCTTATTCTCGCTCTTGAACTCGAAAAAATGTACGACAAAGAGCAGATTATCACCATGTACCTTAACGAGAGTCCGTATGGTGGTCGTCGTAATGGCGTCGAATCTGCCGCTCAGACTTATTTTGGCAAGCCGGCCAAGGATTTAAATCTTTCCGAGGCCGCCCTGCTCGCATGTATACCGAACAATCCGGCCGTCCTTAATCCTTATAACGAATATGGGCATGAGTCGCTGTTGTGGCGTCAGCACAAAGTTCTCGATAATATGGTTGACCTCGGCTATATCACTCGCGAAGAGGCCGACGAAGCCAAAGAAGTCGATATTTTAGCCACCATAAAGTCCGAAGCTTCTCAATACGAGAACATTCTCGCTCCACATTTTGTCCTCGAAGTAAAGTCCCAGCTTGAAGACAAATACGGTGTTTCTACTATGCGCACCGGTGGTTTTACTATTAAAACTACGCTCGATTATCGCGCTCAACAGATTGCCGAAAGTGCCGTCGCCGCTGGCGCCGCCCTGTTTTATGATAACAACTCGGATAATATCGCCCTCGTTTCTCTCGACGTTGAGACTTCCCAAGTTTTAGCTATGGTCGGTTCGGTAGATTTTCGCAACGCTGAGTACGGTGTTTATAACGCCGCGACCTCGCTCCTTGAGCCTGGCTCCACCATAAAACCAGTTCTCGATTATACCCCGTTGTTTATTCAGCGTAGCGGACAAAACTTTGGGCCAGGAAGCGTCCTAAAAGACGAAAACATTGACTCGATTTATTGCAAGGGCTATCAAGGTTCTTGTATGCTTAGAAACTACACCACCAAGTTTTACGGCAACATCACAATCCGTCAGGCGCTTTCAAATTCTTTGAATATCCCAGCGGTTAAAGCGCTTTATATTAACGGCATAGAAAATTCACTTAAAGTTTTGCATGAGCTTGGTGATGTATCTTATTGTAGCGACAACGGCGCTACCGCCGGCTTGTCAATTGCCATTGGCTCGGGCTGTAATATTCGTCTGACCGAACACGCCAATGCTTACGCCTCGATAGCTAGGGGCGGTTCATACAAAGACATCTCTTATGTTCTTGAAGTCAAGAACAGTTCCGGAGACGTCCTTGAAGCCTGGGAAGATACCGCCGGAAAGAGAGTTGTTGATGAACAAGTGGCCTACATGATTTGGGATATCCTTAACGATGCTGAGGCTCGCCGCTCTTTGGTTTTCGGCAACCAGTCCTACGCCTTTGGCTTCAAAGTCCCAGGCGTTGAAACTGCCTCTAAAACCGGTACGACCACCACGGCCAACTCTGCCGTCACGAAAGATTCTTTGATGGTCAGTTTTTCCTCCGCCGTCTCTACGGTCGTCTGGAACGGAAAGCATGATGGTTCGGGTCTAAAAAACTCCAATAACACTATCGTAAGGCGCGTAGTCAATAACTACATGGAGTCTGTCCATAAAGACCTGCTTGCGAGCGAAGGCAAATGGTCGTCTGGCGACACTCCGAAACGCCCAAGCGGTCTCCAAACTTTGACCGTGAACGGCAAAACCGACATCTGGCCTTCTTGGTATAACGAAAAAACCTCTGGCATCACTAAAGAAACACTCCAGTTTAATAAATACACTAAGGTTTTGGCGGCAAGCTGCACGAAGGCGAGCGATATTATCGAGCTTGAGGTTACGAAAGTCGCCGACCCGATGACCGGCACTGAAGTCTATAATCTTCCCGACGGCTACAACAAAGACGAGAGCGACGACTGTAATTACATCGCCCCAAGTGTCTCTATCAACCGCTCCGGCAACAATTTAGTAGTTAGCGTCTCCGGTAGCATGGTTTTGCAAGGAACTTACACTATTACCACCGCTTCGGGCGAGGTCGTTGTTAATTCCGCCAAAATCCCGTCCGCCAGCTTCCGCGCAGATTATATTATAAAAGGAAACGAAGGCAGCCTTACGGTTACCGTGAGCGATGGCTATGCCACCGTCCCGTCTAACCCGCTGATTATCCCCGCCGTCTCGACCGACCCACCGTCGACCGAATAGCGCCGTTGCTAACTCCAAAAGCCCTCTTTTGTCTCGAAAGCTGTGCAAAAACCATTCTTCCCGCCGAGGTCTGAAGAAAACGCACGAACTCGACTTCTATTTCTCGCCCGATAAATTTTTCCGCCTTATCGACCACCACCATCGTCCCATCATTAAGATGTCCGACGCCTTGCTCTGGGTTGCTACCTTTTTCGATGATTTTTATTCTAAACTTGTCGCCTTGTTTGAGGTTGTTGGCTAGAGAAATCGCTAGGTCGTTCACGTTTAACGTTTCGATTTTTTCCGTCGCCGCTACTTTCGCCAAATTATAATCACAGGTCAAAATAATCCCGCGGTTGTCTTTTGCAAGAACGAGTAATCGTTCGTCGACTGGCATTTTTCCAAGCTCCCCGTCGTCAAAAATTTCCGTATCGAAAAATACAACTCGCTCTAGTTCGTTCACTACGTCCATTCCAGCTCTCGCCCTCGCCCGCTTTTCCGAATCTTTGCCATCAGCGAGTAGTTGCATTTCTCTCACTACGCTCCTCGGAATCAAAAAATCATCCGCCAAAAAACCAGTTTTTGCTATCGCAAGAATCCTTCCATCCATCAGCGCGCTCGTATCAACAAAAACTTTTCTCCTCCCCCCACTTCTTGGTTTTTTCTCAATAATCTTTCTAATCGTTAAAAAAGTCGTCTCGGTAAAAATCCCGAGAATGAACAAAAAAGTAAATGATTCCATCTTCTTATTATAACACCTTTCCCCCAAAAAATCAACCTAAAACGGTACTCACCCCTTCCTTATTTTTTAGTCTATCTCAAACTTATCTACCCCAAATAGTCTCGCATAATCCCTATTTTCTTCAGCTAACTTCATCTGTCCCTCCGCTAAATCACCTCTCCCGAGCTTTCTAAAAATCTCCGCCGCAAGGTCAAATCTCGAAGCCCCGTTTAACGTCAACATTTCTAGCGGCGTCGTCGTTCCACCCTCCTCGACAAACCCCCTCACTTCCAACCGGTCTCTATCTGTATAACTTCCCAATATATTCTTTAGTGTCTCCGGATACCCATGAAAGCTCGCAACAATCGGCCTCTCAAACGTAAAATAATCAGCAAATTGTTCTCGCGTAAACTTCTTTTCGGTTGTCCCAATCGCTCCAAAGGTCAGCGAGTTTATCCCGACAAACCTCAATCTCGCCCCAGGCAAAGTTTTTTTAACAATTTCCCTCGCTCTTAACATTTCGCGCGTCGCAACGTCCCCTGCCGCCGTTAAAACAATTTCCGGATTTTCATCACTCGCAAACCCATAAACACTCGCCCCGCCATTATCGAACAAAAACTTTGCATGATGCCCGTCTATCCATCTCGGGTTTTCATTCTTATCAAATGTCGTAAGGTTTACAACATTTTCCGTCTCCAACATAAACTGAAAGCTCGCCTCCGCCGCCGAATCGTCAACAGGGAACAAACAATTTACTCTTCCGCTTGGAATACTAAGAAGCGTAGAGATAATCGCTGGGCTCTGATGAGAAAAACCATTGTGGTCTTGCCTCCAGCACATACTTGTCGACAGCAGATTTACTGCTGCCCACTTTTTTCGCCACTTCACCTCGTCCGCTTGCTTAAAAAATTTAATTTGTTGCAAAATCTGGGAAATTATTACGGAAAAGAACGCCTCATAACTCCCCATCATGCCTGCCTCGTCATTCGACAAATGCCCCATCATCGCCGCAAAAAGTGCATTTTCGCTCAAAAGCTCAACTATTCTTCCGTCCGCGCTTTCCGGCAGGTCAAAATCGCGTGTCGAAAGCCCCCAGGCCCTCTTTTCTACGTCAAAAACCTCGCCAAACCTATTGCTCGTCGTTTCGTCCGGTGAGAAAAAGTAAAACTTCGGGTCTTTCAAAAACCGCTCGCTAATTAACTTGCCAAAAGTTTTTGCAATATTGATTTTTTCTGTTCCTGGTTTTTCTACTCGTTCAATCATAAAAAGAACCCTTCACCTTCCTTATAAAGCTCGCCAAACTTATATGACTTTAGCCATTCCTCAAGTTGTCTAAGTTGCCCCTCGTCGCTTCCGGCCTTCGGTAGCGGAATCTGGTGCGCAAGATAATTTCCCGCCACTTTGTTCCCGTCAACTTCCTCCGGTCCCGTCGCGCCCTTCTCGGACTCAAAAATTATAAACGGCCTCTCGACTCTCTCCGCTTCCTCTAACACATATTGCATTTTTTCTACATCGTCCCCCTTAACTCGAAACGGCACAAAGCCAAACCCGCGCACTATCTCGTTTTGTTCTCGCTCGCTCCTTCGCGCAAACACCGTTGGCCCAGATATTTTATAACCATTAAGATGTAAAATCGGCAAGACTCTCCCATTTCCGTCGCCCCCCACCATCGCTCCTAGATTCATGCTCGCAAGCGTCGTCCCTGTCTCGAATTCGCCGTCCCCCATCATCACAGCTACAGTTTTTTCGGGATGCCCAAGCGCCACCCCATACGCTGCCCCCAGCGCATACCCAAGCTCCCCGCCTTCGACCACTACCCCCGGAGTCATCGGACTTGCATGGCTCGGAAACCCTCCTGGTGTAGAAAAATTTTTCGCCAAATATTCAATCCCCCCAAGATTTCTTCGCGCCTTCTCGTCGATTTTTTCTAGCTCTCCGTCGATAAACAAATTTGCCTGAAGCGCCGGAAACCCATGCCCCGCCCCAAGAATAAACTGCAATTCTGGCCGGTTCTCATAAAAAAACTTTAAGTTTGCATAAACAAAGTTAATTCCGTGACACGTCCCCCAATGCCCGAGTAGCCTAGGTTTAATGTCCGCAAAAGACAGTGCCCGCTCAACCAAAAAATTCGACTTCAAAAAAAGTTGTGCCACCGTCAAATAATCCGTCGCCCGAACTCTCCGGCGAATCTTCTCAATCTCTCGTCCCGTAATGCCCACGCCGATATTCATATATCTATTATATCATACTTATGCTTAATCCTATGATAAAAACAGCTCTTGCCTTCTAAAATTACTCAATTCTTTTGTGGTATAATATCCTTATGAACTTATCCGAAGAGCTACTCTGGCGTGGTTTTTCCGCCAAAACTACAATCTCCTCCCCAACCGACCTCGACACCCGTGAGAACAAACAATTTTATTGGGGCGCCGACCCGAGCGCCGATTCTCTCACTATCGGTAACCTTGCCGCACTCATGATGTGTGCCTGCTTTGTTCGTCACGGCTACAAGCCCTATCTTTTAATTGGTGGCGCGACCGGCCAAATCGGCGACCCAAAAGAAAATTCTGAGCGCGACCTAAAGCCCATCTCTGAGGTCGAGCATAACAAAAACTGTCTCAAGACTCAGGTCTCTAAAGTCTTAAACGTCAAAGACGCCGTTCTTCTCGACAACTACGACTGGTTCAAAGATATCAACTACCTAGCTTTCCTCCGCGAAGTTGGCAAAATCTTCTCCATGACCCAACTTCTCGACCGTCAATTCGTCCAAAACCGCATCGGCGAAGGCGGCTCCGGCATAAGTTACGCCGAGTTTAGCTATACTCTTATTCAAGGATACGATTTTCTCTATCTCTACAGAAAATACGGCGTTTCTCTTCAACTTTGTGGCGCCGACCAATACGGAAACTGCACTTCCGGCATCCATCTAATTAAACGTCTAGAAAACGCCAACGCTGATGTCTGGTCTACGCCTCTAGTTATCGACCCAGCGACCGGCAGAAAATTTGGCAAGTCCGAGGGCAACGCCGTCTGGCTAGCCGGAAAAGACAACGGCTCCGGAAACTTTACTTCTGTCTTCGACTTCTATCAATTCTGGCTCACTCAGCCCGACTCTTCCGTCGAATATCTCCTCAAAATCTACACTCTGCTAGACAAACCAGCAATAGATTCTCTTATGAGCGAGCACCAAAAATCCCCCGAGCTTCGCCTTGCTCAAAAAACGCTTGCTAAAGGCGCAACCGAAGTCGTCCACGGCTTAGAGATGACCGAAAAAGTCGTCTCCGCCACCGAAAAACTTTTTAACCGCTCGTTTAACCCGACCGCCGAAGACTTAAACGACCTCTCCGAACTTCTTCCTACCGTCTCTGTTGGCGCGAACGTTCTCGATGCTCTGACTTCCTCCGGCCTCTGTCCCTCTAAAACCGAAGCCAGAAAATCTCTCAAAGCCGGTTCTATCTCTGTCTCCGGAGAAAAAATCGCCGATGAATCGACCGTTCTCTCCGCTCCCGGCCTGCTCAAAAAAGGCAAAAACAAATTCCTAGTCATAAAATAAAGGATTAAATGCTCAAAAACCTCATTAATTTCAACAAAAAACCCATCATCGGTTCGACCGAATACGTCGAAGTCGAAGACATAAAAAACATTCCCGCCAAAATTGACACCGGCGCCGACTCTTCCTCTATCTGGGCTTCTGACATTGCCGTAGAAAAAGACGGCACCCTCTCTTTCAAACTTTTCGACAAACAAAGCCCGCTCTATACTGGCCAGCCCATTGAAAGAAAAGACTATCGCGTTAAGATTGTCCGCAGTAGCAACGGCGACGAAGAAATCCGTTACCAAGTCGGTCTCTCGCTATCTGTTCGTGGCAAAAAAATCCGCGCCATGTTCACTCTTGCTGACCGTTCAAAAAACAATTTCCCGATTCTTATTGGTCGTCGCACCCTCAAGGGCAAGTTTCTTGTTGATGTCTCTAAACGTTCCGTCGAGAAGCAGTCAAACCCTAAAACTCCGCACCTGAACCAAGAACTCAAAGAAAACCCCTATGAATTTCACAAAAAATATGTAAAATAGAAGTATCCTAAGTTGCGTAGGTTTTCTTGCGCTCCTTATGATAGTGTTAAGGGGGCTAAACGGAGAATATTCTATGCGAATTGCTATCTTGTCGAATGGCAACGCCAACTACTCTACCAAACGTCTCGTCGAAGAAGCCGAGAAGCGTGGTCACGAGGTCAAAGTAATCAAATACAAAAACTGCTATCTCTCGTTAGACGACAAACACCCAGATGTCTTTTATAAAGGCAAACGTCTCGAAGGTTTTGATGCTATCCTCCCTCGTATCTCTAACAATATGACTCGCTACGGTTGCGCTGTCGTTCGTCAGTTTGAGATGCAAGGTGTTTGGACTTCTGCTAACTCTATCTCTATTACTCGTGCCCGTGACAAACTTCGTGCCGCCCAGATTCTTGCCAAATACGATGTCGATACCCCTAAAACTTTTGTTTCTCGCAACACTACCGACCTCGACAGCCTTCTTGACCAAATCGGTCTCCCCGTCATCATCAAACTTGCTACCGGCACTCACGGCAACGGCGTTGTTCTTGCTGAGACTCATAAAGCCGCGAAATCTGCTCTCCAAGCGTTCTATCTTTACAACGAAGACGGCACCAACATCTTACTCCAAGAATACATCGAAGAGTCTGCCGGCACCGACATCCGTGCCTTTGTCGTCGGCAATCGCGTTGTCGCCTCAATGCAACGTACCTCTCTTGATGCCGACTTCCGCTCTAACCTTCACCAAGGTGGCGCCGGTATCCCTGTTAAACTCAACGACGAAGAAAAACGTGTCGCCCTCAAAGCCGCAAAAGCCATGGGTCTCCATGTTTGCGGTGTCGACATCATGCGCTCCTCTCGCGGCCCGCTCGTTCTCGAGGTCAACGCCTCTCCTGGCTTTGGCATCGAAAAAGTCACCGGAAAAGACGTCGCCTCGAAAATCATCGAATATATCGAGCACAACGCTCTCCGTCGTGGCAGTAAAGACCGCGTCGGTGCTTAAACTATGCCTTTCGCCCCGCCATACGTGGGGCTTTTTTGTCTATTGTCCATCTTATCCTTTCTTCAAAGTGCGCCTCAAAATCTTTCATCCTCTCGCGCCTCGCTCGCTCTTTCATAATTTTATTCACAACAAAGGGAACTAGAAAAACAAGATAAAGCCAAAAAACCCCCGGGTTTCCCGCCTCTACTGTCATAATAAACTCCTTTCTCTGCGCAAAAAACTCCATCACGACTATGTGATAATCAATCAATATTGTTGTAATTTTTACAACAATAAACTTTAGCCATCCCATCCACCCAGGCAAGAACCCCACCACTCCAGAAAGAAACACCAGTCCCATCGCTCCCGCCATTGTCGGCAGTATCAGTATATTTGCAAGCAGGGATATTAAAGATAGACTTCCAAAAAAATACAACAAAATCGGCGCACACATCATTGTTGCTCCGACCGTCGCTATTATCATCTCCGACAGTTTACTCGGCTTTACTCCGTCCACCCACTTTCCCCACACCACTTTTCCATAAAAAAACTCTATCATCTCCGGCATCAGTACCATAATTCCAAAAAACGATGCAAACGACAACAACCATCCGAGGTCAACAATATTTAGCGGGTTAATTAATAGAGTTGTCATTACCGCCACTAGAATTATTTTTATCGGTCTTATTTCATACCCCACATACCACGCGACTAATGCAATTCCGCAAACTAGCGCCGCACGAGTTATCGACGCCGTCCAACCAATCATCTGTCCAAACCCCAGCACAAATACCGCAGAAAACAAAAATCCCGCAAATCGAGAAATCTTTACTCCGTATTTTTTCAAGAACCCAACCACAATCCCAAGATGCGTCCCGCTCGCAACCACGATATGTGTTAATCCTACAAGGCTCAGTACCTCTATGAGTTCATCGTCTATCCCGTTTTTCATCCCTAAAAGATACGCCAGCCCAAGCTTCGCTTCTCTTTCATTTTCTCCAAAAATTTCTAACACCTTTGAATAAAACTTATTTCTCGTCTTTAAAACCAAACTCCCCGGCTCTGGCTTCTCGTGTTTTTTAATTTTCCCGCTAAAAATCGTCCCCGCATATCCGCCAAAGCTGTCCGAAAGTTCACCTGAAACAATTATTTTATCTCCCCGCTCAATTTCTTGCGACAAGCCTTCAGTTTCCCCAGAAAAATATATCACCCCACGAATATTCTCGCCGTCAAGTTTCAATTTTTTTAGTTTAAGCTTTGCGCTACCATTCTCCGCTTCCGGGTCTCCAAAAACTTCGCCCGCTATCTCGACTACTTCTCCAACTTTTGCCTCAAAAATATTTCTATCAATCATTTCCGGCGCGACTCTAAACGACCCTATTACCGTCCCCGCAAGAAACGCTACCCCAACAACTAGTAGACTAGGCTTTAAAAATGCCACGAAAAACACACCAAAGCCCATCAAAAGCCACAAAAAAGACGAGAAAAAACTAATTCTAAAAATCACAGAAAGAATAATCCCCACAATAACGCCTGTTGCTCCAGCTGCAAAGATTTTTGACCTTAAAACCGACCTCATAAGTCGCTTAAACATAACCTTATCTTATCACAATCCTAAAAGTTAGAATAATTTAGCCTCAAAATCTGCCAGTTGCAAATATTTCTCCTAACGAGATATAATATTATTATGCCCAAAAATAGCGTCACTCCAAAAACCACAAAACCATCTTCAAAATTTTCAAACATTTTGCGCACTATTTTCTTCTTTGCTCTTATCGCTCTCGTTTGTTCTGCGCTTCTTAATTCCTTCGGCACTAATTCACGCAATCTCGAAACCGTGCCACTTTCTAGTGTTATTGCCCGTGCCAACGACCCCGAAGGCGACATCTCTAAAATTACCGTCTCCGGAAACGACCTCAAAATCACCCTCAAAGGAAAAGATTATCCGACCGAAGCTTCTCGTAAAGACGCCTCAGGCACTCTTTACGACCAAGGACTTATCGACTATTGCGCTCCGCTCGACGCCGAAGAAAAACCCGCCTGTCTCGCCACTTATCCCACGATAGAATATGTCGAACCTGTCGATATTTGGGGCGTTGTTCTTGACATCTCGCTCATTGTTCTCCCGATTGTTGCCGTAGTTATTTTCTTTACTTACGTCATGCGTCAAGCTCAAAACATGAACAACCAAAACCTTGGTTTTGGCAAGGCCAAAGCTCGTCTCTATGGGCCCGATAAAAAACGCGTCACATTCAAAGATGTCGCGGGCAACGAATCCGCCAAACAAGACCTCGAAGAAATCGTCGACTTTCTTAAACACCCCAAAAAATACGAAACTTTGGGTGCTAAGATTCCTCGTGGCGTTCTTCTTGCGGGTGACCCCGGCACCGGAAAGACCCTCATGGCTCGTGCTGTCGCCGGCGAAGCTGACGTGCCGTTCTTTTCTATTTCTGGTTCCGAGTTTGCTGAGATGTTTGTCGGTGTCGGCGCCAGTCGTGTCCGCGACCTCTTTCAAAAAGCCAAGAAAAACGCTCCAAGTATTATTTTCATCGACGAAATTGACGCCGTCGCCCACAAACGCGATGCTCGCGGTGGCGCCGGCAGGGAAGACGAACAAACGCTCAACCAAATCCTCGTCGAGATGGACGGGTTTGATAACGAGTCTGGAGTTATTGTTATCGCCGCCACCAACAGAGTCGATATGCTGGATAAAGCGTTGTTGCGCCCGGGTCGTTTCGACCGCCACGTTAACGTCACTTTGCCAGAGCGCAAAGACCGTCTGGAGATTTTAAAAGTCCATTTCAAAAACAAACCCGTCGTAAAAGATTTAGACCTAGAAAGTCTAGCCGCCAAGACCGCGGGTAGCGCTGGTGCTGACCTTGCAAACATCGCTAACGAGGCCGCTATCACCGCGGCGCGCCTAGGACACAAAGAAATCACCACGAGCGATTTAACCGAAGCGTTCGAGCGAGTTGCGATTGGGCCTGAGAGAAAGTCCAAAGTCATGAACGACCACGAGCGCAAAATCACCGCCTATCACGAAGCTGGGCACGCTATCGTCGGTCACGTTCTGCCCGATTCTGACCCAGTCCACAAAGTGACGATTATTCCGCGCGGTCGCACCGGTGGCGTCACTTGGTTCTTGCCCCCCGAAGACCGCAGCTATAAAAATATCTATGAGCTAAAAGATATTCTTGCGCGAGCTATGGGTGGTCGTATTGCCGAAAAACTCATCTTCGGTGCCGAAGCCATTACTACTGGCGCTGGCTCGGACCTTAGAAACGTTGCTACTCTCGCTAAAGAAATGATTGTCGAAGAAGGCATGGGCGCGTCGACGAGAAACTTGGTTTTTCCGGATAGCGAAGCTGGATATTATACCATCAGCACCGGAAAACCATACAGCGAAAAAACCGCCGAACTTATCGACCAAGAAATAAAGACCCTTACCGAAGAAGCCGCAAAACGCGCCGAGATTGTTTTGAAAGCTAACAAAAAAGCGCTTGACGAACTTGCTAGCCTTTTGTTAGAAAAAGAAACGCTAGAAGAAAAAGAGCTAGGCGAAGCCTTGAAGGACACGACTTTGCCTGCCGGCGCTAAACTTTACTAGAAACCGCGCCCAAAAATCCGATAGACTCGTGCTATAATTTTCTCATGAAGAAATTAAAGTTTAAGTCCGTCGTTGCGCTTGCGAACGCAAAGCTAAGCATAAAATCCGCTGCGATTTTGCTTGCCAGCTCTACGTTGGTTTCTGCCTTGCTCGGCATTTTTCGTGACCGTCTCCTAAACTCTTATTATCTCAAAACCTATCCGACCGGCATCGACGCCTATACTGCCGCCTTTATTATTCCTGACTTTATGTTCTTTATTCTGACTTCTGGTGCGCTCGCTGTCTCGTTTATTCCCGTGTTCAACGAGCGCCTCATGAAAGGCAATAAAAAATCCGCCTGGGAGCTTTCTTCCGCTATTTTGAACTTCCTTGCCGTTATTACTCTTATTGCGAGCGTCCTCATCATGATTTTTGCCGAACCTCTCGTCCGCTATGTTGTCGGCCCTGGCCTCGACGAAGCCGGCACTATTCTCGCTATCAACATGATGCGTGTTATCGCCATCAACCCCTTCCTTTTTAGCATTTCGACAGTTGTCTCGTCCATCCAACAGGCGCTTGGCCGTTTTGTTTTTTACGCCCTTGCTCCCGCCATGTATAACATTGGCATTTTAATCGGTATTACCGTGTTTACGAACGGCATCAACATTTTTGGTGTTCAGTTGTTTGAGGGCGGTATTATGGGTGTCGCGATTGGTGTTGCTTTTGGCGCCGTGCTTCAACTTTTAACTTCGCTTATCGGTCTCTTTGGTCTAGATTTTGATTACGACTTCAAAATCCGCTGGAAAAACCAAGGTTTTCGCTCCGTTCTTAAACTTTTGCCTGCCCGCTCGCTTGACCAAGGCATAGATTATGTTAATACTATTGTCAGCACTAACCTGTCCTCACGCATGGGTGCAGGAGCTTTGCGCAGTTTTCAGCAGGCTAGCTCACTCCATCAAATGCCCGTCTCGCTTATCGGCGTAGCTATCTCCACCGCGTTCTTTCCGCAGCTAACCGAAGAACTAGGCAGTGGTGACCAAGACAAATTCAACGACACCTTCCGAACGGCTTTGCGCGCGATAGTTTGGATTTCTTTGCCTGTTTCTATTATTGCCTTTTTTGCTAGAGGCTATGTTGTTAGCTTTATTATGAACGGCGGCGACGCCTTAATCGCTAATATTCTTGGCGCGTTTATTGTTGCTATTTTTGCTCAGTCGGTTTTTCATATTGCTTCGCGCGGTTTCTATGCTTATCAAGACACTCGGACGCCACTTCTTGTCTCCGTTGTAGCGATTGGCTTAACGATTGTGTTGTCTATTTTATTCTATGTCCTAGATTTTGGGCCAGACGGACTCGGCTGGGCGCAGTCCATCGGCGCCATTCTAGAAGTCGTAGTTCTGCTTTTTATTCTCAACAAGCGCGCAAGCTGGAGGCTATTAAGTCGCGATTTTTGGCGTGCCATGAGAAAAATGTTTTTCGCCGGTATTATTACCGCGTGCGTCGCATATTCTATGACGAAATTCCTTCCGCTTATGGCAACGGATAACTCTTTCTATGTCACATTCCCTAAGTTTTGTGTTATTACCTTTGTTAGTTTCTTGGCATATCTTCTCGCGAGTTATTTTTTAAGTCTCGAAGAAATCTCTCCGTTTATTAGGCGTCTGAAAAAAATTATTTTCCGCAACATGGAATAATTTTAGTTTTTGCATAATATTCTCGACATCTTTCAAGACTTGCGGCAAAAACTAACATTTGATAAAATACAACCTACCGCTCTCTTTTCCCAGAGACCATTTTTGGCTTGGTCCGCGAGGTGGGCTTGGTCGTCCGAGCGGTAATAATTAACAGGAGGCATTTGCCAAATGCGTATCAGACTTAAACGCCACGGTCATCGCGCCGAGCGCAAAGAGTCTAAGATAGCTCCTGCCCCGTGGCAAGAGTTCATCGAGATTTAACTCGTATGTAGAAAGGTCCCGCTAAGCGGGATTTTTTCTTTAACAACGCGTCTAGAAGTGCTATAATAAAAAACAGCAGTTGTCTGCCGTTAATTCTTTGAAAGTTTTTATGAAACACAACAACAAACCCCTTTTTATCGTTCTCTCCGTCATTATCTTTATTTTTATCGGCCTAGTTATTGTTCTTCCTAGACTTTCGAAAACCAAAGAAACTTCGACCACTGTTGATGTTTCTAACTATAACATTTCTTCCGTTATCGCCCCCGACGAAAACAACGGTAATATTGGCGACCATATTAAAGGCGATTCTTCCGCTCCCCTTACTATTTACGAATACGCTGACTATCAGTGCACTGGTTGCGCCACGGTCAACCCATGGATGAAGGAGCTTTTATCTGAATATTCCGGAAAACTGCGCATCGTCTATAGAAACTTTCCATTGACCTCTATCCACCCGAACGCCATCGCCGCCGCCTCTGCTGTCGAAGCCGCCGGTCTTCAGGGTTACTGGGAAGAATACGGCGACCTCCTCTTTAAAAACCAAGCCGAGTGGTATTATGCCAACGGCACTAATCGCGCCAATCTTTTCATGCAATACTTTACCACGCTTACAAAGGGCGAGGGCGATTTATCAAAATTCCGCTCCGACATGGGCTCTAGTGAGGTCAAGAAAAAAGTCGATTTCGATAAGGCTATAGCCGAATCGTTAAAGATAGACGCTACGCCTAGCTTCTTCGGCGAAGACGGCAAAGAAATAGACTGGATTTCTGAAACCGACCAATCTAAAACTTCCGTCCAAAATTTCTTCCGCAACTACATAAATTCCGAGTTGGAGAAAAAAGGTATAAAATAAGGGTGGCAAAGTGGCGGGCATTAAACTTCTAAACATCGGTAAAACTTATAGAAACAAAATCATTTTAAAAGATTTTAACGTTCTTATAAATGAGGGCGAGTTTGTCGTGTTTTCTGGCGAAAGCGGAAGTGGCAAGTCCACGCTTCTGAACATTATCGGCGGCATAGAAGAACCCGATATGGGTATTCTTATTATAGATAATAATAATATCAGCTCCATGTCTAAAAACGCCAAGCGCAAATTCTTCCAAAAAAATGTCAGCTTTATTTTTCGCGGTTTTTATTTAGAGCCCATGCTCACGATAGAAGAAAATATTTGTTTGCCTGGCGTGTTTGCCGGCATGCCAAGCCGAAAACGCAAAGACCGCGCTGAAGTCCTCATTAAAATCCTCGGCTTAGGTGGGCTTCAGAAAAAGCTCCCTGCCGAAATCTCTGGCGCCCAGATTGCTCGCGCTTGTATTGCTCGCGCCCTCTTCCTTGAACCAAAGTTTTTGCTTATCGACGACCCAACGCGCGACCTAGACAACAAAAACGCCGAAAACATCATCAAAATACTTAAACTTTTTCAAGAAAAAACACACCTCACTACTATCGTCGCCACTCACGACACCTCCGTCGCCCCCTACGCAACAAAAATCATCAACCTCGGAGCACAAAAATGAAACTCATAGAACTTATTAAACTCGGCCACAGAAGCGTCTCCGCGCACAAAAAGCGCAGTCTCATCACGATTTTTCTCATCAGCATCCTTTCCGGTGCTTTCTTGTCTTTTATTTTTCTCATCGAAGGTCTCGTTAAAACCATCGACGATTATTCTAAAAACCTCCGCGGAGATTCTTCGGTTATCACTCTTACCACTAACTGTAAAAGCGCCGGCGACTGCTCCTCTGCTAGTACCCTCGAAACGCTCGTCGCCGAAAAAGCTCGCCCCTACGGTGGAAAAACCCTCGTCAGTCTCGAATCCGCATATTTTATCCCCGAAGAATATCTCCGTCCGCTAGTCGAAGTTAGTCTCGCGAGCCTCAAGTCCGAGGAAACTTCCCCGCGCCTTTATCGCATCGTCTCCCTCGAGACTGCGGCGAGCCTTGCAGACCCCTCTTCTAACAGTCGTACGGGTTCGACAAAAGTCTATTCTCTCTCCGAAATCAACTCCATCAAAAACTCCGTCCTCGGCAAAGAATTTGTCGAGACGCATCAGTTTTTCTCGTCTGCAGAAACCGCCGAGGGTGATTCCGCAACCTACGAAGAAGTGACCGTTAGCTATGTTGTGGTTGGCGTGGTCGGAACATCGGAGGTTGATCTATCCGAGGCGGTCAATTTCGACAGCCACGGCCCGTTCTCTCTCGTCTTTCAAAACATCAGAAGTGGCGTTGCTCATAACGACATTTATATAGACGACGGTTCTGAACTTGTCACCAGTCTAAAAAGCTACAAAGAATATGCAGTGCCCGCCGTGCTAACCAAATTCACTAGCACACTGAGCGCATTTAACTATTACGACCACGAAGATTGTAGTGCGAACATAAATTGTAGCGGCGAATATTCTGTCTCCGAGTGGATAGGCGGCAGTCTCGCCGTAAGAAGCTCCATAAAGTCTAGCATGCTTGTCATTTATCTGGTCGGCGCCATCGTCACTCTCGCGACCTTGACGATTTCCGTGTTTTCATTCATACGTTTAGTTAACGAAAACGCTGGTTCGGCCGCGCTTTATCATTCTTTGGGTGCATCAAATCTAGACATTTTTCTTATCTATCTTTCTTATCTTATAGAAATTTGTTTGATGTCGATTATTTTATCGAGTGTTATTGGACTTATTATCGCCGTGGTTATGAGTAGTCAATACAGTTTAGAATTGAGCGATTTATTGACTTCGATGTTTGCGAGAGATGTTTCTGTTGAATACTTATTCGGGTTTGGCACGGAAGTTCTAGTTGTGTATGGAGCAATTCTGTTGTCCGCTCCGCTCTGTTCGCTTTTAACACTAGACCAACTGTCCGCCGCCAACATCGCCAAACGGCTCAAAGAATAACCTCTAGGTGGCGCGGGGCAGGGAATTGTGGTATAATTTTCCACATGAACAAGAAATCAATCGAATTAAAAAACCATCTAGGCAAAACTGTCACCGTTGCCGGCTGGGTCAATTCTCGTCGTGACCACGGTGGTTTAATATTCATTGATTTGCGCGACTTTGCGGGTATTATTCAACTTGTCGTCACTCCAGAAACCGCAGAAAGTTTTAAGCTTGCCGAAACTTTGCGTGACGAATTTGTCATTCGCGCCACGGGTAAAGTTCGCGAACGTGACCCCGAGCTTAAAAACCCCAACATCGAAACCGGCGACATCGAACTTGTCGTAAGCAATCTCGAGCTTTTGAACCGTTCCGAACCTCTCCCCGTAAACACTCACGACGACGGCCCCGAATCTTCCGAAGAGTTCCGTCTCAAATATCGTTTTCTCGACCTCCGTCGCCCATCCATGCAACGCCTTCTTTCTGAGCGTTCGCGTTACTATCGTTTCCTGCGCAATTATATGTACGAGCACGATTTTGAAGAGGTCACCACGCCTATTCTCGCCAACTCTTCTCCCGAAGGTGCGCGAGATTTTCTCATTCCTTCTCGTCTCCATCCCGGAACTTTTTACGCCCTCCCCCAAGCTCCGCAACAGTTCAAACAACTCCTCATGGTTGGCGGCGTCGAGCGTTATTTTCAGATAGCCCCTTGTTTCCGCGACGAAGACCCCCGCGCCGACCGTCTCTATGGCGACTTCTACCAGCTCGACCTCGAGATGTCCTTTGTTGACGATGGCGAAACCGTCCGTGAGACCATGGAGCCACTTATAAAATCTCTCGTCACAGATTTTGCCAAGAAAAAACTCCTCACCGAAAAAATCCCTCGCTTGACTTATTCTGAAGCTATGGAAAAATACGGCGTGGACAAGCCCGACCTTCGCTATGGCATGGAGCTTATCGACCTCACCGACGTTTTTGAAAAGACCGATTTCAAAGTTTTCAAAGCCCCCTGCGTTAAAGCCATTTGCGTCAAAGGTGGCGCTGGTCTTTCCCGCTCCCAAATCGACGCCTTTACCGAAAAAGCCAAAAAAGAAGGCGCCGGCGGACTTGCATATATTCTTTATGAAGATGGCGAAGCCAAGTCCCCCATCCTTAAATTCATGAAACCCGAAGAAATTTCCGCCGTCAAAGAACGCACCGGCGCAAAAGACGGTGACGCAGTTTTCTTCGGTGCTGACGAACGCACTAAGGTCAACAAAGTCCTCGGCGCTCTTCGCATCGCTTTTGCTGACCACTTCGGCCTTAAAGACAATAATATTGTCGCCCTCTGCTGGGTTGTCGATTTTCCATTTTACGAGTGGGATGAAAAAACCAAAAAACTCGACTTCGGCCACAACCCGTTCTCTATGCCAAAAGGCGGCCTCGCCGCTCTCGAAGCTGCTAAGACCGATGACGAAAAACTTGCTCTCGTCGCCGACCAATACGACATGGTTATGAATGGCTACGAAATTTGCTCCGGCGCTGTCAGAAACTATAACCCAGAGGTCATGTATAAAGTCTTTAATATTCTAGGTTTTAACAACGCCTATGTTGAGACCCGCTTTGCCGGCATGCTTAACGCCTTTAAGTTTGGCGCCCCGCCTCACGCTGGCTGCGCCTTCGGCATCGACCGTATTTTCATGGTTCTTGAAGATACAGAAAACATCCGCGACATTGTCGCCTTCCCCAAAAACGGTTCCGGCATCGACCTCATGATGAACTCCCCGTCCCCCGTCGACCAGTCCCAACTCGACGAAGCCCATCTCGCCATCATAAAAGACGAAGAATAACCAACAAAAATAACCCTTCGGGGTTATTTTTTGAACTTTCTGGCGGAAGGGACAAGATTCGAACTTGCGAGGCGTTAACCTGCTGGTTTTCAAGACCAGTGCCTTCAACCACTCGGCCACCCTTCCATCTATCATATTAACATAAAAATCATATTATGTAAAACTATTGAGTCTAATCTCCCCGTTGCGCCACTCCCCCTCCTCGTGTATAATTCTCTTATGACTATGCTTAAAAAATCAGGTTTTACGGTTCCAGAAATTGTCGTAGTTGCGGCTTTTGCGTCGCTTCTCTTCATTCTTTTCTTCATTCAAAAGGGAAACGTCGACGCCATGAACCGCGACGACGACCGCAAGACCGCTATTAACGCCATGTATTACGCTCTCGAAGAGTCCTTCTACGAGAAAAACGGCTATTATCCCGAGGAAATTTCCGAGTCGGTCTTAACCGTTATCGACCCCAACCTCTTTACCGACCCTGAAGGTTTTTATATTAACAGCGACTTCGGCTCATATTTTTACGAAGCCACCAATTGTAAGGATGCCAAGTGTAAAAGCTACACTCTCCGTGCCGAGCTAGAAAAAGAAGACGACTACATAAAACACAACCGAAACTAAGGAGTATTCATGAAAAAAGTTTTGTCATTTGATGTCGACCAAACCCTCAATGTCGCCAAAACCCCTATTCCTGACGAAATCGCCGACCTACTTATCGCTTGTCTCCGCGCCGGTTTCAAAATCTGCCCCATCTCCGGTCAAAAGTTCGACCAGTTTCTCATTCAAATCGTTAATCGCCTCATTGAGCGCGGTGCTACCCCGCTCGATTTAACCAGCCTCCATCTTTTTGTCGCGCAGGGCACTCAATATTATCGCTATTCCACCCCTGGGAAAAGGCGTGGTCCGCTCGAAATCAGCATCACTAAAGATACCGACGCCTACTCCGAACAAAACTGGGAGCAAGTTTACAGCTTCCCGCTAACCGACGACCAAGTCTCCGCGGTTTCCTCCGCTCTCGAAACCGCCGCCAAGTCGCTCGGCCTCTGGGAAGAGTCTAAGCTCAAAAAAGGCGACGAGATTATCGAAAACCGCCTCTCTCAGGTCACTTTTTCCGCCCTCGGCCAAAAGGCCTCGACCGAGGACAAGTATGCTTGGGATCCCGACCACAAAAAACGCCAACAAATCGTCAAAGAAGCCAAAAAACTCGCCCCCGATTTTGAGTATGAAATCGGCGGCACGACCTCTATTAACGCCTTTGTCCCAGGCATGAACAAAGTTTTTGGCATGACTCACCTCATGGATGAGCTAGGCGTCAAAAAATCCGACATCCTTTACTTCGGCGACATGACCAGTCCTGGCGGGAACGATTATCCTGTCGTAGAAATGGGCATAGACACTATCACTGTCCGCTCTCACGAAGACACCGCTTACGCCCTCCGCGGTCTCCTCGGAGTCATCAAATAATCCACCCTCCGACCCCTGTTTTAGACGAATTTTGAGCGCGGACGAAATCTCCGACAAATCTGCATATTTTTCTCCTTCTCTCGCTTGTATTTTTTCATGAATCTTTGTAAAATAATAACCATGAAGACTTATATCATTGGCAACTGGAAAATGAACTTCACCGTGGGTGAGTCCTCGCTCTACCTCAACAAGTTGCTAACCAAAGTCCACTCTTATCGCGACATCGAGGTCATTGTCGCCCCTTCTCTCGTCGCTCTCCAAACTCTCTCGCTCCAAACCGACCGCAGAAAAATCAAGCTCGCCTGCCAAAACTTTTATCACAAAGATTTCGGCGCTTTCACCGGCGAAGTTTCTGTCTCTCAGCTCCGCTCCCTCGTTAATTACGCCATCGTCGGCCATTCCGAACGCCGCTATATTTTCAGCGAGTCCGACAAAGACATCAAACAAAAAGTCTCCGCCGCTATCCGTAACGGCCTCACCCCTATCCTTTGCGTCGGCGAAACCGAGTCCGAGCGCACCTTCGGAGAGACCGCCGACGTCGTCCGCGACCAAGTTCTAGGCGGTCTTTCCGACGTTTCCGCCGAAGATTTAACCAAGGTCATCATCGCCTACGAACCGGTCTGGGCTATTTCCGGCCACGGCAAATCCGCCAAAGTTGCCCTCCCTACCGACGTCGCCGAAGTTTTCAAACTCATTCGCACTACCCTTAAAGAAACCTACTCCAAATCCGTCTCCGAAGAAATCCCCCTTCTTTTCGGCGGCAGCGTAAAATCCCTCAATGCCGAGTCATATCTTTTACTTGACGATTGCAACGGCCTCCTCATCGGCGGCGCCAGTCTTATCGCTCCCGAATTTGTCGACATCATAGAAATCGCTAAAAAGGTCAAAGATGCCGACGACTAAACCTTCCTCTGCTCGCTACATGGATTTCATCGGCGGCCGTCGCGCCTCTGCGACCGACCCGCTTATTTCCCGTCCCGTCTCTCGCCCAACGCGCGAGCTAGAAAAAAAAGTCGCCACAGAAAAATCTCTCGCTGTTCCCGCCCCTCGCTCGCTCTCTTCAAAACCCACTTCAAAACCTACTCCCGTCTCCATTAAAACCACCCCAAAGCCCGCCTCAAAACCAGTCGTAAAACCAGCCCCAAAATCCGATCCTAAAATCATCAAATCCCCCACAAAGACCACTGCCTCCACCCGACCGACCACCTCCACCCTAACTCCCTCAAAACCCGCCTCGACCTCAAAGCCCGCCCCGAAGCCCTCTACTCCCGACAACAATGCCTACTCTCTTGGCGCAAGCGCCAAATCCCCCTTCCTCCCATCTTACTCGGTCGACAAGCGCCCGCTCTCCTCGTCTGTCCCCGAAAAATCCTCAGCGAGCTCTTACGAAAAGCTCAGCTTCCTCGGCGTCAACGACTCCGCCGATAAAACCCCCAGAAAAAACGTTTACGAAAAGAAGCAAAAACCAGAAAAACCCCAAAAATCCTCCCGCCCCGTCAAGATTATCGACGACAAAGAACAAAAATCCGGTCTCCCGCTCCCCGTTATTATTATCCTTACTATCCTCCTCGGTATCGCCACTGGCGCTGGTGTCTTCTTTCTGCTTCCATAACCCAGCCTCATAAGCCCCATCTTGCAAACCCCCTCCGCACTTCCTTTTTTGCGCCTTCCCCCTGCAAACCCCACTTCCTCCTCCCTTGACTTTCTTCTCTTTAACTTCTATAATAACTTCATACGGTGAGAGTAGCTCAGTTGGTTAGAGCTCTTGATTGTGGTCCAA
>CAZBLB010000009.1:0-24755 GCA_964492765.1 uncultured Candidatus Saccharibacteria bacterium
GCTTCATTCTCGACGGTATCGCTCCTGCTCCTCGCGGTATTCCTCAAATCGAAGTGACGTTTAATCTCGACGCCAACGGCATCTTAAACGTTACCGCCAAAGACAAGGGCACGGGTAAGGAACAGTCCATCACCATCCAAAACTCCGGCAACATGAGCAAAGAGGACATCGAAAAAGCCCAAAAAGAAGCCGAGCTTCATGCCGACGAAGACAAGAAAAAACGCGAAGCCATCGACGCACGCAACGTTCTCGAAAACAAAGTCTACCAGTTTGAGAAAATGCCCGACGAATACAAAGACAAAATCTCCGACGAAGATAAAGACACCATCAAAAAAGCTTGCGACGCCGCTAAAGAAGTTCTAAAGGACGAAACCGCCGACAGAGACAAGCTCGAAGCTGCCACCAAAGACCTCGACAACCGTATCATGCCTATCGGTGCCAAACTTTATCAGTCTGCCTCTTCTGACGCCGGCTCTGCCGACAAGACCGACCAAAAATCCGACGACTCCGATGCCGTCGAAGGCGAAGTCGTCGACAAATAACCAAAAATAACCCCCGCTCGGGGGTTATTTTTGGTGCTATAATAAAATTATCCATAGCCACTTAAACAGGAACTTTTCATGCAAGATACTCAAAAACTAGAACTAGAAAAAGTGGTCAGCTCCATCGCGCTCTTCTGTATCGGTGTTTGCTTTATCGTTTGGGCCGACCAAGTCACCGACTGGATTGCTATTTTTCTCGGCGTCGTTTCGCTCGTTTATTCCATCGTTAAGTTTATCATTTTTCTAAAAGCTACCCCCGAACGTCGCACGACTTTTTCGCTTTTTTGTATTGTCCTCGCCTTTGCCGCCGGGCTTTTGCTTGTCTCTCGTGCCAGTTTCATTAAAGAAGCTATCTCTTTTATCATCGGCGTCTATATCGTCCTTACTTCCGCCGTTCGTATTCTTAATCTCTCCGACCTCCGCCATCGTCTCGGCTCCGCCGTCGGCTCTTATCTCTGGCCCGTCATCGGCGTCGTCATTGGTTTTCTCTGCATCTCCGGCCAGTTTATTATCCCTAACGAGCTTGCCCGCTTGACCGGCGTCGGTCTCGTCATTTATTCTGTTGTTTATCTCGTCAGCTTCTTTGCCGTCAAGTCCGCCCTTAAAACCACCGAAGAAGCACTAGGCAAGACTCTCAAAATCCAAGAAGGCGAAATTGTTTCCGAAGAAAAATCTTCTAAGAAAAAATCCAAAAAATAATATATAATAACCCTAAGATTACTTAAAGGAGAGTTCGATGAAAAATCCTCGTCTAATTTTGATTACCAACCCAGGCTCCAGCTCTAGAAAATACGCCCTTTATCGCGAAGATGAACTTTTATGCTCGCTCCACTTCGAATACGAGCGCAGAAAAGTCGTCTGCACACTAGAAAAAGCCGATGGCGAAAAGAAAAAAATCAAAGTAGCTCTTGAGGATTTGAACGGCACGGTCAAGGTTCTAAACGAGATTTTGACTGGCGAAGGTTATCTTGGTGGGGTCTCCAAGATAAACGCCATTCTCGCCCGCATCGTCGCCACCGGCGAATATTTTACCAAAGACCACCTCGTCGACAAAGAATGTCTTAAAAATCTCGAAATCGCCAAAAAGCGCACCCCGCTTCATGTCCCTGTTGTTGCTAACGAGATTGAGGCTTTTGTCAAAGAGTTTAAAGGCACTCCGGTCATCGCTGTCTCTGACTCGGCCTTCCACTCCGACCGCCCCGATTTAATGAAATATTACGCCATCGACAAAGACCTCGCCGACCGTGCCGAGATTAAACGTTATGGCGCTCACGGTCTCTCTGTCGGCTCTATCGTAAACTACATGGAGAAAGCCAACATTCTCCCCGAGAAACTAATTGTCTGCCATCTCGGCTCTGGCTCGTCTGTCACTGCCGTATTTAAGGGTAAGTCTCACGATACCACGATGGGCTACACTCCGCTAGAAGGCGTCATGATGTCCACTCGTTCTGGCTCTCTTGACCCCGCCGCTGCTCTCGCCATTAAACGCGCCAAACATTTCATCGACGACGAAGATTTGGAACAATATTTGAACAAACGCTGTGGCCTCCTCGGCGTCTCCGGCATCACCGACGACATGCGTGAAATTATCCGTCTCCGTGACGAAGGCGACGACCGTGCCACTCTCGCTCACGCTATGTATATCTATCGTATTCAAGGAGAAATCGGTCGCCTTTCTGCCTCGCTTGGCGGCGTCGACGCAATCGTCTTTACGGCCACCATTGGCGAACGCTCTGCCGAAATTAGAAAGCGCGTCATTCAAAAATTCTCTTATCTCGGGTTTGAACTTGACGAAGAAAAGAACGAAGCCGGTTTTTCTGCTCGCCACGAACTTATTTCTACCTCCGCCTCCAAGCCAGTTTATATGATTAAAACCGACGAATTTGCCGAGATGATTCGTCGCGCTAAAAACATTCTCGACTCTGACGCCTGCATGTGCGACAGTGGCGACTCTTGCGTCTGCATCGAAGACCCCAACAAAGACTAGCTATGGACACCCCTCAGGTCTCCAAAGAAGAGACAGCCGAACTCCTGCGCCTCGCCGAAACTACCCTAAAAAATGGCATTTCTGGCGACTGGACCGAGTTTGGCTGTTATAGGGGTGCGACCTCTGTGCTTTTCGGAGGTTTGCTCCGCGCTCAAAATTCCGACAAAAAACTCTATCTTTATGATTCTTTTGCTGGTCTCCCGGACAAAACCAGCGAAGATTCTTCTTCTGTCGGCGACGCCTTTAAGGCTGGCGAGCTTTTTGTCACTAAACGCGAAGTTTTAGACCGTTTTCGTCGCCAAAATCTCCCGCTCCCCATCATCAAAAAAGCCTTCTTTAGCGACCTCGACCCGTCTCGTGATGTCCCCGAAAAAATCTCCTTTGCCTTCCTCGACGGCGACCTCTACTCATCGATAAAAACCTCTCTTGCTCTCACCGCTCCACGTCTCAATAGACAGGGAATTATCGTCATTCACGACTATAATAACCCCAGTCTCCCTGGCTCCGCTCGCGCTGTCGACGAATTTTTGCACGTCCATAAAAATTTTCGTCTCCGTATTTTTCGCTCATTAGCGGTTTTGACCCAAATCTAGCCATAACTTTTTTTTCTTCTCTTTTTACCATAATCATGTTAAACTAGATTTAATGAAGCGTCATATATTTTTAACTTTTCTTTTTAGCATATTCTTGAGCCTAGTCTTTATTAAAGCCGACAACGCCTTTGCTGACCTCGGCGCAAGGTCGTGCGTCTCTGGCCGCCGAGAAACTACATATAGCAGCGACTACACTTGTGCCATCTCTGATTCTGGTCTTTCTGGCGGCCGTACCTGTGGCGGCTCTTATTGCCATATTTACTTTGACGTCTCCGTCGGCGAAAAAGTTAGGATGACTTTTTCGCACAACGCTTTCTCTACGTCTTATAGGGCTAATATGGGTGGCGAAGATACAAATGTCGCAATCGGTCGTGAAGTTATATACAACGGGCTTCACGACCGTTGGGGTGGAACTTATTACTTGGACGGCTACTATGATATCAGCTACCCCGAAAGCTACGAGCTCAGCGATAACCTTATCGGCAATTACGAAGGCGGAACATGGGATTGGTTTGATGATGCCAGCAGCTTCGATTCATTTCCTTATCGCGTAAAAGATCGGAAATATACCGACGGGTCTAGTGAGCGCTATATCTCGCGTGGCATCTATGACATAACCTTTCACAAATCAGGAGAATACTATTTTTGCCAGACTGTTGCTTGGGCGCTCCCTTACGATTATGAGCGCCAGCCCCTTACTGAAGTTTGCTCCGTAGTGAATGTTTCCGACTCCGGCGGCTATGACCCCGACCCGTATGACCCCGACCCGTATGATCCTCCGTATGACCCCGATCCTCCATATTACCCTCCCAACGAGCCGGATACCCACGAGTCGGAGTTTACCGCCTTCGTAGGTCTTGGAAACTCCGATGGAACTTTAACCTGCCCTCCGGGCAATACCTGTAGTGGCGACGGCATTCATACCTCTTATTGGGTGGACGTTGAGCTATATTTTAGACGTACAGATTTTAACTATGACGTAGATGCATGGACCTGGTATTATCCAAAAATAGGAATAGACTCAGGCTATTGGAATTGGGAATATCTTAGCGATGGCACGATTGACATGGACGCTAGAGACGACAACTATAGAAACCCAGAGATAATGTATTATAAGGTCGATGTCCCTGTTGGGGAAACAGTAAAACTTTGTGCAGAAATGGATTATGACTATTATGCCGAGTGGGAATATTATAGCGGCGGATGGTGGCCCATAGACAGACGGGAGACTACTACCGACAAAGCCTGTATCTACATCGACAATCCCGTCAATGATTACACTGCTAATTTCATCAACGCGTCAAGCGGTGTCTATATAGACTCTTCCACTTCGACTTCCGCTTGGGATTATAGCCTTTACGGCTCAAGCGCCACGGCTAAGCCGGCTAAAGACTCCAACGGCAACCTCACCACCCCGACCGACAAACTAAAACTAAACTTTTCTCATTATCTCCAGAGGCAGAATAGCGAATCTCCAGCGTTTACGATTAGCAATATCGTCTCAAAATGGAAAATCCAAGAATCCTATAACGGCGGCGTCACCTGGAGCGACACCGGCTATTCAAGCGAAACTACCCCGACCTTTCCCGGTCTAACCGACTCAAAACTCCTTAAATCCATGACGGTTGAGTTTTCTCCTAAAAACACTGGCACTTCCACTATTTATTGTCAGCGTATTGTTTATTCCCCCCAGACAAGATACTATGCTTCCGGCGGTAAAGATTTTGAGGGCAGTTCTACCTCTTCTTCGGCATGTTTTACTATTAACTATCCTAAGTACGAGTGGGCTTATGCCGACAACTATACCGACCACAACATAACCGTCACCGGAGAAACTACCGGCGTCACCGCGACCGGCGCCGTCAGAAACGCCAGCGGTGTCTATATTGCAACCGAACCTAGTGTCTCTCTCGGCTTTGACCACCGGCTCACGCGCACTGATTCTGGGTTTAATGAGGCGTTACTTGTTTCTGGCAAGAACTACAGTCTGTGCTCTCATCCGACTCGCTCGACGTGCTATTTTTACCCCAACAGGCTCGGCTCAATGTATGACTCGGTTTATGGCACACCTCGCGCTAAGGTTTCGACGAGTTTAAGCGTAGAAGAAACCATCACAGAAAACGGCGAACAAAAGTCCAAGAAAAACATTTCTCCCGCTGGCACTGCCGGGTCTAGCCTTAGCGTAGATTTAACCAATTCTAACTACGCCAACTATACGTCCTCTTCTTCTAATTCATGGAGCTCCAGCGCAACGCGAGGAAGAACCACTACCAGCCTCAACACCAACACGGTCGCCTCGGCCTATTCACTACTCGCCGGCGAAACTAAAACCATCACCCAACAGGGAACGAACACTTATAAAAACTATGCCGTTCATTATCGCGACACATTCTTGAAGGGTACGCTCAGCGGAACGGTCATCAGGAGTGAATACGACCGCACCGAGCTTGTCGCTAGCTCAAAATATACCACCAATCTTGCCAATCCGACCTCGACCACAAACAACTCCAATACTTTCTCGGCGTATAGTGCCACCGTTCATAGAGATTACAACTTTAATATCGTAGACATTTCTCCAGCTACGAGCGGCCCAAGTTTTATTACTTCCTCGACCGACCCAGTGAGCGCTACATTTAACGTGGCAGTCGAACGCGACAACGGCTGGAGCGACGGTATCACCAGAAATTTCATCACCGACCTAAACTCAAAAGTCTATCTCGTCACTTATGTCATTGACGAAAACGCTAACACCGAAGACGCCACAAGAATTACTAGCGGCGACACTATCTCTGGAAGTGACTTCTGCTATTTAGTTCGCAGTCGCGGTGCCTTGAACTGTACTCAAACCGACAAAGACAGCGGTGGGGACGATTATGCATTTGGTGGCTACAACTCTAATAAGGTCTATACTGATTCTAGCTATAGTACAGGAATAAATATTCCAAACATCTCCGTTCCTACCCTCAGTGTCGGCCAAAAATTCTGTATCGCAGTAGGTGTTTATCCGGTCCGCTCAAGTTCTTCGACGACCGGTCGCCTCTCGACTTCTACCTGCATGACGACCGTTAAGCGCCCTAACGTACAGGTTTACGGCGGAAGCGTCGGCTCCAACGGTGGCGTCAAGGGTAGTATCACTACCGTTAAAAATGGCGACAACAGCTATCGCTTTAGCTCATGGACCGATTTAGCAATTATTGCCAAAGGCGAAGTCAACGGCTTCTCGTCCGGTAGCGCCATCTCTGCTAATAGAGTGTTCACCGACAAAGCCAGCGAGCTTTGCGACATCTCCCCGCTCACTATCGCCAACTCCCAGTGCGAAGCAAATTCGGCAGACACGCTCGGCGATTCGGGCATTGACCTCTCCACTACGCTATACGACAGCTTAGTCTCAAGATATGAAAATGTCGCGACTACGATTAAAACCCAGACAATAGATTCGAGTCCGAGTGTCACTAATGGTGAAGCTACAGTCATCTTTAACGACAGCTCCGACCCGCTAATTATTAGTAGTAATATAGAAGTTCCTGATGGTGGCTATGACTCCAACAACCTCCCGCCCCAAATTTTCATCATCTCAAACGGCGACGTGCTCATAAACGACAATGTAGAAAAAATTGACGCCATTATCGTGTCCAGAGGAAAAGTCGACACCTGTGGTAATGTCGCCATCGCCGACCTTAACAGCGCAGTTTGTAATCAAATCCTACAAATTAACGGCGTCGTTGTCGCAAACAGCGTCAATCTCCGGCGCACCGCTGGCGGAGATTATGCCATCGACTCAAATATATCCGGCAACGTCGCCTCTCCAGCAGAAATCATCAACTACGCCACCAGTGTCTATCTTTTCGGCGCTAACTCCTCCGGCAAAGACGGTGACCTCTATATCACCTACCAAAAGTCCCTCCCTCCAAGATACTAAACAGACGATAAAAAAACGACCCATCGGTCGAATTGTGGTCGGGGTTACTGGGTTCGAACCAGCGACCTCACGCCCCCCAGGCGTGCGCGCTACCACTGCGCCAAACCCCGACAAAACTGGTCTGGGTGATCAGACTTGAACTGACGACCTCAGCGTCCCGAACGCTGCGCGCTACCAACTGCGCCACACCCAGTCCTCTCGCCATTCTATCATATTTCCCTAGAAAAGTCGACAAAATGATGGTTTTGTGTTAACCTTAAACTGTATGAGAAAGCTTATCTATTTAATCCTTAGCTTCGCTCTCGTCCTGCTCGCCCTCCCATATCTCTCGAGTGGTGTTTCGGTTTTTATGGGCAAATGGGCATACGATTGGGGCTTGCCGGTCCCCGTCATAAAACTCATTCTTCTCGCCGTCGCCGCTGTCGTGCTTCTTGCTATTTTCTCCCTCGTTAAAAAAGCCTTTGTCGTCCTCGTCGTTGCTGTTCTCGTTATGGTCGGCCTTAATGCCCTTGGTCTTTACAACATGCGCACCGACCCCAAAGACATTGTTGCTCAGATTTCTTCCGTCGCCGCCGACAATTCCGAAACTATCGTCACCGCCACCAAAGACCTCTTTTATCAAACCGTCGCTTATGTCTCCGCCGTTAATCCCGTCGAGTCCCTCGTCGATTTCGCCTCTGGTGAAGATTCTTTCTGGTATGTCGCAAAAAGCGACGAAGAAGTGGATTTTACTCAAGAAATTTTTAAGGGCTATACGGTCGCAGAAGTCAAAGAAGCTGGCGACTTTAAAGCCTACCACCTAGCAAAATCCAGCGATTTATGATAAAATATGTCCATCGGGGTTTGGCGCAGTTGGTAGCGCGCGCGCTTTGGGAGCGTGAGGTCAGCAGTTCGAGTCTGCTAACCCCGACCACATAAGAGCCTCCGTAGCTCAGCGGATTAGAGCGTCTGTCTTCGGAACAGAAGGTCGTAGGTTCGAACCCTATCGGAGGTACCAAACCCTAAGGGGTTTATTTTTTTGTAATATTAAATCAAAACATTTGATGATATAATAAACATAACCATGAACGAAGAAGAGCGTCAGGCTAAGCGTCGAGAAAACGAAGAAGCCGCGACCATGAGTCGCGCCCGCATTTTGGGCCTGCCCTATCTCGACACGCGCGAGTTTGAAGACACCGTCCCTCTTGTCGATGGTGTTCTCGATAAAGAAGAGATGCATAAAAACTACATTCTCCCGCTTACTCGTGGTGGCCACGGCGAACACTATCAGTTTATGATTACTTCTCAGACCCCCCGCTCCGTCCTGAATAATATCACCGACGATTACGAAAAAAGCGGCGAGCGCGTCGATTTCTTCCTCGTTTCCAACTCCGCCTTTCGCGTTTTTATGCTTCGCTACGACCCGCCTCGAGAGGTTAAATACGAAGACATTAAAATCGCCAAGCCTGGCGACTCCGAGACGCTCTCCTCTGTCTCTCAAACCCTCAATTCCGTCTCCTCTAATCGCGTTTTTGATTTTCTTTTAGATCAAGCCGACAAACTCGGCGCTTCCGACATCCATATCGAAAACCAAAAATCAATCATCCGCGTCCGTATGCGCGTTGACGGCCTTCTTCATCCTGTCGCTAATCTCGACCGCGACCGCTATCGTGTCATTATGGGCGAGCTTTCTTCTCGCGCCAATATCTCCATCGCCTCAAACCTCCCCCAGTCTGGCCACGCCCAGACCGAAATTACGCGCGGTTCTTCTACCCACACCTTAAACGTCCGTGTCGAAACCATCCCCACTATGTACGGCCAAGACGCCGTTCTCCGCCTCTTTAACTTTGACGAATCTTTGCTCAAGCTCGACCTTCTCGGCCTCTCTTCCGCCGAGCGTGCCGAAATCGACGAGATTATTTCTCGCCCCCGCGGTCTTGTTCTTATGGTCGGCCCTACCGGCTCCGGCAAGTCCACCACCCTTTACTCTATGCTTAACGCCCTCAACACCACCGACCGCAAAATCATCACCCTCGAAGACCCAATCGAATACAGTCTCCCCGGCATCTCCCAAATCCCCATCAAAACCAAAGACGGCGGCTCGTTTGCCGAAGGTCTCCGCTCGGTTCTCCGTCTCGACCCTGATGTTGTCATGGTTGGAGAAATCCGCGACGCCGACACCGCCAAAACCGCCATCCAGGCCTCCATCACTGGCCACCTCGTCCTTTCTTCTTTTCATGCCGACTCTAGTGCGTCCGCCTTCGCTCGCATGGTCGATATGATTGGTCAAAACCCCATCTTCTCCAGTTCTATCCGTCTCATTGTCGCCCAGCGCCTCGTTCGTCGTCTTACTGACTCCAAAGAACCCTACACCCCCGACGACGCTACTCGTCGCTACATCGAAGAAACCCTAAAAGGCGTCCCCGACTTTTCTCCTGACGAGCTAACCTTATATCGTCCCGTCACGACCGAAGAAAATCCCTTTGGCTACGCTGGCCGCGCCGTTATCATGGAACAGCTCATCGTTTCCGACGAAATCTCTGCTTTCCTTCGTGGCGACGTTGCCGACGTTGACGCCAAAAAAATCGAATCCCTCGCAAGGTCCTCCGGCATGCTTACCATGGAGCAAAAAGGTCTCCTTATGGCTCTAAACGGTGTCACCACCCTCGAGGAAGTCTCCCGCGTAATCTAGCCTTAAACCCCCAAAGATGATAAAATAAAAACAATGTTTTGGGATGATGAAGTTTCTGAGATAGAAAAAAAGAAACGCGCCCTCGACGAAGATTTCAAAGCCCTTCTCGAGTCGCTAATGCGCGACTATCTTTCAGAAATCAGTCATCACCTCCCCTCTCTTGAGTCCGAACTTAAAAAAGCCGTTCGCCTCGACGCCTTCGGCAACGAAATCGGCCCCGCTCAAAAAGACCACGAAGTCTGGAGTTATTTTGCCGAAAAAAATCTCTGGGAAAACATCTTTAACCAAAAATACAAGTCCAAACAAGCCACCTATCTCAACCATCTCGAGGACTTTCTCTCCGACTCCAACGTCAGCCCCGACCGCCACATCGAGTTGTTTGGTCGCGGTCTTCTCTGGCGTTACTACGCCAAGCTCGACTCCTCCTCTCGCCTTTCCTTTGCCTACGTTAAAACCGACGACCCTCTCGTCCCCCTCCTAAAAACCCTCAAAACTTTTTATACTCAGCTCAAGAAAAAATAGTTAAGCGCAACTTTCGCCCGCCCAAGAAGCACTATCTTTACCCCATTCAAAACAAACTCACTATCCCCAAAATCAAAAAACCGCTCAAACGAGCGGATAAGACTAGCGACCGTCTTTATGGCGCAAATGTTTGCGCTTATCGCTGTGTTTGTGGTTATTGTTGCGATTAAGCTTCGCAATCACCTTATCTAACTTCTTTCTCATTCTTTAATTCTAACATACTTCTCTATATTTTTCAAACTTCCGTTTCTTCCGCTGGGCTGATATAATTTTCTTATGACAAAATCTGCTTCAAAACCCACCGACTCTGACAAAGACCACGCTATCGTCGCCGACTACAACGGCTACAACTATCGCAAGATTTTCTGGGAAGACGGCAAGCGTGCCTACGAAGACCTCGCTGATCGCATGGCTATCCGCAAACTTCTCCCCGACTCCATGGATGATTTTGTTGACATCGCGGGTGGTTATGGTCGTCTCGCCGACGAATATCTCGGTCGCGCCAAACATGCCACTATTTTCGACTACTCCAAAACCGAGCTCGCCGAGGCCAAAGAAAAATACGGCGACAAGATAAGCACTAAAGCTGGCGATATTTATTCTCTTCCCTTCGACGACGACTCTTTTGATGGTCTCATGATGGTTCGCGCCACCCATCATTTCAAAGACATGCCAAAAGTCGTCTCCGAGCTTTACCGTGTTCTTGAGCCCGGAGGCGTCGCCGTTATCGAGGTTGCCAACAAAAAAACTCTACCTAAAATGTTCCGCTACTGGTTCAAAAAGTCCAAGGTCAACCCGTTCGACCGCGAGCCTTCTTATCTCGAAGAGCTAAATATGTATAACTATCACCCCGCCTACATCGAAGACCTCTTCAAAAAACAAGGTTTCAAAATCCTTAAAACCCTTTCTGTCTCTAATTTCCGTTCCCGCGCCCTTAAAAACATTTTCACCACCAAAGCCCTCGCTCGCCTCGAGCGCCCTGCCCAGACTTTACTTGCCCCTGTTCGCTTCGCCCCGTCTATTTATTACAAGCTTGAGAAACCAGCCGCTTAACCTCCCTTGCGACTCCCTCGCTCCCGTCGATTAGCCTCGCGCAAGGAAATTTTTTCTGTATTTTTTCGCGTATCAAAGGATAGTGCGTACACCCCAAAATTACCGTCTCTACCTCTGTAAAGTCCATAATTTTGAGCGCGGACGAAATCTCCGACATTTTTCCATCGGTTTTTGTCAAAATGCCCCCAGCCGTTTCCTCTAGCCCGTCCAAAATCTTCTCAATCTTTTCCTCGTCCTTATCCTCAATCGCCCTCGCCAGCCCCGAGCAGGGAATTGTCAAAATCTCCTGCCCCGGCTTTTTGTATTTAACGGTCATCTGCCTCAACCTTTCGCTTCTCGCCGTCCCTTCTGTCGCCATCACTACAATTTTCGCTCGCTCGCTCGACTCCTCCGCCCCCTTCTTTATCGCCGGCTCCGTCCCTACAAACTTTACCTCGGGATATTTTTCACGCAAATAATCTATCGTCTGCGTTGTCGCCGTATTGCACGCCACCACAATTATCTCCGCCCCGCGCCATATCAACCGTTCCGTCGCACTAGAAACAATTTTTTTCAGTTCCTCAAGGCTTTTTTCTCCATACGGACAGTTCTTCGAGTCCTTAATATAATAATATTTTTCATTCGGAAGCAACTTTTTTATCTCGGCTAGAACCGTCAGTCCCCCAATCCCCGAATCGAACACGCCAATAATCATATCCCTATCATACCATAACTAACTTAAACGTGTGTCCAAGCTTCACAGCGGACGGAAAAGCCGTAGCCCTTGCCGTCGTTGCCCCGTGGATTGAGGTACGATCGGCTGAAGCGCAAGAGCCTTGCGTCAGTAGCATTATAGGCATACGACGAACGGAAGTAGCCGAGGTAGCTACGAGAGCCCAGGAAGGCGTAGGTAGAATAGTAGCCTGTACGGGTAAAAGATAAAGGCACTGATAAAACGGGAGTATCTAGATTTTTGTTGGAGGGGTCATTCCGACACGTCATTACAACGAATACCCTCAGAAATGCAAAAAGAGCCACCACTCGGCTCATAATTTGGTAGGGTCGGGCAGAATCGAACCGCCATTGTATCCTTAGAGGGGATATGTCCTATCCGTTGAACGACGACCCCATAAAAATATTATATCATATAAACACATGAATATACAGGGGCTACCGAACTACGCAACGGACGGAATTGCCATTACCCTTACTATAGTTGCTCCGGGGAAAGAGGTTCCTGCGCTCAAAGACCAAGTTCCTTATATTTGTAGCATTAGAGCCATACGACGATAAAAAGTAGCCATAGCTACCACGATACTGTAGTTGGGCGTTGGAGAAGCTGTAGCGACCTGTACGGGTAAAAGATAAAGGCACTGATAAAACAGGGGTATCTAGATTTTTGTTGGAGGCGTCAGCAGTCCGCTTCTTTTTATGGTATAATATAATAGTTAGACCTTAGCCCGCTATATCATATATGATATAGCCACCTCGCTAAACTAACGAGTCTCTCACTATGATTTTCAATTCCGAACAAGAATTATCCGATTTTGCGGAACGCCTCGGAAAGTCCCTCAAGCCTCCGCTTGTTTTTGAACTAATTGGCGACGTCGGCGCCGGAAAAACCACTTTTACTCGCGCATTAGCTAAAGGTCTAGGCATCAAAACCCCCGTCACTTCCCCGACTTTTTCCATTTCTAACCGCTATTATTCCAAAGAAAAATCCCTCGAGCTTATTCACTATGATTTTTATCGCCTTAGCGACCCAGGGCTTATGTCTTTTGAGCTGTCCGAAGCCCTCGCCGACAAAAACGCTATTATCGTCATCGAATGGGGCGACTTTATAAAAGACCTTTTGCCCAAAAACCATCCGACCGTTTCGTTTAAAATTATTTCCGACACTACTCGGGAGCTTACCCTGTCAAACCTATGAATCTCTATCTCGACACCTCTACCGAAAAACTCATCCTTCGCCTCGACGACAAGGAATATTCCGCTAGTTTAGGTCACGAAATGGCAGAAAAACTCCTCGGCTTTATCGAAGAAAAACTCGCAGAAAACCACAAAACCTGGCGTGACCTAGAAAAAATCACCTATTTTTCCGGCCCCGGCTCGTTCACCGGTCTCCGTATCGGCGCCGCCGTTATCAATACGCTCGCCCATGACCTCTCCATTCCCCTCTATGACCACCATGGAAAAAGACGCCCGATTATTCTCCCCGACTACGGTCGCCCCGCTCGCATTACTCCTCCTAAAAAATAGCCGTTCTTCAAAAACCATAGTTTTTATGCTAACATAAAGTTAAGCTTATTAAACGAGGATTTTTATGAACGATAATAACTTCACTCCGCCGGCCCAAGGCCCCGCCCCTGGTTTTACTCCGCCTGCGCCTAACCCTAGCGCTCCGGGCTTTAACCCTTCTCCTTCCGGCACTTCTGTTTTTGACAATCCTGCCCTCGCCGCCCCCTCGAAAATCACTTCCGGCCCCTCCAAAAAATCCCCTAAGCCCCTCTTTGCCGCTATCCTTGCCGTCGTTCTCCTCGCCGCTGGCGCTTTTGCGGTTTATTTTCTCGCTCCTGACCTCTGGCATAAAATCTTCAAAGGTTCAAAAACCGCTCCTTCTGACCCAGAGCCTGTCGTCGTCGCCGAAGAAGACCTCTCCGATGCCGACATAAAATCCGCTCTCTTCGATAAACTTTTTTATCTTCACAAATCCACCGTCACTAAAACCGAAGCTTCTACTCAGGATAATTTCAAAGACGGCGCCTATTTCGAGTTTAGCGACTCCGGCGACGGCGTCACAGAAAATCTCTACCCAAACCTCTCCTCCCTCTCTATCGCCGACCGTCTTCAAATCGTCACTAACTACATAAAATCCTCCGAGCCCGAACTCCTTACCACGCTTTCCAGTTTCGAGAACGTCCCCGACGGCTATTATTCCACGCTTAACCCCGAACGGTGTCAAAATCTCACCGACCAAGACGAGTTCTATAATGCCGTCTGTTCCGACAATAGCGTCGTCGTGGCTATCTCCGGAGAAAACGTCGCCAGTGTCTACCGAAAGTTTTTCGGCGTCGCCCCCGAGCCACAAAATCCAACTCCGCGTTGCGACGGATTCATGCACGATTCGACCTACAATATTTACGTCGACATCATGTCGCTTAACTGTGGCGGCGTCGCCGAGCTCGTCCATCAGCTTTATGTCTCGAGATGCACTTATTCAACCAAGTCCGACAATAAATACTATGTTTATGCTAGCTTAAACACTATCGACACGCAGGCGAGCGCCGACAACATTTATAAGGCTTTCCTAAAAAACTCCGCGTTTTACGATAGCGAGACTCAGACTAAGCTAACTATCGACCCCGCTCTCGTGTATAAAACCGCTTCCGCTAGCGAATACGCTAATAACATGCTTATTACGCCAGAAAACTACACCGAGTTTGAACAATATCGTTTCGTCTTTCTTTTGAGTCCCGAGGGCAGCTACGTCTTAAACAGCGTAGAAAAACTCTAAACTCCTAAGGTTGCAATTTTTCTCCGGCATGATGTATAATAAAAATGGAATATTAAATTTGATACATATTTGTTAATCCGTCTGCGAAAGTCACCCCGCAGGCAAAACAATTAGAAAGAGAGCACATGGAAATAGTCGCCATTGTTGTCGCCGGAATTGTCGGTATCGGTCTCGGCGCAGGCAGTATTTTTGCATACAACAAGAAAAAAGAAAACGGTGGTAAAAACAAAGCTGAAGACTTAATCAGAAAGGCTAAGCACGAAGCTGGAGACATCGTTCTCGAGGCTAAAAAAGAGGCTTCCGCCATCTCCACCAAATCCGCCACCGAAGAGGCCGAGCGTCGCAAAGAGTGGAAACGCACCGAAAATCGCCTCGCCGAACGCGAAACCACCCTTATGAACAAGCTCGACCAGCTCGAGAAAAAGTCCGAAAAACTCACTCGCGAGGAAAAAGAACTAGAAGACCTTAAAAACGAAGTTCGCGATATTCGCGTCAAACAACACGAGAAGCTCGAAAAAATCGCCGGCCTCTCTAAAACCGAGGCTCGTGAAAAACTCATGAAAATGACCGAGAACGACATTCATCAAGACCTCGTCGCTCTCGTCGCCAAAGAACAAAAAGAGATTAAACACGACATCGACGAAACCGCCCAGGCTATTCTTCTAACCGCTATGGAGCGCATGTCTTCTGAAGTCACTGCCGACCGCACTATCACCGCCCTTAAACTTCCCGACGACGAGATGAAGGGTCGTATTATTGGCAAAGAAGGAAGAAATATCCAAGCTCTCCAACGTGCCACCGGCGTCGACATCGTTGTCGACGACGCACCTGGCATGGTTGTCCTCTCCAGCTTCGATCCTATCCGTCGCCAAGTTGCCCGCTATGCTCTCGAACGTCTCATGAAAGACGGCCGCATTAACCCTGCTTCCATCGAAGAATCCGTCGCTAAAGGCGAAAAGGAAATCGAAAAAGAGGTCGTTCGCGCCGGCGAAGATGCCGCCCGCGAAGTTGGTATTGTTGGCATCCCTAGGGAGATTCTTCATCTTCTCGGCGAGCTTAAATTCCGCACTAGCTACGGCCAAAATGTCTTACTCCACTCGATAGAAATGGCGCATATCGCCGGCATGATTGCCGAAGAAATCGGCGCCGACAAACGTGTTGCTAAGACTGCCGCTCTTCTCCACGACATCGGCAAGGCTGTCACTCACAAAATCGAGGGCAAGCACGCCGAAATTGGTGCCGAACTTGCCAAAAAATACGGCATGCCAGAAAACATTGTCCACGCCATCGCCGCTCATCACGATGACATCGAACAGACCACTCCCGAAGCCCTCATCATAAAAATCTGCGACGCCATCTCCGCCGCTCGTCCTGGCGCCCGTAACATCTCCGCCGAAAACTTTGCCGAGCGCATGCGCGACCTAGAAAATATCGCCACCTCTTTCCAGGGCATCAGCAAGGCTTACGCCATCTCTGCTGGCCGAGAAATCCGAGTTATCGTCGAGCCTAAACAAATCGACGACCTTACCGCCCTTAAACTCGCTCGCGACATCGCCAACAAAATCGAGGCCACCATGTCTTATCCTGGCGTCATTAAAGTCAACGTCATCCGCGAAACTCGCGCAGTCGAATACGCAAAATAAAGCCAAGAAAATCCCCGGACTTTCGTCCGGGGTTTCTTTTTTGTGGAGGGGCAGGTCAGAACATCCACCGGCTATCATACCGGTGATAATGGAACAGCTTGACCCGGTGCTTATACAGAAGCCGCCGGATGATTCCGGGCTTCATGCAAGCCGAGTCGCGGAAGGCGTCCTTTACGTACGCTCGCTTCACGCCGGCCGGTATGCCTTTCGGCAGGAACATCAGGCACCGGTTCTCGGCAAACGCCTTGTCGCCTAGCCGGCGCAGCTGACTGTGCTGCTCGAAGGTGACTTTTCCGAGCGACCGGCAGTGGCGGAACGCCCCGCTTTCAATGGTATCCGTCGATGCGGGGATGGTCAGCTCCTCCAGCGAGTAGCAATCACGAAACGCCGACGCTCCGATATACTCGACTCCCCCAAGTCCGTTCGGAAGTTCCTCGAGTGCGCTGCACCCGCTGAACGCGAGGTCGTCGATGACTTTCACGGTGTTGGGTATCACGACAATCCTCAGGTATCGCATATCGGCACAGGCGTTTTTGCCGATATATTCGGTGCCCGCGTTTATTACGAGCTCCTCGAGGTACGAAAGTCCTTGGAATGCACCTTGCGCGATGAACTTCACGTCGTCTCCGAGGACTAGAATAAATATCCCGCCGGTCGTTCCGTCGTAAAGTTCATCGACATATTCGTCGACATTTTCGCGCCTTAGCCACCCGTCGGGGTCGGCGTGAAGCGCGTGCATCTCAGTATGACCGACAATGCCGGCCGTGGCCGTTTTGTTTGTCATTACCATGTCAATGCTCCTTTCCTCCTAAAGTTCGATGGGCAAAGCCCTATCATTCTTATTATATCACACTTTGCTAAAAAAATCAAGCTTTTACCCCTTAAGCCTAGCTCACCACCCCTATTTTTAGCACTCTTGCATTAAAAGTGCTAATTATATATAATAAACCTATCATGTCTAAACGCGATTACTACGAAGTTCTAGGTGTCTCCAAATCCGCCTCTGATGACGAAATCAAAAAGGCCTATCGCAAGCTTGCTATTAAATATCACCCCGACCATCACCCTGGCGATAAAACCGCCGAAGAAAAGTTCAAAGAAGCCACCGAGGCTTACGAAGTTTTAAGCGACAAGCAAAAACGTTCTCGCTACGACGAGTTCGGTCATGCTGGCGTCGACGGCGCCGCCTCCGGCAATCCTTTTGGCGGCTACAGCTCTGCTAACGGTTTCAACTTTAACGGCCAAAGCTTTAACTTTGACTTTGGCGGTGCGAGCGGTTTTGATGACATTCTCGGCAATCTTTTCGGTTTTGGTGGCTCTCGTCGTCGTCCGGCTCGTGGCGCCGATTATGAAACCAGCGTCTCCCTTGACTTTAAAGAGTCCATCTTCGGCACCACCCGCGAAGTCTCCCCTCCAAATTCCGACAAAAAAATCAAAGTCAAAATCCCCGCCGGTATAGACGACGGCATGGCCATCCGTCTCGCCGGAAAAGGTGGCGAAGCTCCTGCCGGCGGCACCAAAGGCGACCTCTATGTCCGCGTCCGCGTTCGTCCGCACAAAACTCTCACTCGTGAGGGCAACATCATCCTCTCTGAAACGACTATCTCTATGGCCGACGCCGCCCTCGGTTGCGAAGTCGAAGTCGAAACCGTTGACGGCCCCGTCACCATGAAAATCCCCGCCGGCACCCAGAGCAACACTCCTTTCCGCCTCTCCGGTCATGGCGTCCCTATGCGCGCCGACGGCGATCGCGGCCCGCATATCGTCAATATTATCGTCGAAACCCCCAAAAATCTCACCCGTCGTCAAAAAGAACTTCTCGAAGAGTTCCGTGACGGAAAAGCTCGCACTAAAAAACACGGCTTCTGGTCTTAACTACTAAACACGCCACCGACTCCCATAAATTATGCTATAATGCCTCAAAAGGAGGTATTTATGGATGTTCTTCGCGACATGCTCATAAGAAATGGTTTAATCGGAGACGACGGCAGCTATCTCACCGACGCGCTAATTTCCAATCAAATTTGTATCTGCGATCGCTCGGGGCGTGTCACTCATCGTATTGAAAAAGCCGTGAACGGTGTTGACCTTGTCGTCCGAAACACCTCCACCCATCTCGTCGACCTTCGCCTCCGCCTCGGCTAAGCGTGCTATACTAAAAGAAAAGGAAACTCTATGGAACTCAAGAAAAACTCTAAAACTTGGAAAAACCTCGAAACTGCCTTCGCTGGCGAGTCTCAAGCCCACATGAAATACCAATATTTCTCCTCTCAAGCCAAAAAAGATGGCTTCGAGCAAATCTCCGAGCTCTTCGCCGAAACCGCCGCTAACGAAAAAGAACACGCCAAAATCTGGTATAAACTCCTAAATGGTGGTGCCGTTGCTGACACTAAAACTAACTTGACCTCCGCCGCCAAGGGCGAAAATTACGAGTGGACCGACATGTATAAAAAATTCGCCGAAGAAGCTCGCGCCGAGGGTTATGATGACATCGCCGAAAAGTTCGAGTCTGTCGCTCTCATAGAAAAAGCCCACGAAGCTCGCTATCTAAAACTCCGCGACAACATAGAAAACGACGTCGTTTTTCGCTCCGACAAAGTCACCGTCTGGAAATGTCGCAACTGCGGACATATTTTCACCGGCACCGAAGCCCCCGAAGTTTGTCCTGTCTGTGCTCATCCGCGTTCCTTCTTCGAGATAAAAGCAGAAAACTTCTAGCCTGACCGGGTTTCCTCTTTTCTATTTTTATGTTATAATTTTTTTAAGTTTTCTACTAACCCTAATTTTGAGGAACAAATATGTCTGGACATTCTAAATGGGCTACCACCAAACGCCAAAAAGCCGTCGTCGACGCTAAACGTGGCGCACTCTTTACTAAAATCGGCAACCAAATCGCCATCGCCGCCCGCCAGGGAACTGACCCCGCAATGAACCCTTCTCTTGCTATGGTCTTAGAAAAGGCCCGCCTCGCCAACATGCCCAAAGCCAACATCGAGCGCGCTATCGCTCGTGTCGCCGACAAATCCGTCGCTGCTCTTATTGAAGAAACCTACGAAGCCTACGGCCCTGCTGGCGCCGGCCTTATTATCGAAGTTGCCACCGACAATAAAAACCGCACTCTCCCCGAAGTTCGTCATACTCTCGAGAAAAACGGCGGTCGCATGGCTGACCCCGGCTCCGTCATGTTCCAGTTTAAACGTGCTGGCGTCATAGAAATTTCCGAGAAAACCGAAGACGCTCTTATGCTCGCTCTTGACGCAGGTGCCGAAGACGCCGAAGAAACCGAAGATGGCATTATTATCACCACTTCCGCCTCCGACCTCATGAAAGTTCGCCAAAACCTCCTCGACTCCAACCTAACTATTCTTTCCGCCGAGCTTAAATACCTCCCGACCGCTACTGTCCCCGTCGAAGGCGAAGACGCAGAAAAGCTCGAACGCCTACTCGACGCTATCGACGACCTCGACGATGTTGTCGCCGTCCACACCAACGCCGCCTAACGCCTTTCCTCAAAATAGGTTATAATATTCTATATGTCTATCGAGCGAAGTACCGAGCGCATTGTTGATGTAGAGTCTCACGAAGATGACGCCGCTGAGGAGGTTCTAGAAAAATCCCTCCGCCCGACTACTTTTGCCGAATATATCGGTCAAGAACGCCTCAAAACCAATCTCAAGCTCGCTATCGACGCCGTCAAAGCCAGAAACGACGGCACGACTCTTGACCACGTTCTTCTCTATGGCCCTCCCGGTCTCGGAAAAACCACCATGGCAAACGTCATCGCTCACGAACTCTCCGCCAACCTCAAGGTCACCAGCGGCCCCGCCATCGAACGCGCCGGCGACCTCGCTTCCATCCTTACCAACCTCCAAGACGGCGACGTCCTCTTTATCGACGAGATTCATCGCCTTCGCCGTGTCGTCGAGGAGATTCTTTATTCCGCCATGGAAGATTTTAAGCTCGACATCGTCATCGGCAAAGGTCCTGCTGCCCGTTCCGTCCGTCTTGACTTGCCTCACTTTACAACCATCGGCGCGACGACCCGCACCGGCTCTCTTGCGGGTCCATTACGCGATCGCTTCGGAATTATCCATCGTCTCGAATATTACAAAACCGGAGAAATCGAACAGATTGTTTCTCGCACAGCCAACATTTTAGGCAAAGAAATCGACTCCGACGCTACTGCTCTCCTTGCTACTAGATGCCGTCTCACTCCGCGTATTGCCAACCGCCTCGTAAAACGCGTCCGAGATTATTCCGACGTCAAGGGCACAGGAAAAATTGACAAAAAAACCACCGAGGACGCCCTCGCCCTCATGGAAATTGACGAATACGGTCTTGACCCCGCCGACCGCAACATGCTTGAACTTATGCTAGAAAACTACGGCGACCGTCCTGTCGGCCTTACCACTATCGCCGCCCTTACCGGCGACGAACCCACCACCATAGAAGAATATTACGAGCCCTATCTTTTACAGCTCGGGCTTCTCGAACGCACCCCAAAAGGTCGCGTCGTCACCTTAAAGGCTCGTGAGCACCTCTCTCGCCTAAGCCAACGTCCTCATAAAAACTAATTGACATAAAAAATGGTAGTACCGACTGGGCTTGAACCAGTGACCTTGGGCTTATGAGTCCCACGCTCTAACCAGCTGAGCTACGGTACCACTCTCTAAAATATACACTAATTTACCCCACCCGTCAACGTCGCGACCTTTAGCTTGCCTCAAAAAAGTGTTATAATTTTTTCATGGAACGTCTGCTAGATTTTTTTGTCCCCAAATCATATTTTCTTGACCTTTTTATCGACAAACATTCTTCCCGCCTTCGCGGCGTCGTTAAGATAGAAGGAAAAACCAAAACTTCTGGCCTTATAAAACTTCATTCTGTTGACCAAACCATAGATTTTGTCAAAATTAACGGAGAAAATGCCGATTTCGTTTTACGAGATTTCGTTCTAACGGCCTCAGCGCCCGCTCTAAGCCTCGTTACGGTAGAAGTAGGCTTCTCCGGCTCTCTTAAAGAAAACATGCAGGGCGCATATCTCTCAAAATACATTTTCGAGAATAGGGAAGAACGCATTGTTTCGACCCAGTTCGAGTCCCACTATGCTCGCGAAGCTTTCCCCTGTGTCGACGAACCTGCCGCCAAAGCTACTTTCGAGCTATCCATTACTATTCCTGATGCCGACGATATAGTCCTCGGCAACACAGAACTTCTCGCTCGCGAGTCCAAGCCCGACGGCTACGTCTGGACTTTCGCTAAAACCCCTAAAATGTCCACTTATCTTCTCGCTTTCGTCATCGGTAGGTTTAACGTCCTCGAAGGAAAAACCAAATCCGGCGTCCTCGTTCGTACCTTCGCTCCGCTTAACCAAGACAAAGCCACGCTAAAATTCCCCAACTCTCTCGCCATAAAATCCCTAGAATATTACGACGACCTCTTTAAGACTCCGTATCCGCTCAAAAAGCTCGACCAAGTCGCCATCCCTGATTTTGAGGCTGGCGCCATGGAAAACTGGGGTCTTGTCACTTACCGCGAGTCCCAGCTCCTCTGTTCCGATTCTTCCTCTCTCGCCTCCAAAAAAGCCGTCGCCTTAACCGTCACGCATGAGCTTTCTCATCAGTGGTTCGGCAATCTCGTCACTATGAAATGGTGGAATGACCTCTGGCTAAACGAATCTTTCGCAACCATTATGGAATATTACGCGACCGACCACATCTTTCCGAAGTTCAATGTCTGGGATGATTTTTTCACGCTCGACTGTCTCGCTGCGTTTTATCGTGACGCCATCTCTGGTGTTCAGGCCGTCCGCGAAGATGTTTCTGACCCCGCAGAAATTGCCACTCTTTTTGACCCCTGTATTGTTTACGCTAAAGGTGCACATCTTATGCTCATGCTCATCCGTGAAATGGGCGAAGCAAACTTTTTCGCTGGCCTCAAGGCATATTTTTCCAAAAACGCCTACAAAAACACCAAGGCTTCTGACCTCTGGACGGCTCTTGCGCCCTTCTGTAAAGATTTTGACGTTAAAGAGTTTATGACCGCTTGGATTACCCAGCCCGGCTTCCCAGTCATCACCGACGAAGCTCAACAGCGTTTCCTCTTCGACGGCACAACCGACGACAATAAATACCCCGTCCCCATCGTAAAAGACGATATGTCCGGTCACTACCTCATAAACCTCTCTGGCCCAGAATTTGCCGAAGCTCTCTCAAATTTCAAAACCCTCACCAAAGAACAACGCCTTCGCCTCCTTATCGACCGCATGCTTCTCGCAAAAACCCCTATCGTTTCCTCCGCCTCTCTGTTATCTCTTATCGACAAGTTCTCTGGAGAAACTTCGGCCTCCGTCTGGAATATTGTCAGCACCATCATCTCTAGTCTCGTTCCGTTCATAGATTATGACTCTCCCGAAGAAATAAAATACAAGGCCTATCTCTACAAAACCGTATCTCCCTTACTAGAAAAACTTGGCCTCACCCCCAAAGAAAAAGAGTCCACTAACGATTCCGAGCTTCGTGATATTCTTCTCTCTGCCGCAACTTATTCTCGTGACCCAGAGTTTATGGAGTCGCTTGCTGCCCTCTACTCTGATGATTTTTCTACTATTCCTTCCGACATCCGCTACTATGTTTTCGAGGCCAAACTCTGGCTCGACGAAGCAAATTTTTACCCCCATATCAAAAACATCTATTCTTCTGTCTCCGACCCTGACCTAAAGGCCGATCTTCGCCGCGTCCTCGCTCATCCGCGCCTAGAAGAAAACATCAACTTTGCCTTTTCTCTCCTAGAAAACCCCGATTTTATCAAGCCTCAAGACCACCTTGGCTTTCTCCTCCGCCTTCGTCGCTGGAAATATACCAAAGACCGCGCTCTTGACTGGCTTCTCTCTCACTGGGGCTACGTCAAACAGCTCAACGGAGAAAAGTCTATCGAAGATTATCCGCGTTATTTTGCCGGCACTATTAACTCCGAAGCCGAATCTAATCGCTTTTTCGAGTTCTTCCTCCAATTCGCCGACGACCCTGTCCTTGCTCGCACGCTAAAAGTCGCCAAAAACGATGTCGACGCTTCGCTCGCTCTTATTTCCGCTGACAAACCCGGAGTGCTTCGCGCCATAAATCGCCTTTAGCTCTTGCGTTTCTCGAGGCTTTATAATATAAATATAAGTAAGCCTCGCTAGTCGAGACTTTTTGCACCTTTATGGTTAGGCCGCTCGTTTTACAAGGAGGGTTATCATGAGCACGAACAACCACTTTGAGTTAGCCGTCGGCACTTCGTTGTGTCCCACGGACGTCGTCGAAAGCGAACCGTCAGGCATCTGTTCCTTTGACATCGCCACCGAGATTCGCCTTGGCCGCTACACCTTTTCTAAAGAATGTGGCTTTGGTAAGCTCGACCGCCTCTATACCGAGCACGTCAGAGGTTCTGACGGTCATCCCGCGGTCCGCCGCACTTTTCCGGGCTTTTCCGCCCCGCTGATTGACCATTCTTTCCCCTACGGAGTCTTCGTTCCGACCGCCAAAGATTTCATCGCGCTGAACGAAAGCCTCCTTGGTGAAGGCTGGCGCGACGATCCCGAGCCTCTACTTCAGATTTACGACATCAGTCGCAAGCTCGTCACGGATGGCGACGTCGTCTACATCGTGCTGAACTCGCTCTATCCGGTCAAATGTCGCCCCGACGACGGTCGGGCGTTCCTCACTATCGGTGACTCTTGGGTCGACTTCCACGCTATGAGCGACGCTCAGGAAGGCTTCATCCCCGTATTCTTCACCGATGCCTTCCGCAAGGCGGCTGTCCTCGGTCAGCCCTCGTGCGCTTCCTGAGTTCCAGCTGGCTCAAGGTCGTCGCCCCGGGGCTACCCGGTCTGTCGCCCCCTAACCCCATTACTGGCAGGACTTCGCGTCCTGCCTCTTTTTCTGCCATCCAATATATATATATATATATATATATAATTCAACAGGGGTGCGCCTCAGTTAGCCTAACAGATAAGACCCCCTTATCACCGGATATTTCACTAAAAAATCCGAAAAAACCCTTGCAAAAATACGTAAAGTGAGATATACTCATCTTCAGTTAAACAAGTCAGCTCTTCTGACCTCTGTATAAAAAGCGATAGAAACCGACTGCGAGAATATACTTCCTCGAGAAGCTTTCTTTATGTCTCTGTTTTTCTAATTAACAATTTGATAGACAATAGATGAAATTTAATTGACGGCATAGCTTGCTAAAAGCAAGTTATGTTCTAACAGTCGAACTTCGATTGTTGGATAAATGTCAATGCATAAAAAGGTAAATAAGGGCACTAATAGTGGATGCCTTGACAATC
>CAZBLB010000010.1:0-12652 GCA_964492765.1 uncultured Candidatus Saccharibacteria bacterium
GAAGCCCCTGTGGGAGATAGAGATATTTCGGACGATTATACCCTTGAACAGATGGCCAGCGACTAAACCCGCGACGTCGACAAATTCGACGGTGGCAGGGACGACTTTGTCGGTGTCGTACATTTTAGCGAGAACGTCGAGGCGTTCGTCGGGAACAGGGACGATGCCGACGTTTGGCTCGATGGTCGCGAAGGGATAGTTCGCGGCAAGCGCGCCAGCGTTAGTGAGGGCATTAAAAAGAGTGGACTTTCCGACGTTAGGGAGACCGACGATGGCAATCTTTAAGTTAATAACTAGCCTTTCGTTAATTCTTGTCTATTATTATATCATTTTTTCAAGTTGAAATCCAGAAGCTCTCGCGCAGCGGGCGACGGTTGGTGGTTAGCTGTTTTTGTGAAACATTGAGTGGACGATGGCGGCGGCGACGGCGTCGGCGGCGTCGTCGGGCTTGATGACTTTGTCCATTTTAAGATAGGCCCGAACCATCTCTTGCATCTGTTTTTTGTCGGCATGACCATAACCGGTCATCGCCTTTTTTATCTCATTAGGTGAATATTCAAAAATAGGGAGGTTTTCTTGGGCGGCGACGAGCATGACGACGCCACGAGCCTCCGCAACAGATATGCCGGTGGTGATATTTTGCATGAAAAAAAGTTTTTCTATGGAAATACAGGCGGGTTTGTCTTCTTTGATTATCTCATGGAGTGAATTATAAATGTCGAGGAGGCGCTCTTTTAGAGGGGTGTGGGGAGGGGTCATGATAGCACCAGAGTCAAGGAGAACAATATTCCCTTTTCTCGGAACGTCTATAACGCCAAAACCACAAATGCCGGTGCCGGGGTCAACGCCTAAAATTCTCATAAAATGATTATACTATAAACAAAAGAAAACCGCCCTTTCGGGCGGTGACGAGACAAATTGGCGGAGGTTTAGGGTTTAAGTTAGAGGACGCCGTAGAGTCCGAGGATGCCCCGAAGGGCATAGACGGTGTCTTCGGGGCTGCGGACGGTGATGGCGTCGATGTCGGCCTGGATAACCGGATAGTCGTTGCCACCGGGTTGAGTCATGTCGCCAAAAAAGAGGATGTCTTCTTTGGTCATGCCGACCTCGAACAGGAAGTTTGTGAGGCCGGTACCTTTGTTCATGCCAGAGGGGGTGGTGTCGATGGAGGTCGAGCCGCCGATGGCGTAATTAAACTCCGGTTCAAGCTCGCGGCAAATCTTGATGATAGCTTCGCGCTTTTTACAGTCGGGGTCCCAGGCGGTTTTGGCGGAGACATGGGCTTTTTGGCCGATGCCAGAGAAAGTGACCTGAGACAGGCGGTTTTCGATAATGCGGTCGCCAGGAAGGAGCTTGTCTTCTTCCCAGTAGCCGGTTTCTTTGGCGGCGTATTCGAGGATTTTAGTGATGCGCGCAACCTGATCTTCGGTCAGGGTGTGGTTATACATCTGAACCCACGTCTGAGTGGAGGCGCTGTAACGATAATACTGCGTTCCCTGAGCAGGCAGAAGGTGGAGATGACGAAGGCGGTTCGGACTTACGTTGCGGAGCGGGCCGAGAATCTGAACCTTGAACTGTTCGAAACGTTGACCAGAAATAGGACAAATCTCGAAATAATCAAGACAAGGAACAAGCAGACCGGCGATGTCTTCGGTGATAGGCTGCTTCGGCGGACTTAAAGTCATGTCGATGTCGAAGGCCAAGATTTTTTTCTTGGGTTCCACTGCGGTATCCTCCTTGAACGGAGAAGTTGCTCATGAGATGAGAAGTGGCGGCTGGCGAAAATGACAATTTGTCTCATTTTGAAGGTGCGCTTGCCAGCTACCTCTGTGGGTGCCCCACCCCACAAGTCTATATTTATATTATATCACTCTTATCTTTAGATGTCAAGTTGAGCACAGTTTGGAGAGCCGAAAGCAGCCACGAAGAAACCAAAACCCCGCCGATAATATCGGTAAACCAGTGAACGCCAGAGAGCAACCTGCCGACGACGGTGATGACCATGATTAAAACCATAAGGACGTTAAAGACGCGGAGGAACTTTCTGGGGAGAAGCTGGCGACTGACGAGCAGGGCGCTTCCGCAGACGGCGATAGAAAAGAGGGTGTGGGAGGACGGATAGGACGCCTCAAGCACGCCGTCCATCAAAACCGGGCGGAAGTTGATAATGAAAACTTTTTCAAAAAGGATATAGACTAGGGCGACGGCGACGTAGAAAAGCGCGAGAAGCTTGAACTCGGGGCGGACTTTTTTGAAACTTTTGGTTTTTATGAGCTCGAGAACACCCATGACGGCGAATAAAATTATTGGGAGAACAAGAGAGAAGCCGGAGTATTTGGTGATTTTATACCAGAGGTCGCTCGTGCCGGTAAAACTGTGTACGGCTTGGTTAAGGACACTAAAACCAACGTTTGAGCCGTCGGGGCCGATTGGGGCGATGTTGATGAATTTGACGGCTAGGGTAAAAAGAATAAACGCTAGACCGAGAACGATGCAAGTTATGAGCGGTTTTTTATAACAAGTTTTGTTCATAAGAATATTGTAGCTTATTTTTGGGGAAAAATTAAGTGTAAGGGATGACCTCGTAGGTGGAAGTTTCGGTCTGGACAAAATAGCTGTGCCATTTTCTGTAGGCGCGCTTGACTTTGGTAGTGACACCACCACACATAAAATCTGGGTCAATAAGCCCGTCGACAGTTTTTTCGCCGGTGGTCTGGGCGAGATGGATGCCGTAGCCTTTTTTGATGGGCGCGCCGTCCGAGCCATCGTAGTCATAGGCCGTTTCGAGACGACCGCCAAGAAGCCCTCCGAGCCTGAGACCAGAGCGTGCTCTTTGGTCGCGCTTCATGAGGAGGACTTTTGAGCCTTTTTCTAGCATCATGGCGTTTAATAGCTCTTTTGGCGAGACGTTTTCTTCACGAGGCTCGCGACCGGTCGACTCGAGAATAAAATAAGACGGAGGGAGAGCGTTGGGAACGGACGGATTTTCGACACCGAACTGGACGATAGTGTCGTTTATGACTTTGCCGTTTTTGTTGCGACGAGGGCGGATAAAAATGTTCTCGGGGGGAGGAAACTCGACAAAATCGCGGGAGGTCGGAGAGCCTTGTTTAAGCAGGCGCAGGGGGCGACCAACGGCGAGTTTTTGGGAGAGAAAGCCCTCGGTTTTTTTGGCACCAAGGGTACTCGCGGGGAGGATACGAGTATGACCATTGTCGGGATTTCTTTCTAGCTGGACAGGGGTGAGACTGAAGGATTTTCCAGAGTCGAAGCTGAAGAGGTCTAGGTCGTCGTTGACGTTGATGAGTTCGCCGATGTGGGTGCTGATTTTTTCGGGGGAGGACTCGCCAGTTTTGACGAAAAAATCGCCGTAGTGACGCATAATATAGTCGGTGGCAAAATCGTCAGCGAACGATTCGGAGGACATTTTGCGATAGCTCTTTTGGATGCTGCTGGTAATATCGGAGGAATCTTTGGGGTCAACACCCATAGCGCGCAGACGCTTCGAGAAATGGACGACGCGCTCGAAAGTGGAGCTGGCTTCGACTTGGCCGGGGATAGGCTGGGTCATTAAATCGCGCAGACGGTTGCGACGGAAGCGGTTAATAGAACGAATGATGGAGCTCGGAAGGCCTTTAGTGCCACCGAACTTTTTTTGCTCGGGGGCGAGGTAGTTTTTCTCGAAATCTAGAGCGTGTCCGAACTCGTGTGCCATGACAAAAGAGGCGACGAGGCGTTCGTTTTTGAGCATTTCTGAGGGGCGAGCGCCGGTTTTGATGGCGATGGTTTTTAGGACATACTCGAGGCCGAGACCGTCTTCAGTGTTAAGATATTCGGGGTGAAGGAAAGACTCAGTATGAGAAAGGTTAAAAACAACGGAAGGAATGACTTGTTTTTTAAGCCCATAAGTCATGGCGGGAGCGAAGCAAGCGTTCGGGATGTCGCCCTGGTCAACGATGGTGATGTTGCGGAGTTTTGGGTTCTCTAACATGAGGTTTCTATAAACTTCGGCGAGGTAAGGCTTTTTGTAGCTTTCGAGACGGTCGATGTTTTGGGCGAATTTATCCGTGCGGTATAGCCTAAGCGTTTCGGGCTTAATGTCGATAAAGTCGGCGATGTTTCTAGTGAAATTATGGCTGGCGTCTTTGGCAAATTCGCTGCGGGGAGTTGAAGGAAGATTGACTTTTAGAGCGGAGCGGCCATCATTGAGGTCTTTTAGGGAATCAAAACCAAAAGGATCGGCGGGAGCATCGTTATTTTGGCCTAAAGTCTCCATGATATTTATTTTAGCACAGCTTATGGTTATTTTGCGTCAAAAAAATCGCCGCGGAGGGCGGCGACTGTGAGAAAAAACTATTCTTCTGGCTCGGCAGAACCTTTGGGGTTTCTGGCTTCTTCGGCGGTTTCTTCGGTTTTTTCTTCAGCAGAGAGGACTTCTTCGGCCTCTTTTAAAGAGTTGACCGCGACACGGTCGAAATCTTTGCTAGCGAGACGAGCAGACTTGCCGGAGCGGTTTCGGAGGTAGGAAAGATTGTTGCGACGAACCTTAGCACGCTTCGTGACCTCGATTTTTTCGACGAGAGGAGAGTGAAGCAAGAAAGATTTTTCGACACCAACGTCGGAAGTGACCTTGCGGACGACAATACGGGCAGTGTGAGACTCTTTTCGGTCGACGCGGACAACGACGCCTTCAAAAACCTGAAAACGGAACTTGTCGCCTTCTTTGATTTTTTGAGTCACTTTAACGGTGTCGCCGGAACGGACATCGACGACGGCTTTTTTCTTCTGGGCTTCACCAATTTTTTGTAGGATAGAAAAACTCATTTTAAACCTTTTGTTTAGACAATTATTACTATTTTATCATATTCTGGGGAAAAATGGAAGAGGATAGGTCTTTTATTAACGAGATTTTAGGGCGAGACGGATGCGCTCGTCGGTTGGCAAGGACGGATCGACGGATTCGAGGGCGGACGTGGCCTCTTTGAGCGGGAAACCGAGAGCAATAAGTGCGTCGAGGGCTTCGTCGTGTTCGGCTTTTTGAACACCAGAACTAACAAGCGTAGCGCCGTAACGAGAAGGGATGCCGACTTTGTCGCGAAGGTCGACAATGACACGTTCGGCGGATTTTTTGCCGACACCTTGAGCCTTAGAAACAAACGCAGTGTCGGCATTAGCGATGGCGTTTCTGACCTCTTCGGGAGAAGCGAGAGAAAGGATAGAAATGGCGGCTTTAGGGCCAACGCCATTGACGGAAATAAGTAGCTCGAAAAGTTTTTTGGCGGCGAGACTAAGGAAGCCGAAAAGCGAGATGTCGTTTTCTGAAACTTTTTGATAAGTGTAGAACTTGACGGAATCTCCGAGATTGATTGAGTCGAAATCGGGAGCGGTGATGGTGATTTCGTAACCGACGCCAGCAACATCGACGATGACAGAATGGTCAAATTTTTCTTCGAGAATACCTTTGATATGAGAAATCATGGAGTCAGTATATCACGTTTAATGAAAAAGCGTTATTTGACGTGGTCGATAAGGGTTTGGCGGAGGTCGCCGACAGGAATGACGAATTTGTCTTTTATGGTACGGGGGGCGATAGCATGAGTAAAGCCGAGTTTTTTGGCTTCGGAGATGCGTTGGTCGGGGCGAAAGACAGAGCGGACTTCTCCGCCAAGACCGACTTCGCCGAACACGACGTAGTCTTCGTTGAGTTTTCGCTTGGCGACAGCGGAGGCGATGGCGAGACAGACAGCAAGGTCGGCGCCAGAGTCGTTAAGTTTAATGCCGCCGACGACGTTGATAAAAATGTCTTGGTCGTAGAGGCTGAGTTTAGTGCGACGCTCGAGAACGGCGATAAGAAGCTTGAGACGATTGAGGTCGAAGCCAGAGGCGGTGCGGTTTGGATAGCCGAAGTTGGTTTTTGAAGCAAGAGCCTGAATCTCGACAAGGAGCGGGCGAGAACCTTCTAAGGTCGCGAGAATAATCGAGCCGTCGGTGTTTTGACGCTCGGCGAGAAGGGCGGCAGAAGGGTTTTTGACCTCTCTGAGTCCGGTTTCTACCATCTCGAAAATGGCAACTTCGCTGGTCGAGCCAAAGCGGTTTTTGACCGCGCGGACGGTTTTGAAGCCACCGTAACGGTCGCCCTCGAAGTTGACGACGACGTCGACGAGGTGTTCGAGGACTTTCGGGCCAGCAAGCGTTCCCTCTTTGGTGACGTGTCCGACAATGACGACCGAGGTGTCGGTGGCTTTGGCGGCGCGAATGATGAGGTTGCCACAGTTGGTCACCTGAGAGACGCCGCCGGGAGCGGAGGCGATTTCGGCGATGGAGAGAGTCTGGATAGAGTCGACAACGACAAAGTCGAACTTGGCGGATTCGATGGTTTTGGCGATGTCGTTGCCGGAGGTGCTGGAGGCGAAACTGAGTTTTTCTGACTCGGCGCCGAGACGTTCGGCGCGAAGCTTGACCTGACCAGCGGACTCTTCGCCGGAAATATAGAGAACGGCGCTGACTTTGGCGATTTCGGCGCAAATTTGCATGAGAAGAGTGGACTTGCCGATGCCGGGCTGACCAGTGAGGAGCGTGACAGAACCTTTAAGAAAGCCGCCGCCGAGGACACTGTTAAGGTCGGGAAAACCAGTGTCGAGACGAGATTTTGACTCGGAGGGAGTGATGCTTTTTATATTGACATAGTCGAGGACACGACCAGAAAGTTGACCCTTAGAGAGGGCGTTTTTGCCAGCGACCGCGTCAGAGGCCGGAAGCGTTTCGACGACGGTGTTCCATTCGCCGCAGTTTGTGCAACGCCCCGACCATTTTGAGAAAGTCGCGCCACATTCGGTGCAGGTGAACTCGGAGCGGACTTTCATAAGACTATTCTTTTATGCCACAGACGACATTGTTGGCATGAACCCAACCCTCGAGATTGCCACCGTCGAGGTATTCGCCTTTGGTTTCGGCGGCGCGGAGAATACCGCCTTTTTTGATGTAGGAAGCGAACGGGTCGGTTATCATGTATTCTTGGTCGGTCGGGCCGAAGTCGTTGGCGTGGACATAGCTGATGATTTCTTGCATAAGAGGCGGAGCGATAATGTATTTGCTGACGCTGGCAAGACCAGTGACCTCGGAGGGTTTGGGCTTTTCGGTAATCTTGACAATCTTGTTGTCTTTAATAGTTAGAGCGCCGCCGTTTAGAAGAGCGGATTCGGGGCGAGAAACGCCGATGAGGGCAGATTCGTCGTCGGACTTGATGGCTTTTAGGAGCGACTCGGCAGAGGACTCGCCGTCTGGGTTCCAGATAAAATCGTCACCCATGAAGACAAAAACTGGCTCGTTTAAGTTGTATTCTTCGGCAACCATGGCGACAGGAACAGCGGTGCCATATTTTCCAGAGGGGTCTTGGGAGACGTAGTGGATTTTGACGTTGTCGGGGAGAGTTTTGGCGAGTTTTAGGCGGTCTTCTTTGCCGCGTGCTTCGAGATAAAGATTGAGCGCAAGATTGTCCTTGTAAAATTCGCGAACTTGGCAAGGCTCGGAGTTGCTGATGACCATATAAATATCGGTGACGCCGGCGGAAATAAGCTCTTGAACAGAATAATCGACGAGTGGGCGATTGCCGACCGGAAGCATGGATTTTTCGATGATTTTGGTGATTGGCAAACGACGTGTGCCCCAGCCTGCAACAGGGATGATTGCTTTAGTGATAGGCATGATACCTCCTTAACGGCGCCGGAGCGCGTTATTTTTTAGATAGTTTTATCATAGCAAAAATTTCGATAAGAGCAATATATAAGAAGAAGCCGGCAATAAGCGCCATCAGGGGCGGAAGAGCCGGAAGGAGGGCGCCGCCGATGAAAAAACTGAGAACCGCCGCCGGAACGAGCAGAAGTGCAGAGGCGATTTGGAGTTTGAGGATTTTTTGTTTTTGCATGTGCGAGCGAAGCATGATGGAAAAATCGCCGATTTCTTGAGGAACTTCGTGAACGATAGTAGAAACGGCGGCGAGGAGGCCGGTGCCGAGAGAAGCCGCAAAAGTGACACCAAGAACGACGCCGTCGACGAGGGTATGAAGAGAGTCGACAATGAGCATAGAGTAGGCTTCAGCTTTGGTTTTTAGCTCTTTTTCTTCGCCGTGGCGGTGAAAAATGCCGACGAGGTAGTTAATGAGAAAACAAATAGCCGTGCCGACGAAAACCAGAATGAGAACCTCCCAGAGAGCGATAGAGCCGTCTTCGAGGGCTTCGGGGATAAGGTCGAAAAAGGCGCAGTAGATAAGCACGGCGGCGGCGAAGGGACGGGAGACTTTGGTGAGAAAAGTAGCGATTTTGGAGTTAGTGAGGAGCAGGAAACCGCCAGAAAGCGAGACGAAAGCCGTGAGAACGGTGGAAAGGAGGAGGATAAGGAAGGTCATCGCCAAACACCCGGGGTAGATGATTTTGGTTTAATAAGCGAAGGACGCCAAGAGGTCGGGAGGTCTTTATAGCCGAGAAGAAAAGCGATAGTGGCGGCGACATTAGAGAGGCCAGGACGGGCGACGGAGTTGTCGGCGGTGTAGAGGTCGCGATTTTTGGTGTTGTCGTAAAAAATGCAGGGGACTTTGTTTGTGGAATGAGAAGTTTTTGGCTCGCCGTTTTGGTCGAGGAGTTCCTCGGCGTTGCCGTGGTCGGCGGTGATAAGCATGAGTCCGCCAAGCTCGTCAACTTTTTTGGCGATACGAGCGAGGGCGATGTCGATGGCCTCCATGGCGGAAATAGTTGGCTCAAGCTCGGCAAAATGACCGACCATGTCGCCACCGGGGAAGTTGACACGGATAAACTTGTAGTGGTCGAGGTTTTCTAATACGGCATCGGCGATTTCTGCGGACTTCATCCAGGGGCGAGTGTCGAACGGTAAAGTGTCAGAGTCGATTTTTATGTGAGCTTCGCCGTCGGCTTTGTCGTAGGAGTTGCCGTTGAAATAATAAGTGATGTGGCCGAACTTGACGGTTTCGGAAACGGCAAGTTGAGAGATGCCTTTGTTTCCTAAAAAAGTGTTGAGGGGGTCGGTGATTTTAACGGGGGGAACGAGCTGGTGTTCGGGGACGTGAGTGTCGGAGTTATATTCGGTCATGCCAGCAAAAAACACCTTTGGACGGGTGTTGTTGGCGGAAATTTGTCGGAAGTCGACTCCGCGCTCAAAAAACGGGAAATCTTCGTAGGTAAAAGCCTGCGCTATCTCTATGGCGCGGTCGGCCCGGAAGTCGTAATAGATAAAACTGTCACCTTCTTCGACGCGACCGACAGGCTCGTTTTTGTCGTCGACAATGACAAAAGGAGGGAGATATTGGTCTTGGATGGAGGGGTCTTTTGTTCGGAAAAACTTTATGGCTTCGGTCGCAGAGGCAAAAGTATGGTCGGCGAGACCATGAACAATCATATCCCAACCTTTTTTAACCATAGCCCAGTCGTTTTCGTAACGGTCGGCGACAGCGACCATGCGACCGGCGCCGGAGGCGATTTTATAGTCGCGGCCCTTGGTATTAAACGGAGCGAAGAGCTTTTCGAGACGAGAGATAAACTTTGGTTCGCTTTGAGGCGGGACGTCGCGACCGTCGAGGACGAGATGGACACGGATTTTTTCGACGCCTTCGTGGTCGGCCTCAATAATCATTTTTTCTAGGTGGGAGATAGAGCTGTGAACGTTGCCGTCGGAGAAAATGCCAGAAAAGTGGAGAGTAGAATGACAATCTTGGACGTTTTTGATGAGTTTTTGCCAAGCGGGAGACTGAAAAATCTCGCCGGTCGAAAAAACGTCTTCGATTTGAGCGATTCCCTGTTTGATGATTTGACCAGAGCCGAGGGCGTTGTGCCCGACCTCACTATTGCCCATGTCGCCTTTAAGGATGCCGACGGCTTCGCCCGAAGCCTCGAGGGGAATGTTTAAGAAGTGGTTTTGAGCATAGTCGAGAAACTCGGTATGAGCCAAAGAGACGGCATTGCCCGGCCCGGCCGGAGCAAGACCGACGCCATCCATAACTATTAAAACAATAGGTCCATCAAAATTAAGCATGAGTATATTATAACACAAAAAACTAGTCAGCGTTCTTTCTAACTAAAAAGTTCTAGAAAGAAGCCGACTAGCTGAACCGTTAAGCCTTGGGGACTTGTTGGGTAATACAGTGGATGTCGCCACCACCAAGCAAAATCTCGCGGGCGTAAATAGGCTCGATTGTGCGATCCGGGAAACAATCCTGAAGGATGTTAATGGCGGCTTGGTCGTGCTCGTCATTAAACACCGGGAGGATGATAGCGCCGTTGCAGTTGTAGTAGTTAATGTAGCTTGCAGGGAGACGGTCGCCTTCGTTGCGCGGGAACGTGCCCTCGACCACATCAACGCCTTCGGACTCTTCTTTGGTGATTGTGATTGGGTTCGGGACGTGGATTTTAATTACTTCTAGTTTCCTGCCCTTAGCATCGGTGACGGATTCGAGATATTCGAGGTCTTTTTTGCTACGTTCGTGCTGGGGGTCTTTTTCGTTATCTTCCCACGCGAGAACGACTTTCCCGGGAGCGACGAACTGGCAAATGTTGTCAATATGACCGTTGGTGTCTTCGTCCTTGTAGATTCCGTAGGGAAGCCAGAGGACTTTTTCGGCGCCACAATAATCTAGTAGATATTTTTCGATTTGTTCTTTGGTGAGGTCGGGATTTCTGCCCTTGTCGAGGCAGGTTTCTTCGGTGACGAGAAGAGTGCCTTCGCCGTCGGAATGAACCGAGCCTCCCTCCAAGACAAAATCGTCGGTGCGATAGCGGTCGACGCCTTCGATGGCGCAGACTTTGGCAGCGATAGCGTCGTCAAAATCCCACGGGAAATAGATGCCGTTATAAAGACCGCCGTAACCGTTAAACTTCCAGTCGACAGCGCGCATGTCGCCCTTGCCGTTAATGACAAAGGTCGGTCCAGTATCTCTTATCCACGAGTCGTTGTTAGAAATTTCTACGACTTGGACGTTTTGCATGTTCATGCCGAGAACATGAGAATATTGGCTTTGGTTTACGCCAAGAACGACAGGCTCGTATTTGGCGATAGTTTCGACAACCTTTTTGAACGCAGCCTGTGCGGGCTTAGCCCCGCCCCGCCAGTTGTCGGGGCGTTCGGGCCAAAGAAGATAGGTCGCAACGTGCTCGCTAAGCTCGGACGGCATATAGAAGCCGTCTTGTTTAGGAGTGGAGTTATTTATTCGCACGGCGAAGAGCCTTTCTGGCTTCGTCTTTTCTGCCGGCGTTCCAAACAAGCACCTCACCTAGCGCAACGCAAATCACGGAGCTGATGATGAGGACTTTGTTGTCAATAACCGCCTCTAAACTTATTTCCGGAACGAGCGTAAAGAACAGCGAGATAACAAGCATGATAACTGGAATAATCCCGAAGAGGGTTCTCTTTAGATTGCCACCAGAAATCCAGTAGCCATTTTTGTCTTGGACGCCTTTTTTGTGAAGTTTCATGAAGGCGAAGAACATTGGGATATAACCAATTAGCAGACAGAACAAGGACAGGTCGAAGAATGCCCAGAAGACGTTAGCAAAAGCGGATTCTGGGAAGAAGTAATTAAGAACGATACCAGCGACAGCGAGAACAGCCGCAACAATGCTCGTCCAAAGAGAAACAACATATGCACAACCGTCTTTGTTGAGTTTTTTCCATGAAGCTGGGAAAATACCGTCTTTGGCGGCGAAAGCGGTGACTTGATAAACGCCGAACTGCCAGGAAGCAATATTAGCAATCAAAGTGTAAATAAACATACAGCCGACAACGGTGATAATCGCACTAATAGCACCGGCGGACAAACCGACAGCCTCAAGCAAGACTTGGTAGCTATCAAGCAAGCCAGAGTTCGTGGCAATATCATCAAGAGGAATAGCCACACCCATAGCAAAGCTTGGGAGAATATAGAACAAAGCAATCAGCACAGCCCCGAGAATGATAGCTTGGGGAATTTGTCTCTTAGGATTGTCCATATCGTCAATGAACGTGCCAACAACCTCGAACCCAAGCATGTTGAAAATGATGAGTGAGACAAAGCTGACGCCAGTCCAGTCAATACCACCTTCGCTAGAAACGAGAGGCATTAAATCGTGCCAAGATTCAACCGGGTTGGCGGAGCCATGCTTGGCAAAGACATAGATGCCGACAAAACCGATGCCCGCGAGGACGATGAACTTGACGATTGCGCCGAGATTAGCCACCCATGCGGACTGGGAGATGCGAAGCATACCGAGAACCGTAACGATGGCGATGTAGAGGATTTGGATGGCAAGAATAGCGGTGAGCGAAAGCTCGATACCGAACGCCTGCATGATGAGTGTCGTAGCAAGGTCGGCGAGAGACGCCATCCAAAGCGGGAAGTTGACCCAGTAGAACCAAGCGACGCGGCCAGCCCACTTTTTTCCGAGAGCTTTTTTAACCCAGGTATACATACCACCCTCGGAAGGATATTGCGTACCGAGCTCGGCGGAAATAAGAGCATAGGGGATAAAGAAGCCGAGAATCATAATTATCCACCAGATATATTGGGAGTTCCCGATAGACGCGGTAGGCGCGATGGCGTCTATGACGAGAATAATACAGACCGTCGCAAGAACTGCGGAAAACAGCCTGAACTTAGGTTTTTTTGTTGGCA
>CAZBLB010000010.1:12752-24497 GCA_964492765.1 uncultured Candidatus Saccharibacteria bacterium
AGGTTTTTTTGTTGGCATTTTTAATTTTTGCCCTCCTTTTCTTGTTTAATATAGTCAAGCGTTTCCTGAGCCTTCTTGCCAAAATAAAGGACAAGGCCACGCTGAGCGGTCAAGCGGTTTTCCGCTTGGTCGAAGCAAATTGAATTTGGACCGTCCATGACAGAATCGGTCACTTCTTCGTTACGGTTAGCGGGAAGACAATGCATAAACTTGCAGTTTGGGTTTTCTGTTGCGGCCATCAAGTCGTCGTTAACCTGGTAAGTCGGGTAAAAATCTTTCATGTAGACTTCTTTGGGAGTTTCTTTGTCGTAGAGGCCATACCAGACGTCAGTATAAACAAAATCGGCGCCCTTTAAAACTTCGCGGTCACTCGAGACAGTGACGGAGCCACCGTATTTTTCGCAATTTGCGCGGCCAATCTTTTGAAAATCTTCGGAGAGGAACTTGTGTTCGGGGGCATATTGAACGTAGTTCATGCCGAACTTTGTGGTAATCATCATTAAGCTGGCGCAAACTTGCGTGCAGTCACCAACGAAGACGACTTTTGTGTCGTTCCACTTTTTGTCGGGAGCGAGATTGTCTAGAATAGTGATGATGTCGCCGATTTCTTGGGTCGGGTGGTTATAGTCGGACATGCCGTTTAAGACCGGAACCTTGGCGTATTTGGCGAGAGCCTGGACAGACTCATGACGGTCGACGCGAGCCATGACGAGGTCGCACATACGCCCAAAAACTTGAGCAGTGTCTTCGATAGTTTCGTGAGCGCCAAGTTGAATCGCGCCCGGAGCGAGGTTAAGCGCGTGGCCGCCAAGCTGGGACATCGCAACCTCGAAAGAAATGCGCGTGCGGGTGGACTTTTGCTCAAAAAGCATGGCAAGGTTTTTATGGTAAAGGGTGTTTAGTGCCCCGCCACCTTTAAGAAAGTCACGAACAACAACGGCGGTTTTTATGATGTCTAGAACTTCCGCCTGGTCGAAGTCGGTCGTGTCGATAAAGTCCTTACGCGTCGGAACTTTATTCGTTAGTTTATATAAATTATCCATAAGTTTAATTATATATTAAAAAAATGTAAAGCACAAGCGTTATGACCCCGCAGAAACCCCTCTCAATTGCGGGGCTATTTTGTGATGATGGTGCCAGATTTTAGTTTAAGGGCGTCCTCGAGATTGTCGAGGGAGCAGATAATGCCGATTTTGCCGGTTTTAGCGAAGGCGGAAGTTGCGGCGATTTTAGGCGACATAGAGCCAGCGCCGAAGAAACCTTGGCGAGAATAATAGCTGGCTTCTTTTTCGGTGAGATGTTTTAAGGCAAAAGCGTTTGGTTTCCCGAAATTTAGATAGGCAAAATCGACGGCCGTGACGGAAAGAAAAATGTCGGCTTTTATAAGTTCGGCTAATTTTTCGGCGGCAAAATCTTTGTCGATGACGGCATCAACGCCCTTCAAAATGCGCAAAACTTTGGTGCGATAAACAGGAACGCCGCCACCGCCAGCTGCAACAACAATAGTGCCAGATTTAACGAGGTCTAAAATCTCGCGTTTTTCGATAATGCCCTTTGGTTTTGGCGAAGGAACAACGCGACGCCAACCACGGCCAGAGTCTTCTTTTACAATCCAGCCTTTTTCTTTGGCGAGCCTTAAAGCTTCTTTTTCGGTGTAGAATTGACCGACGGGCTTGGTGGGGTTTTTGAAGGCGGGGTCGTTTTTGTCGACTTCGACTTGAGTGACGACGGTGGCGACTTTTTTGTTTTTGCCATCTTTTATAAAAGCATTGTTAATAGACTGTGCAAGCCAATAACCGATTTGACCTTGGCTCATGGCGACGGCGGTTTCTAGAGGCATAGCGGGAGCGTTTTTTGAGGCAGCTTGCTCTTCGTGAATTAAAATGTTGCCGACCTGGGGGCCGTTGCCGTGTGCGACAACGATTTCGTATTTAGAGGACAGCTTAGCGATGAGTTCGCCGACCTTTCTAGCCACGGATTTTTGAGCCTCAGCAGAAACTTCGCCTTTTTTCTGAAGAGCGTTTCCGCCGAGGGCAATAACAACACGTTTTTTTCGCATTTATTTTCTCCCGAGAAGTTTGAACATCTCTTTTTTATATTTTTCTACGCCTGGTTGATTAAACGGGTCGACACCATGAAGAAGGGCAGACATCGCACAAGCAACTTCGAAGAAGAAAATAAGAAAACCGAGAGAGCGTTCGGAAAGACCGGTTTCAGAATCTTCGTCAAAAACATCAATCTCGAATGTAGAGATGCCGCCGGCGTCGTGAGCCTTTAAGGTCGCCTCAAAAGCTTTGTTCGTAATCTCGGCAAGAGTCACACCTTCGAGATATTCGAGACCGTCGGAACTGTCTTTTAATGATGGGACGGCAAGCGCGGTTTTGTCGGGAGAAAAACGCAAGAAGGTCTCAAAAATATTACGGCGACCGTCTTGGAGATATTGGCCGAGAGAGTGGAGGTCGGTGGAATAAATCGCCGAGGCGGGGAAAATGCCTTGGCCACCCTTGCCTTCGGACTCAGCGAAAAGTTGTTTCCACCATTCGTTAAAATAAAGCAGACTGGGTTCAAAGCTGGCGAGAACCTCGACGTCGCAACCACATTCGTCGTAAAGATAAAAGCGAGAGAAAGCATAGGAGACGAGCATGGAGGATTTTATGTTGTCGGGAGAAAGTTGAGAATCTTTGCACTCGCGCGCGCCAGAAAGAAGGGCGTCAATATCGATGCCGGCCACAGCGAGCGGAAAGAGCCCGACCGCAGAGAGGACAGAATAACGACCGCCAGCACCAAGCGGAACGTCAAAAGATTCGTAACCGTTTCTATCCGCCTCTTCGCGCAGAGCGCCAGCAACCGGGTCGGTCGTGACGACGATACGATTCTTGGCTTCTTCTTCGCCGTAGCGTCTAATGAGCTCGGCTTTAAGAATACGGAAGGCAACGGCAGGTTCTAGAGTTGCGCCAGATTTGGAAATAACATTCAGAGAAAAATCTTTTCCGTCGAGACGAGTGAGAACTTTTTTAAGCTCGCGAGAGTTCATGGAGTTTCCGGCGAAAAGAAGTTTGGTGCGAGTATCTTTTTCGGGAAAGCCAAGAGCCTCGTAAACAGCACGCGCGCCGAGATAGCTGCCGCCGATACCTATGCAAACGAGAAAGTCGGAGTTTTCTTGGACTTTTTTTGCGACGGATTTGATTTTTTCGAGCTCGGCGTCGGGGCGAACGTCGGGAAAATTAAACCAATCGCCCATCTGGTCGGATTTTATATCGTCGAGAAGTTCTAGAGCGAAATTATAATCTAGGTCGATGTCGTTTTTCATAAACTTATCATAACACAAAAGGCGTAAGCGTAAAACATGCGCAGAAAAACCAAGATAAAAAAAGACCCTGAATATATATATATATATTGGGCTGATGGTCCCCGGGACTGGAGTCGAACCAGCACATTCTTGCGAATACTAGCACCTGAAGCTAGCGCGTCTACCAATTCCGCCACTCGGGGATAAAGATATTATACCACAAACCCCGCAGGGCTTGCGGGGTTTGTAAGGCTTATACTAGACCGCGGGAGGCGGGGTCGGAGGAGTTTTTTCCGGAGTCGAGGAGGGCAACGCGGAAGCAGTCGGGGCGGGAGGGGGCGTAGTGGTCGCGGAGTCACCGAGAGCGCTAAAATCAGGAGCAGAAGGGGCGGACGGAGGAGTCGGAGGGAGTTTGGTTTTCTTTTTGTTGTAGATTATGAGCGCGACGATTGCAGCAACAAGAATAGCGAACGCAGCACCGCCAACAATAAACGGGATTGGATTTATGATGGCATTTTCACTAATGACGATAGTCTCTTCGCAATCTTCGGTTTCGCAAGTATCGCCGGTGGCTATCGGCACGATATCAACTTCGGGAAGTTCGGGAGCTTCGGAGCCGTTAACCGCGACTTCGGTTTCACCGACATAAAGTTTATAGCCGTTGCTGTAGATGTTTTTGTTGGTCGAGTCAGCGTTTTCTAGAGAAGTTAGGTAGGTGTTCCCTGTCAAAATAAGGTTCGAGTCGGCAGAAAGCGTGACGGAAACGGATTTGGCGGCGTTAGAAGTGTTTATTGCGCCCATATAGTGAGAGCCGTCCATGGTGAGCGTAAGGCTTGAAAGATTGTCGAGAATAATATCGCCTTCGACAACTTGGTTAGTTAAAGTTAGTTCAACATCGCCACCGTTTTGACCAGCAGTTCCCCATTTTGCGCCCTCGGCGCGCAAAAAAGCGGAAGTTTCGTCGTTGTTAGTGAACTGGTTATTTTCTAGGAAGATTTCTGCCGTGGTGTTTGTGACATAAAAAGTGTCACCGTGGTCGGTCGTGATGGTGGAGTTGTAGGCAGAAAAAGAGCCGATGCCCTCACTGGCGTCGCCAGACATGCTTTGGTAGATGAAAATGTTTTTGTAGGTTTCTGAGTTGCCGTTTAGGGAGGTGTTGCTGTCGGTCAAAGTGGTGTTTTTGAGACTGACAGAGTTGCCACCTTCTATAACGACGCCTTCGGAAGCGGTAGAATGGAGGACGGCATCTTCGACGGAAATAAACGCAGTTGAATAGATGGCAGGCGAGCCGATACCGGTGGTCTTATACGAACCGCCAGAGACGCTAAGAGTGCCACCGCCACGGTCGGAGCGAATAGCCGCGGAAGAATTGCCCGAGGTCTCAATAGTGGCATTACTGACACTAAGAGAACCTTCGCCTGCAACCATGACGCCTCCAGAATTGTTGCTGGTGGTGGTGATTTTGGTGTTAATGACGTTGATGAGCGAGTCGCCATAAGCAAAGACACCGTTAGCGTGAGCGCCGGAAGTGGTGATGGAGCCGCCTTGGATAGTGAGCGTACCACCGGTTGCGAGAACGGCGGCGTTAGTGCCGTAAAAATCGGAGTTCTCGGAGGACTCGTCGCCAGATTTGGTGATGGTTGGGGACTCGAGAAGAACAACTCCGCCGTCAACGACGAGCACCGCGTTTTCTCCACCGGTGGTGCTTGAGAAAGTTTTAGATTCGACCGTAGTGTCTGAGGAAAAAGTCGTGTTCCCCTTAGCGGAAACAGCCGTAGTCTGGTCGCCCGGCGCACCTAACGCGTCAGAAGGACGAGGGTTTTGGTTCATTATATATTATTTCCTTGTTTATAATATATATTATATATGATTATGGCTATTTTGGGCAATTAGACTTTGTTGATGACCGGAATAACGATAGGGGTATGGCCGGTAGCATCAAAGAGAATGTGAGTGATGTCTTCTTTGATTTCTTCTTTTAGAACTTTCAATTCGGGGTCGGTCGAGATGGACTTGTCGGTTTTAGCGCGGAGATAGTGGCGGATTTTGCCGATAAGCTCTTCAGAATTGTCGAGATAAATAAAGGCGCGGGAGACGATGTCGGGAGTTTTTATGAGGTGGCCGGTCTTTTTTGACAAAGTTAAGACGATGACAAAAATGCCTTCGCGAGAGATATGAATACGGTCTTTAACGACGGCTTCGTGGACGGGCTGGTCGGCGTCGTCGTAAAGTTTATTGCCGACAGGAATACGGCCGTTTTTGCGGACGGTTTGGTTCGGAAGAAGCTCGACGACGTCGCCGTTGTCAGCGAGAATAATATTGTCGCGAGAGATACCGACGACGTTTTCTGCCATTTCGGCGTTGTGTTCGAGCATATAGAACTCGCCGTGATAGGGCATGTAGTTTTTGGGGTGGAGGCGAGTGACAAATTCGACGTGGTCTTCGAAGTAAGCGTGGCCAGAAAGGTGAAGCGGGCCGAGATTAGTGAGGTGGGTCTTGCCGTTTTGGATGACCGTAGCACCTTCGCGGAGAAGGCCGCCGACAGTGGAGACAACGTGAGGCTCGTTTCCAGGGATAGGATTAGAGGAGAAAACGATAGTGTCGGTCGGTTTTATCTTGATGAATTTGTGAGAGCCGGTAATCATGCGGTTTAAAACGGCGTTAAGTTCGCCTTGAGAACCAGTACAAACGATACAGACGCGCTCATCGGGGAGTTTGATGATGTCTTCCATTTTGACGATAGTGTCTTTGGGGACTTTGATGGCGCGAGCGCGAAGGGCAACCTCGACGTTGTTTATCATAGAGAAGCCAGAGAAAGCGACTTTGCGACCGCGAGCGGCGGCTTCTTTCAAGATGAGCTCGATACGTCCGATTTGAGACGAGAAGCAAGAAACAATTACGCGACCACCCGCATAGTTGTCCATGACCTTGCCAAGATTTTCGCCGACGTCGAACTCGGAGTGAGGATGTTTTCCGGGAGAGTCGATGTTGGTCGACTCGTTCAGCATGAGGGCGATGCCTTCGTTTTTGACAATTTCATCAATGCGCTCATAGTCGGTTTGGACGCCGACGGGGTTGGCTTCGTGTCGCCAGTCGCCAGAGAGATAGATGACGCCGTTTGGAGTGCGGACGACGATGGCAGTGTTGCCTGGAATAGAGTGGAGAGTATGAATAAACTCAACGGAAAGATTTTCGGTGACGGCGATTTTTTCGTGCTTAAAGGGGTCGACAGGGCAATAATTCATGTCGGGGATTTCTGGAAGCTCGGACATTTGTTTTTTAATCATGCCGAGGGTAAAATCTGTGCCGTAGATAGGCGTCGTGAAGTTAAAATGAGGGAGGAGATGACGACAAGCGCCAATGTGGTCGAGGTGGGCGTGCGTAAAACAGATAGCCTTGACCTTGTCGCGGTTGTCGTCTAGATATTTTATATCAGGTATGAGATAATTTACGCCCGGATAGTCGGCGTCGGCAAAGAGAACGCCCATATCGACAACAATCATGTCGCCTTTATATTCGATGATGGTCATGTTTTTGCCGATGCCGATTTCGCCAAGACCACCGATAGGGATAATGCGGACGGCGTCGGGGTTAGGACGGGCAGACCTAAGCATAGAGTTCGTGACTTGCTGACCGTTGTAGCCGTTATAGCGAGACTTATTGACAGGGACACCAATGATGTGCTGGGTCGCCTGAGTATTGACATCTTGGGACAACATTTTTTGGTGATGAACCATGTCGCCTTTGCGGGTCGAGACGGAAAGATTGACCTTGCGTTTTTCTACTTCGGCGGATTTTTGAGCACGCTTAGAGGCCGGCTTTGGTTTTGGGGACTTTGGGGATTTTGAGACTTTGGCCGGCTTTGGGGTCGAAGTTTTTTTAGCACGCGAAAGATGAGCGTCTTTTCCGCCAGCGGCAAAATTTGAGTTAAAGTTTCTTTTTTGAGCCTCTTCAAAACGTTTTTTAATGTCGGGGAGACGTTCTGCGCCCTGCCTGAGCAGGCGAGCGCGACGCTCCTGTTCTTGTTGGTTCATATTTTTCCTTTTAAGATTTTTAAAAACAAGTGAAATAAGTGTTTTTATTTTATTTGATTTTGAGTGTTTTGTCAAGACGAGACGACAGAGGGGCAAAAATTTTCAAGGAAAAAGCCTCGACTGGCGAGGCTGGCGGAGGGGTTAGCGGATATACTTGAAGCCGAAGGCGTGGGCGGCCGGCTCAAGGACGGGGTGGTAGATGTTCGGTTCGGTGTGGTCGATGAGGTTCGCAACGTCTTCGAGAGCGCGGTGGTTGGCGTAGGGACGCAGTTGACCGCTCAGGCAAATGTCGCGAGAGTGGACGGCGCAGTCGTAGGGGGTCGTCGGACGGGTGGCGAGAATGAGCGCCTCGATAGCATAGCGACGCAGAGAGGCGATTTGGTCGCCCGTAAAACTCGCAACGAGGGCCTTGGCGAGGTCTGGATAGGCTTCTTCGTGCTGGGAGTGGAGCCACTGGAGACTACGCGCATCATATGTCAGTCCGGTGATTTTCTCGAGAAGATATTTGGCTTCGTCGGTGAGCATGTAGTGGCCGGTGACGGCGGCGTTGATGTACCTGATGTCGTGGATTTCTGGGACCTGTTTTAAGATGACGTACATGGGTGAAGTCCAGGACTGGTAGAGCTGACGACGGTTTAGTTCGTCGAGAATCTCCGAAGACGCTTCGCCGTCTTCGGTCGTACGGTGGAGATAGACAAGCTCTGGGAGCGAGGTCTCCAGATAAGGGCGAAGAACTTTGTGACTAAAAGTGGCACGACGCATAAAAACTCCTCCTTAAAGTGCTGACCTTGCGGTCATATATATGATTATATCACTTTTTGGAGGAGTTGTAAAGGTTATGTTTTCTCTGGGCAGCTGGGGGTTATTTAGTAGCTTCGGCTTCATTAGCATCTTCGGCGTCTTCTAGGGCAGAGAGAAGGGAGTCTTCGACGTTGGCCTTTTTCTTTTTCTCTGGGGCTTTGGCGAGCTCGATGTCGAGTTCAAAGCCGGTGAGTTTGCTAGCAAGACGAACGTTTTGGCCTTGACGACCGATGGCGATGGACTGTTGATCTTCGGTGACGTAGACTTTGGCGGTCTTGTCTTTGATTTCGACTTTGACAACTTCGGCTGGAGAAAGGGCTTCGCGGATGTATTCGGAGGCGTTGTCAGACCAGGTGATGATGTCGATTTTTTCATGTTCGCCTATCTCGTTCATGACAGCTTGGACACGAACGCCACGACCGCCAACAAACGTACCGACTGGGTCAACACCAGGGACGGTGGACATGACGGCGATTTTAGTGCGACGGCCAGCTTCGCGAGCGATGGCGCGGATTTCTACGGTGCCGTTTTCTATCTCAGGGACTTCTTGACGGAAGAGATATTCGATGAACTCTGGACAACCGCGAGAAAGAATGAGCTGGGCGCCACGTTCATCGCGCTCGACGCCTTTGATATAGACTTTGATACGGGAGCCGACGGAATAATATTCGCCGTCAATTTGTTCGCTACGAGGCATAATACCGCTGGCGCGACCTAGGTCGATACGGACGATATTGCGCTCGACGCGAGAGACCATGCCGGTCGTGACGGTGCCGATTTTGTCTTCAAACATGTTAAGGACGGCGTCACGTTCAGCTTCGCGAAGACGTTGGACGACAACTTGTTTGGCGGTCATGGCGGCAACGCGACCAAAGGTCGTGACCTTGTGTTTTTCTTCGACAACGTCGCCGATTTGTTTGCCCTTGGCTTCGCTTTCGGGGATTTCGGTAGCGGGGTTATAGGCGAGACCGTCTTCTGTGACGGTGCGCTCGACGAAGACGTCAGCTTCGCCGGTGTTGACATTTAAGACGGCGCGAACATTCATGTCTTTGTCGCCGTTGTCCTTTCTCCAAGCTGCGGCGATAGCCATTTGAATAACATCAAGAACTACCTCTTCGGGGAGGTTTTTTTCTTCGGCGATTACTTTTACCATGGCCGACATTTGTTTGAGGTCAAGACCTTCCATATTGTTCCTTTCTCTGTTAATACTAGAACGTCCGGCCCTTGCGGGTCGGACGATAACGGTATAATTCTATTATATCAAAGATTAGCGAAAAAGTCAAGAACTTAGGACGGCCGACACGAAAGCTTCTTCGCTTCGCTCGGAGAAATTGCTTCGCGATTGCGACGCTGCGCGTTCGAATCGTTGCTCGCTTCGCTCGCTAGAGATAAAAAGAAACCCCTTCGGGGATTCTTTTTATCTCTCTGGTACGCCCGACACGATTTGAACGCGCGACCTTATGGACCGGAACCATACGCTCTATCCAGCTGAGCTACGGGCGCATGGGGATATTATAGCAAGTCTTTGAGGTCAAGTGCAACGTCTCGTGTCGGCGCGAAAGTCAGTTAACGGCGGAAACGGTCATTTTGAGCGCCCTGCGCCCCGCCGCCTTGACCGCCGTTTTGAGCAGGAAAGCTGCCTGTGGACATACCACCAGAGCCGACCGTAGTGGTTTTATCGGACAGCGTAACGGTCTCGTACGCAGAGTCGTTAATGAGAATCGTGTAAGTTTCTCCTTCTTTAAAGCTTTCCGAGGATAGAGAAGCGTGATTAAAGGTTCTTGTAGAGGTATGAGAAAGGACGACACTCCCCGAAGAATCTTTGACGGAGAGAGTGGTTTTGGCGGAATAAGTCGAGGTGAAGAAAACCGAAAGGGAGTATTTAGTAGACGAGTTATTGGGGGCGACCGCCATGCCGCTTGCACCAACAGCAATAACCGTGCCGCCGTTATAGATGACGCCGGTTTCTGCGTCGAGGGCGCCGTTGGCAGAATTAGATGGACCATCAACAACGACCGTGCCACCGTTTAGATAAAGTAAGCCGTTCGAGTCGATGCCGTCGCCTTGAGAGTTGACATAAATTTCTCCGCCGTTAATAGTGATGGAATAATCTCCGGATTGAGTGCGATAGTTCATGACGTTTGGGGAGGAGGAGTCGTTACCACCGGCAGCGTTCAAACCGTCGTCGCTTGAGACGACTTTTATCGTTCCGCCGTTAATGGAGATTTTGGCGGCTTCGAGACCTTCGTAAGATTTTTTAACGTCGATAGTGCCACCGTTGATTTCTAAGAGCGATTCGGCATGAACGCCGTCATCGTCGGCAGAGAGCGAAAGAGCGCCGTCGTCGATGAGAATATAACCTTTTTCTTCGGTGTTGTTGGATTTTATGGCGTCGCCACCAGAGTTAATGGTGAGGTTTCCGCCGGCGATATAAACCGAGTCGCGTCCGCGAAGCCCGTCGTCTTTGGAGTTGATAATAATAGTGCCGGAGGAGACTTTGAGGTCGTCTTTGCCGACGATGCCGTCTTCAAAATTGCCGTTAACGATTAGAGTACCCGAACCTTCGAGAATGAGGTCATCGTGAGAAAAGAGCACACCACAAACATCTTCGTCCCAGCTTTGATAAGTAGAGGCGTCGGTGAGAGTGTTAGTAGTTCCCTCTTCGGTTGAGACGGTAAGGGATTTGGCTTCGGCGACATAGATGGCGGGGCCGGTGGAATTTGCGATGTTGACACCGGCGAGGATAAGTTTAACGGCGCCGGAGGTGTTGATTTCTAGATAGCCGTTGGAAATTTCTCCGGTCAATCTATAAACTCCTGGGGAGGTGATTTTGGTAGTTTTTTCTAAGTTAAGGGTGGTTTCTGTAGCGTTCGACCAATCTATTTCGGCGATATTGTCGCCGTAAGACTGTTCGCTTGGTTTGTTCCAGAAAATTAGAGCAAGAATAATAACGATGGCTGGGACGGCGATGAGCAAGATGGTTGGGAGAAATTTTTTAAGTTTTGAAAGATTTGATGTTTTAGTCAAGATAAGCTCCTTTTAGTTTTATGCGGAAAAAGACAGGCTAGATGAGCGCCTCTTTTGAGACGTGAGAAAGAAGGACTTTTAAGTTGGCGTTTTTGACGCGGATGGCGTCGAGAAATGCTTTTTCGTTGGTGGATTTTTTAAGGCAAACGTCGTAAGTGAGCTGGTAGAGACTGCCCATGTTGGTAGTTTTGCTACGGATAAGAGTTGCCGAGGAGGTGTATTTTTTGAAAACATCATCAAAAGCAGTGGTATAGTCGAGGTCTTCGGGGATGGTGATTTCTAGAGTTTGGGGTTGGGCAGCGAGGTTGAAAATGTTAGTTTTGGAGAGAACGATAATAACGGCGATAGTGAGAGCGGTGATGACAGCAGCGAAGAGAATATGCCCCATACCGAGAGCGAGACCGACGGCCATCGCGAAAAAGACCGAGGAGATTTCTTTGGAGTTGCCGGCGATGGAACGGAAGCGAATGAGACCGAAAGCACCGAGGATGGCGATAGAGGTGCCGAGACTGCCATTAACCATGAGCATGACAACTTCGACAAGGAGTGGCAAGATAGTGAGAGTGATGAGGAAATTTTTGCTGGTTTTGCTGG
>CAZBLB010000011.1:0-18908 GCA_964492765.1 uncultured Candidatus Saccharibacteria bacterium
ATGACTTTGGAATTTGTCGCTTTACTGCCGAAGCCAGTCCGGAAGAAGATGAATCTAAAGTTAGAAAGGCTTTTGAGATAATGAAAAAGCCGTTCGACGAGGAAAATAGCGTAGCCTTGCGTCTCGACTCAATCGGGTTTTGATTTTGGCTTTTTGGATTTCAAGTTTGACTTGATAGACGAACCCGAGGTTTTCAGCCTCGGGTTTTTGTTTTACTGCGACTTTATTTTGTGCTTTTTCAAGCGGTTCCTTTGGAGATTTTGCGGAGGGTGGGGTATTCGTCAATGAGGATTTTAATACAACCGGTGATAGGGATGGCGATGATAGTGCCAAACAAGCCGAGCAAGGACGTGCCAATTGTGATGGCAATTAGAACGACGACTGGTTTTAGATTAAGCGCGTCGCCTTGGATTTTTGGCTCAAAGACGTTGGATTCTATAATGGCGTAAATGAGATAAAAGATGCCCCAGATGACCGCCATGACCGGATTGTTGAAAATGAGCAAAAGAAAGACGATAGCTCCGCCAATTCCCTGCCCGAACATAGGAATAAGGCAGAAAAACATGGTGATGACGCCCATAGGCAGTGCCAACGGCGTTTCGACTCTAAAGATGAGAGATAGAATAGATATGGATAAAATGGTGACCATGCCGTCGATAATGGCGACGACGACTTTTTTGTCGACAAAGGTGGAGAAGGCGCGCGCCATTTTGTAGCTTATGAGGCGCATCTCGGTGAGCATTTTGGTGTCGCGGTCGGTGGCGTCGGAGGTAGACTTTCTGGCGCCGAGTTTTGTCCAGAGTTCGTTGGCGATGTCGGGGCCTTCGAGCAGGAAGAACAGGGTCATAATGATGATGACGACGATTTTGCCTAAGACGCCGACGACAGCACCAACGCCAGTGACGACGGAGGAGCCGAAAGTACTGAGGATGTTTTTGGAAAGATTTTCTAGGGAAGAAACGAGCTCGCCGGAGAGATTAGAAACGCCGATAGAGTCGCCGAGGGCGTTAATTTTGGAGAGGTCGGCGGAGGCGACCATCGCGGGGACGGTCGAGACGAAGCGGGCAAATTCGTTGACGATAAGGGGGCCAATAGCGATAACGATGGCGGAAAGAACAAGAAGAACGATAAGGTAAGCGACGACGGAGGGGAGTTTGGACTTAGTTTGGCGACCGATGAGTTTATCGAGCTTTATGGCGAGGGGATGGATGGCGATGGCAAGAATAGCGGAGACGCCGACGATAGCAAGAGCCTCGCGAGATTTAAAAATAAAAAGACCGACAGCGGCGAAGCCCAAGAGGACGAGCCAAAAGCGAATGAAGGTTTTTGTTTCTACTTCGACGATTGTTTTAGACATCAAAATATCCTTTCGTAATAATTTTAACATGGGCGGGATTATTTGGCTAGGTTTAAGTTTCGGGGTGGCGTCTTTGAAATAAGTGAGGATTTCAAGATAGTTTGGGGGCTATTTTTCGAGAAGATGACGACGCGAAACTTCGTCGGCGCCATAATAACGAGTGAGGAAGTCTTTTTTATAGTCAGCAAAAGTGCGGGTCAGGATAGAACTACGGATGTTTTGGAGAAGACGAACGATAAAACGGAGGTTGTGGATGGAGGCGAGGCGATAATAGAGGCGTTTTTCTGCGGGGTTTTCGGATTTCCAGAGGGCGCGGAGAGAACTTCGGGTGTAGCCGGCGAGACAGGTGGCGCAGTCGCAACCAAAATCGAGCGGAGCGGGAGAGTCTTTGAACTTGCGGAGGTAGATTTCTCCGTCAAGAGTATAGATACGGCCGTGGCGAGCTTCGCGGGTAGGAGCAACGCAGTCGAAGGTATCGGCGCCGTGCTCGACGCCGATAAAGATGTCGTCGGGACGAGAGAGGCCGAGGAGATGACGAGGTTTTAGAAATGGGAGTTCTTCGTTGCACCAGGTGAGGATGTCGCCGAGGTCTTCTTTTAGGAAGGCGCCACCGAGGCCGTAGCCGTCGAAATCCATGGAGCCGAGAACTTGAGCGGTGTGGCGTCTGAGGTCTTGCCAGCGACCGCCTTGGAGGACACCGTAGAGGTTTTGGTGATAGCCGAGAGAGTCGGCGAGCGCGATGTGACGTTCGAGCGAACGAGCCGCCCAACGTTCGGTGCGAAGCATGGCGCGAACATTATAGTCATAGTCGTCGGCGAGAGAAGTGAGTTCGTCGAACGCCATGTGGATGTCGGCGCCGATTTTGCACTGGATTTCCATGGACTCTTCGGGGCCGATAAAATCGCGCAGACCAGTGAAGGGGTCAGTAAAATCTACGCCACGGTCAGAGACGAGGGCGAGGCGGTCTTTTTTCTGGGTGTTTTCGATGTGGCGTTCCATGGAGACGACCTTGCCGAGTCCGCTTCCGAGAGACATGACTTGGAAACCGCCAGAGTCGGTCAAGGTGGGACCATGCCAGCCAGAGTAGGCGGCGAGGCCGCCGTTTTTCGCGATAAGGTTGGCTTTGGTGCGGAGATGATAACCGTTGGAGAGCATGGCTTCTGCTCCGGTGGCGTGGAGAGAGTTCATATCGAGGAAACGAACGGCGCCAGTAGTGCCGACCGCCATGAACGCAGGGGTGTTGATGTCGCCGTGGGCGGTATGGATAACGCCGGCGCGACCGAGACTGTTCGGAACGGTTTTTAGAACGTCGAAAGAAAGGCGGGCGGATTGTGTCATAATATATAAATATTATATCATATTTTTTAGACAAAGCTAATTTGACGAGTTATGAAGATATTTTATAAAATAAAAATATTTGCGAGGTTTGTAAAGCGATAAAAAACTTTGTGGTTTGGTGGCAGAAATGGGTGTGCGGTTGGGATGGATGTAAAAACCTCCGCGGTTAGGCGGAGGTGGTGAGGGGAAACTTTTTGAGCCAACGATAGAGGCGGTTCGAGACGGGGCTTAGGAGAGTTTCGAGAAACATGCCGGCGAGATAGCCAAAGAGGGCTTGGAGAAAGAAGTCTTTGAGCGGAAGGACGCCGAGGAAAGCGATGGTTTCGAAGACGAGATTGTCGACGACACGCGAGACGGCGGAAGAGCCGAGTGCTTTGCCGATGAAGCCGGTGTGGATTTTCTCGAAAACGTGGTTGTTGAGGAGATTAGACAGGAGATAGCCGGTGAGACTGGCGATGGTGATGCGTGAGGCGCTGGAGAAAACGGTGGCGAAGGCGGCTTGGTCGTCCCAGCCGGGGTAGGGCGGGAGGAAGTTTGTGGTGATGGACATGACGAGCGCCATGAGCCCGGCGAGCGACATGCTCGTGACAACGACGACGTTGGCTTTTTTCTCGCCGTAGAGGGAGACGATGAGGTCGCCGATGATGTAGGTGAGCGGAAAGATGATAAGGCCGCCGTCGGCTGGCCAACCAAAGAGACTCCAGATTTTTCCGGCGGCGAGATTAGAAATAATCAAGACGGCGCTGGAGATGGCGGAAAGAATCCCAAACAGTAGCATAAGGTGCACCCCCGAAAAAGAATGGGTATATTATATCACAGAATGGTTTATTGTCAAACGAGCGTGGTTGTGATATATTTGAATTATGACAAAAGCAGTTTTTTATGCGACGTCTCCCTATGCCAACTATGCGCATTTGTTTTTGTATCTGATTTATTCTAAGTTTGAGACCGAGATTTTGTTTTCTGAGAAGTCTTATCGTAATGATTATATGACGGTTTTTGATGTTAGCGGTAATGTTGCGAAGATGGCGATTAGTGCTAAAGATTCTGATTTAGTTGATAGATTTGTCGATATAATCACAAAGAGTCGTAGGTTTACTGATGAAGAAATTAGGGTAGCGCTTGAGCAACTGTCGCTTAAAACGTCTCGTAAAGTGAGGCTCAAAGATCTGAACGCAATAAAGACAGCTTTGAGAGATATTGCAATATCGAGCGAACGCCCTGTTGTCACTGACGATTCGTTGTCGTCTCCTGGATATGATTTGTGCGGGGAGCGAAAGACTTGTGCTGATAGGCGTAGATTGCGGGAAGATTCTGCAAAACTTGGAGTATCTGTAGCTAGAGTTCTTAGTCATGAAAATCCGAATTTTCTTACGTTTTTTGAGGATAATGCTTTGGTGTTTATAAGTGATCCGAGTGAGAAGATTGATTTTGATGGCTTGATAAGGAGAGCCGTCGAGAAGATATTGCAGTAAAAATCCCCCTCTACGGCGAGGGGGCGGTCTGATGGCTTATTTCTTTCTTTTCCCCGGTCCGTGACCGAGGCCCTTTGTAGGATCGTAGCTGTAGGGCTTGGGTGCATAGCTGGGGGCTTATTAATTTTAGTTTGGTTTTATAAGGTTTTTATGCTTTTTTGACACAAGTGGGCTTTTTAAAATTCCTTCCTTAATCCTTTTGAGCAATTCCTCGTTTACCTTGATGTTGTAGTCGACGGGTTCAATTTTTTGATTTGCTACCCAGTCCGCCAATTCCTCGTTTTTTACGATCGAAGGTCTGTTGCAATCAAAAGCTGTCTCATGACCAAAGTGAAATGAAGCTTCCGGTGCGTCTGGCTTGATTACAATTATAGTTTCTTCAGAGTTAATACGGCGTTTATTAGCAAAGTCTTTGACGTTATCAACTCTACTTGTTGCATTGACGGCGATACATACAGCCAAATCATCGCTAATCGCAACAAAAAGGCCAAGATGGTCTTTATCTTCGCCAAAACAAGTTCCTGCTTTAAACTTCAGCCATTGGCCAACTTTACAAATCTCATTGATGTCCATGGCTTTATCTGTACTCCAAATACATCTCCTTGGAGCCAGCCAAGAATTCATTCGTTACTCTAAATGGGTCGTTCTTGTCCTCGATGTTTTCAAAAAAATCAATTAGATTAATATCTTCGCGTTTTGTAGCGCCAGATTCAAGCGCCGCTTGGTGCTTTTTCCATTCAGGGTATTTATGGGTAATTTCTACCAATGTTCTCCAATCATATCTACCGAAGGTATCCCAAGCAAAATCAAGAGCTTCCTTGTCGGTTTCAGATAGTTCGTCGTAGTCCACATCGTTTACCGAGCTGAGAACACCATTCTCATTTGTTTTCTCAAAGCGAATATAAGAGCCAATATACTCAAAGTCGGTTGGCTCTACTTTGCTATATTCATTATCACTAAACTCAGCAACGTCTTTTGTTAATGATCCTACGGGGCCGTTTTTCATAGCAACATAACGGTCTTCAGATACAGTTCTAGCATATTTGCGAATATGATAACGGTCAGCAGCCCAAACAAGCTTAATAATTTTAAGCTCATGAATACTAGCTGCTCGCTCGTCTTTGCGAATCAGATAGTTTATCATCTGGGTTATTTTCTTATAATCGCTTTTCATATCCGCTTCTCCTATTACTATTTTATCATAATTTTTATTTTTGTAAATATTCCTGTTATGTTTTGCGATACTTGTGTTACTGTCATTTTAGCATAGGCATGGACTATGTGCAAAAAGCACGGGCAGTAATCTAGTGCTGATATCAGCAACATATTTATGAGAGGAGTTGCCAGAAAGTGCCCTGGTCGGAGTCGAGGAGGGAGAAACCCTGATGAGCGAGGTCGTCGCGGAGGGCGTCGGCGGTGGCAAAATCTTTTTTCTGGCGGGCGAGGTTGCGCCTTTCTATGAGGGGAGCAAGCTCGAGGGACTTGTCTTTGGGGATGAGGTCGAGGGCAAAGAGGTCTTCGAGGGCATGGAAGTCGTCTAGCGTGAGCGAGTCGAGAACGGAATCGAGATAAGCAAAGGCGGCAGGAGAGTTTAGGTCGTCGTTTAGGGCGTCAATAACAGGGGTAAGAAGCGAAGAATGAGCGGGATTTTTAGGGGAAGTTTCGGAAGTTTTGTCCGCGCTCAAAATTTTGGACTTTTGGAGAGCGAGGGCGGCTTTGTTGCGCCAGACGAGCCGGCGGGCTTTGGCGGCGGAGAGGTCGGAAAAAGTGAAATTGCGCTCGCTTCGGTAGTGGCCTTGATAGAGCCAGAGCTTGAAGTCGAAAGGGGAGAAGCCTTTAGCCTCGAGGTCGTTAAGAGTGATGGTGTTTCCGAGGGATTTGGAGATTTTTTGACCGTCTATTGTTAGGAAATTGCAGTGAAGCCAGAAATGAGCGAGAGGTTTTTTAAAGGCGCCGAAGGTTTGGGCGATTTCGTTGGTGTGGTGGACGGGGATGTGGTCGATGCCGCCGGTGTGAATGTCGATAGGTTCGCCGAGGAGGGTGTGAATAATTGTGGAACATTCGAGGTGCCAACCTGGGTAGCCTGGGCGACCGAGGAAATCCCAGCGCATGGCGTGGGTTTCGCCGGCTTTGATGAACTTCCAGATGGCAAAGTCGGAGGGGTGTTTTTTGGCGGAGGAAAACTCGACACGGGCACCGGCCTTGAGGTTTTTAAGGTCGAGGCGAGCAAAATCTGGGTATGCCGGGAAACGAGAAGTGTCAAAATAGAGACCGTCTTCGGTTTCGTAAGTGTAGCCGTTAGCGATAAGGGCCTCGACGAGAGCCTTTGATTCGTTTATATAGTCGGTCGCGCGCGCCCAATGAGTGGGCTCGAGGAGGCGGAGGCGGGCAAAATCGTGCCTAAACAGGGAGATGTAGTGGTCGGCAATTTCCCAGACGGTCTTCCCTTCTTTGCGTGCACCTTTTTCGAGCTTGTCCTCGCCGGAGTCGGCGTCGGAAGTGAGATGGCCGACGTCGGTGAGATTAAGCACGCGATAGGGGGTATAGTGGTTGGCGAGGAGGGTGCGGAGGAGGAGATCCCAGTAAAGATAGGCAGAGAAGTTGCCGAGGTGGGGGGCGGAATAGACGGTGGGGCCGCAGGTGTAAATCGTGACGCGCGAGGGGTCTTTGGGCGAGAAAGTTTCGAGGGAGCGAGAGGCGGTATTGAAAAGACGAAGGGACATTAGAAAGACTCCTTTGGGGCGTTAAGGAATTCGGCGTCAGCAAGGAGGCGAGGGGTGATAGAAACGAGGTCGCGGAGGACGTCTTCGTAAGTTGTGTCGTAGGTGCGGAAACCGGCGGCGTAAGGGTGGCCGCCACCACCGAAGAAGCCGGCGATTTTGTCGGCGACGGGGAGGGAGGAGCGGATTTTGCCGGTGACTTTGCCGTCGGGGTAAGTTTTAATGGCGACGGCGACTTTTACGCCTTCGACGAGGCGAAGCTCTTCTAAAATGAGGACGTTAGGGTTATATTCGTCGGAGAACTCGCGGATGTCGTCCCAGGGAATGTGGACGGTGGCAAGGACGCCGTCGAGAGAATATTCGACGCGTTTGATGAGGTCGGCTTTGTAGTTGAGAATACGGGGGGACTTTTTCATGAACTCGCGGCGAGCTTCTTCGAGGTCGGAGATGGACTTTTCTGTTTTGTCGAGAAGGTCGGCGACGACGCGGAAAGTTTCGCTCGAGGCGGAGGCGGAGGTGAGGCCGAGGGTGTCGGAAAGGACGCCGTAGATTAAAGACTCAGCGGTTTCGGGGGAAATTTCGAGGTTTTCGGAGGTGGCGATTTTGTAGATTAAATTGCAACAGGCAGGGAGAGGTTCGATGAGTTTTTCGTGGGGAAAATTAAGGTCGTCTTCGGTTTCGTGGTGGTCGAGGACAAAGACGGGGGAGGTGTAAAGCTTGTTTTTTATGGCGGGGTCGTCGAGAAGTTTAGTGAGGAGGACTTCGGCGGCGGTGTCGACAATAATATAGCCGTCGGCGCGCCAAGAGAAGTCGCTAGAGACGCGAGACCAGTCGGGATAGTAGCGGAGGTATTTAGGAATGTCGACGGGGCAGTAGAGAGAGATTTCGGCGGAAGGATTAAAAGCGGAAATGAGATAGTCGAGGGCGAGAGCGGAGCCAAGAGAGTCGCCGTCGGGATTTTCGGCTTGGATGATGCAGAAAGTTTGTTTTCCTTTGAGAAAATCTATGAAGGAATGATACATACAGATATTGTATCATAAAAATCGTGATATAATATGGGAATGGAAACGGTTATGATTGTTCTGATTATATTAAATTCAGTATTGACGGTGGGGCTTTTTATATATTTTGAAGCGCGGAGGAAAGTTCCGAAAAAAGAGGACAAGGAGTTGACAGAAAAACTGATAAAAACAGAGACAGAAATAGAGATTTTGGGCAAAAAAATCGACGCGCTTACGCCGGCGCTTTCGAACGAATTTGGGAGGAGTAGAAAGGAGCTTTCGGATGAATTTGGGAAGAACAGGCGGGAGCTGAATGAGAATCTGAAAAATCTTCAGGAGTCAAACGAGAAAAAACTTGGGCAGATGCGCGAGACGGTGGACGCGAAGCTTTCGAACATTCAGGAGTCGAACGAGAAGAAGCTGGAAAAGATGCGCGAGACGGTGGACGAAAAACTCCAGGCGTCGGTCGAACGGCGGTTTTCGGAGAGTTTTAAGACGATTTCGGGACAACTGAAAGAAGTGCATCAGGGGTTAGGGGAGATGAAAAATCTCGCGACGGGTGTGGGGGATTTGAAAAAGGTGATGGAAGGGGTAAAGACACGGGGGATTTATGGTGAGGTGCAACTTGGGGCGATAATAGAAGATATTTTGACGCCGGGACAGTATCTCGTGAACACGCTAATAAAGAAGGGGAGCCAGGACAGGGTGGAATATGCGGTGAGGATGCCTGGAAAAGAGACGGAGGTGTTGCTTCCGATTGACTCGAAGTTTCCGGTAGAAAATTATAGTCGGTTGATTGCAGCGTATGATAAGGGCGATAAGGAGGAGGTCGAGAAGCTGAGGAAGGCGTTGAGACGGGACGTGATGGACCAGGCGAAAAAGATACATGATAAATATATCGAGGTGCCGAAGACGACGGAGTTTGCGATGATGTTTGTGCCGACGGAGAGCTTATATGCGGAGATATTGAGGATTGCGGGGCTTTCGGAAGAGATTAGAGAGAAATATAAGATTAGTTTGGTGAGTCCGGCGACGTTGCCAGTGATATTAAATGGGCTACTTATGGGGTATAGAAGCGTAGCGATAGAAAAAAGGAGTGCGGAAGTGTGGAAGTTGCTTGGCGGAGTGAAGGCACAGTTTGGAAAGTTCGGAGATTTGCTTGAGGGGGTGCAGAAGAAGTTGACGGAGAGCGCAAACAAGATAGAGGATGCGAAGCGACAGAGTAGGCGGATAGAAAAAGAGATGAAAGACGTGGAGGTGTTGCCCGAGCGGGAGCAGTTGAAGCTGGGGGAGTAAAGTAGCAGCGAGGGGATGTGGCGGGGGTAGGGCAATAGTGATAGTGGAGTGTTGGGGAGGTGATAGTGACGGTGGGGCGTTGGGGTGATGGTTGAAGAATAGAGACAGGGTGGCGTTGGGCGGAAATGAAAAATCCCCTCGCTTTTGCGAGGGGAAACCGCTCCGGGGCGGGACGGCTGAAACTGCACGAGGAAGACCATCACGCCGCCGAAGCGGAAAATCAGGAGGTCCACAGAAGCTTGTCGTTGAGAATAAGGAGAAGAAGGATGCACTTACTGTTTACGGAGGACATGCCTATTGCTCTGGGGTTTCTGTACTAGACGAAGCCGGACGATACTTGGGTTTTCTTTTTAGTGTGCGCACTGATGTAAGTAGCGTGCTGCGGGCGAATGACAGAAAGTCTTTTTAGTGCGAGAGAAACGCTGTAAAAAGGTATCGAGGAAAGGTATTCGCTCGTAAAACGATAGTTGCTGGCCGTGGGTGCGATGCACTCTGGCAGACACAGTGGAATCACCAAGTATTGTCACCTCCTTTCTTAAAGAACTCCCACCGATTTCTACATATTATCATATAAAAAACGGCGCGTTAAGAGTTTTTTAGCCTAAAGTTTGGTGCGGTTTTCGAGGGCGGCGGAAAGGGTGATTTGGTCAGCGTAGGAGAGGTCGACGCCGAGAGGGAGACCGCGAGCAAGGCGGGTGATTTTTAGCTCGGGGAAACGTTCGGAGAGGACGCGTTGGAGAAAGAGGGCAGTAGATTCGCCTTCGACGGAAGGATTGGTAGCGATAATGACCTCTTTAACGGAATCGTCAGGGATGCGAGAGAGGAGTTCTTTGATGTGGAGTTCTTGGGGGGTGATGCCGTCGATGGGGGAGATGGCGCCACCGAGGACATGATAAGTGCCGCGGTAGGCTTTGGTTTGTTCGATGGCGTAGATGTCGAGAGGTTCTTCGACGACGAGGATGGAAGTTTTGTCGCGGGAGGGGTCGGAATAAAATTCGGAAAAGTCGGCGTCGGAGTCGATAAGAGCAAAGGTTTTAGGGCAGGACTTTACGCCAGAATGAAGAGAGGAGAGAGTGGCGGAGAGAGTTTCGGAAAGCTTTGGGTTGGCGCGAAAAAGAAAGTAGGCGTAGCGTTCGGCGGTGCGAGAACCGACGCCTGGGAGGGCGCTGAGCGCGTTAATGACATCTGTGAGGGCTTTTGGAAGCATAGTTTTAGTGTTCCGGCGGGAACTTGAAAAAGTGTGTGTGAGGTGGGATTTTTTTAGAGGCCGAGCCCGCCGCCTAGAGCGCCCATGAGAGGTTTCATGCGGTCGGCAGCGATTTCTTGAGCCTTGGCGTAGCCATCGCGAAGGCAGTTTTCGATCCAGCGCTCGAGCTCGTGGATGTTGTCGAGGTCAACGCGTTCGGGGTCGATGGTGACTTTTTTGATTTTAAGCTCGCCGTTGATTTGGACAACGACGGCGCCATCGCCAGCTTCGACTTCGACAATTTCGTTTTTGAGGTCTTTTTGAGCCTTGCGGAGCTGGTTTAGCATTTTCATTTGGTCCATAGCTTGACCCATGATGTTCTCCCGTTAGTTAGTTTTGAAGGAATATATGTATATTCTATCAGAATTGTCAGATTTTGAGGAGGTGATAATTTCTTTTAAGCTGTATCCTTCGGGGAGCGTCAGCTCTTTTTTTTCTATCGTGGCGATGTCTAGTTTGTCGCTGGTTTTGACGAAGTCTAAGTCGTGAACGACTTTGATTTTGTGCGTTCTGTCTTCGTAAACCGTGTAAAACTTATCGTCAAGCGTGTCCTCGTCTAGATAGAGATAGGCCTTGTCTAAGTTTTCTTTGACGAGCGACAAATCGGTAGAAAAACTGTTGGCGACGGCGGGCGTGTATCTATAACCATATATATAATGTGTCAGACTTGGGATAATCATGAGCGCAAGGAGGAGACTGAGCGGAAAAATGGCAAAAATACGCGCATAGGGATTTTCTGGGAACAGACCGTACCACTTTTCTAAAAGATAGCGCAAACCATGGGCGGTCAAGATGGACATCGGCAGGAGGATTAAAAGGGCGGAGTCGGGGACGAGCCCGGCGAGGACGACGGAGAAAACGATGAAACAGGAGGCGATAGCGTTTCTTGAGGCGAAGAAACCTTTTCTGGTCGAGAGAAGCCCGGCGACGGCGAGGACGACGTTGGCTAGGCCAATCATTGGGGAGAGGTAAACGCCCTCGAGAGGTTTAATCCAGGAGAAAAACGGAGCGAAGCCGTCGGCGATGTTTTGGAGGAAACTCGAAACGGAAAAATCGCGCGCGAAGAACAACGATAACGCCACACTACTGCTACTAATAATGTTCGTCACCCAAATACCAATACCGGCGACAAGAATAAGACAAACGATAGCAAGCGGGATTTTGGGTAGGGATTTTATAGTGAAGCGAAGATGGGGGTTTATGATGGCGAAGACGATAATAAAGGCGACGAGGTAGATTAAATGGGGAGTGTAAATAGACATCAGTAGCGCGAGCGCAAAGAGAGCCGTGAAGAGCGGGCGGGGAGACTTTTCTCCTTGGATGCGGGAACCAAGCCAGAGGAGGAGGGTGGGCCAGAAAACGAGCATGATGAGAGGAGTGCCGGAGCCGGCGAGATAAAGAAAAGGAGTGGAAAGGACGGTAAGAACGGAGGCAAGAAGGGCGACGTTGGACTTAAACCAACGGTTAAGGAGCAGAATTAGGAGGAAACCGAGGATGAGGCCGAGAAGAATAGAAGGGAGTTTAATCGAGTAGGCGGAAAAGCCGAAGAAAAGAATAGAGAGTTTTTGGAGAATATGATAGGGGAGGTCAACAAGGTCGCCAGAGGTGATGGAAGAAAAGTGGAGGCTGTAGCTGGCGACGGCGGAGGAACGTTCGGCTTCGGAGAGCCCAGAGGGGGCGAGGAGCGGGAGCAGAAAAACGAGGGCAACAAAAGCGAGCCCGAGGAGAATATAGCCGATGATAAAGCGATAACGATAGAGGAAGAGACGAGAAATAATAAGCTTAGGCATATGGTTATTATAACAAAGTGCTGAGTTTAAGTCGACGGCTTATTCGTCGGAGTGGTCTTTGTCAAGAGACATAAAACGTAGTAGTTCGGGGTGAAAGTATAACTCGATTTTCCCGACGGGGCCGTGGCGGTGTTTGGCGATGATGAGCTCGGTGATGTTGGTGGGGACAAAATCGTCTTTGTTTTGGACGTAGTAGTCGGGGCGGTGGAGGAACATGACCATGTCGGCGTCCTGCTCGATGGAGCCGGACTCGCGGAGGTCGGAGAGAACCGGGCGAGGGTCGTCGCGGCCGGTGACGGAACGAGAAAGCTGAGCAAGGGCGATGACGGGGATTTCTAGCTCGCGGGCGAGCTGTTTAAGGCCGCGGGAAATTTCTGTAACCTCTTGGACGCGGTTGCCGGCGTAGCGATCGGTGCCTTGGAGAAGCTGGAGATAGTCGACGATAATCATGCCGATGTCATGGTCGTGGGCGGCGCGGCGGGCTTTGTTTCTGAGCTCTAAAATAGTCATCGAGGAGGAGTCGTCGAGATAGAGTGGGACGGAGTCCATTTCGCCGAGGGCGTCGCCGATTTTGCCAAAATCTTCGTCGGAGACGTTGCCGGTGCGGATTTTCCAGTTGTCAACGCCGGAGACGTCGGAAATCATACGGTCGACGATTTCGGCGTTTGCCATCTCCATAGAGAAGAAAAGGACACCGCGATTGTTGATGGTGGCGGCATTATAGGCGAGGTTTTCGGCAAAAGTGGTTTTGCCCATGGCGGGGCGGGCGCCGATGATGATTAAATCGCCCTTTTGAAAGCCAGCGGTTTTTTTGTCGAGGTCACGAAAGCCGGTTTTAAGGCCGCGGAGCGCGCCTTTGTTTCGGTGGAGCTCTTCCATGCGGTCGAAGGCGTCGGCAAGGAGCGACTCGAGAGCGACATATTCGGTTTTGGTGGTTTTGTCGGAAACCTCGAAGAGGTCTTTTTCGGCGGCGCCGAGGAGGTCGCCAATTTCGGCGGATTCTTCATAGGCACGTTCGGCGATGTTAGTGCCGGCAGTGATGAGGCGGCGACGGATGGCGCATTTTTCGACCAGTTCGGCGTAAGCCTTGGCATGGGTAGCGGTCGGAACGAAATTTGAGAGGTCAGTGAGATAGGCGGCGCCACCAACGGAACGGAGGGCTTTTTCGGCACGAAGTTCGGCGGTGACGGTGAGGAGGTCGATGGGTCGGTGATGCTGGTAGAGGGCGGTCATGGCATGAAAAATCTTTGCGTGGCGTTCGTCGTAAAAGTCTTTGTATTTTAAAACTTCTAAAATATCAGGAAAAACGGCGTCAGAAAGAAGTAACGCGCCGAGCAGAGATTTTTCGGCGGTTAAATCTTGGGGCGGGACGCGACCGGGTGAGTCGAAGTTAGAATGGGATGGCTCCATTTTCGTTTACCTCCTGAATGTTCTTTCCCATTATATCAGAAATTTTGGAAAGGGAGGGATCGGATGCGACGTCGCCGACGTCATGGATAAAATAGCTTTTAGTGAAGAAGTCGCGGAGGGCGGAGGCGTTGGCTGGTTTTTCTAAGATGAGTTTGGTGATTTTGGCGGAAGGGTAAATATGAATCATCTCGCCGTCGTCGGTCAGTTTGCATTTGGAGAGTTGGGTTTTGAGGGCAGGGGAAAGGGAGGTTGGTCTAGCAACCGAATCTTCTAATTCAGAACGGTTTTCTTCACGCCCTGAGCTCGATTCATTTTCAGGGGCTATAACGCCGAACGATTCTTTGTCGGAGGCGCGTCGAGCCGTCCCGTCGTCACGGGCGTCTCGCGCTAGTCCTCGCCGTGGCTCCGGATCCTCCGACGAAAGAACATTCGGCTCGCCAGCCTGAAAATGAATTGATTTTGATACTTGAGAAATATTTTCCGTGAAGGCGAGGAGGAGTTTGGCGTCGGCGAAGGGAGCGGAGACGGCGGGGAGGGATTTTAGGAGCGGAAGGAAGGTAGGGGTGGGAGAGGAGAAGATGCGGTTTAGGGCGGAAGTGGCGATGGATTCTGGCTTTAGCCCTTCGTTTAGGAGATTTTTGAGCTGAGAAGCGATAGCGTTAAAGTCGCCAGAGACATAAGCCGTGAGGAGGTCGGTGAGCTTTTTCTCGAGCGGGAGACCAAGGACGGAGGCGAGGAGTTCTTCGGTGAGGGGTTTGTCGTCGGTCGAGAGGGTGGAGACTTGGTCGAGGAGAGAGAGGGTGTCGCGGAAAGAACCGCCGCCGCGAGAAATGAGAACCTTTAGAGCATTGTCTGTGATGTTGATTTTTTCTTTTTCGCAGAGAGTTTTTAGATAGGGTAGGAGAGTGTCGCTTGAGGCGAGACGGAAGGTATAGACTTGGGAGCGGGAGATGATGGTGATGGGGACTTTTTCTAGGTCGGTGGTGGCGAGAATGAAAACGACGTGTTTAGGAGGTTCCTCGAGGGTTTTTAGGAGAGCGTTAAAGGCGGATTTGCTGAGCATGTGGACTTCGTCGATAATATAGACCTTATAGTTCCCTTCTGAGGGGGCGATAAGGGCTTTTTCGCGGAGGTCGCGGATGTTATCGACGCCAGTGTTGCTGGCGGCGTCGATTTCGATGATGTCGAGATAAGAATCTTCTAGTTCGTATTTAAAACCGTTGATTTCGTGGGCAAGGATACGGGCGACGGAAGTTTTACCGGTGCCGCGAGGGCCGGTGAAAAGATAACTGTGGGAAATCTTGCCGGACTTGATGGCAGAAGCGAGCGGGGCGACAACTTGGTCTTGGCCGACGACATCGGCGAGAGACTTGGGGCGATATTTTCGGTATAAAGCTAACATATAATATATATTATATATCTAGTGTGAGGTAAAAAGAGATAAAAAGAAGGGCGTTTTTGGTTATAACGCGGCTTCGACGGCGGCCCAGGTGGCTTCGGAGTTGTCGGCGGGGATGATGACGGAGACTTGAGAGCCGACCTTGAGGCGGAAGTAGGTGACGGAAGCGTAGAGGATTTCGTATTCGCGACCGGCGACTTCGACAAAATATTTGTCGTCGTGGTGGATAAGAGTGCCGATGACAGTTTTTCTTTCGACGGGGCCGATTTGTTTATAGAGGAACTTTCCTTCGGGAGTGATGGTAAGTTTCATGAGGTCGCCTTCGACGAGCTTGGACTTTGAGGCGTAGTTGGCGGGGACGGGGTAGTTTTTTCCGTCGGGGCCGAGCATGATTTGGCCGTCAAAAACGCCTTCGATGACCTTTCCGTCGGGGTCGGAGACGACAGTGTCGCGAGGAGCAGTGATGGCATCGCCATCGCCGAGGACGGAGTTAAGAAGCTCTTTGGCGGCGGCAAGGTTGGTTTCGGCCTCTTGGATAAGGCTGCGCAAACGCTTTATTTGTTTTTCTGGTAGTTCAGACATCACCTCGCATCCTGTCTATTTTGATATAATACTAATATTATAGTACACTTATGACGCGTCAATGTCAATGATTCTTTCGCGGAAGTTTTCCACGTAGATTTAAGATTGAACAAGAAAATTGTTGTAAAAAAGACTAAAGGCGCGGCTGGTTGGCGGCAGAATCGTATCCGAGTTTAGCGAGGGCTTTTTCTCCGGCGACAAGGTCGGGAGAGTTGTGTTCGCGGAGGGAGGTTATATCTACAAGGCGATACTCTTTGTTGGCTAGATTGGAGTCTTTTAATGCTCCGAAGAAATAGAGGAAGATTTCGTTAGGGTTTTCAGCGCTCTCCATGTAGAAAATGTCTCCGAGAGCAATAGGGGTTTTGAGCAAGTTTTCGAGGTGTTTTTGAAAGTCTTTTTTCTTTGTCGTAGGCTGCATTTTGAGGCTTGGCATACAAAAATTTTTATCGACGACAAATTTTAGCTCGTTGTCGATATAGCAAGAAATTACGCAGACTAAAATAATATTAAACATAATAATATTTTATATCTTGTAGAATAAATTATTTTTCGTGTTTTGTCAAATAAAAAAAGACTTCCTGGGGGAAGTCTTTTTTGAGGTTTTATTCGCTAACGATTTTAGTGAAGGGTGGTCTGAACTTAGGCGAGTTCGACGGTAGCGCCAGCTTCTTCGAGAGTTTTCTTGAGAGCTTCGGCTTCGTCTTTTTTGACTTTTTCTTTGACGGTGGCAGGAGCGCCATCGACAATGGCTTTGGCTTCGCCAAGACCAAGGCCAGTAGCTTCTTTGACGGCTTTGATGACGGCGATTTTTTGAGCGCCAGCTTCTTTCAAGACGACGTCAAATTCGGTTTTGCCTTCATCGGCGGCAGCGGCACCTTCGGTAGGAGCAGCGGCGACGGCAACAGCGGCAGCAGCCGGCTCGATGCCATATTCGTCTTTAAGGGTGTTTTTGAGTTCGTTGACTTCGAGAACGGTTAGATTAACGAGTTCTTCAGCCAATTTTTTAATATCAGCCATGTGGTTAATTGAAAGAGAAAATCTCTTTCGTCCTTTCTTTCGGGTTAATGTTGATAAAGGTTGCTAATTTGTCTTGGCTTGTTCGAGGCCAGAAACAATCTGGGGAAGTGAGCCGGCCGTAGCGGAAACGACGTCGTTTATTGGCGAGAGAAGGGTCATGACGACCTGGGCAATCATCTCGTTCTTGGACGGCATAGCCGCGAGAGCTTTTACTTCGTCGGAACTGAGAGTAGCACCGAGGTCGGAGAACCCGCCCATGAGCTCGAGGGCTTCGTGAGTCTTGGCAAAGTTGAATAAGACTTTTGCGGGGACAACTTCGTCGTCGCTTGAGACGGCGTAGAGCAACTGGCCGGTGAGACCGGTCGTGTCGGTGTCTTTGTAAACGGCGATTTCGTTCATCGCAACGCGGACAAGGCGGTTTTTAACGACCTTGATTTTTACGCCAGCTTCGCGGGCGGCTTTGCGAAGTTCTTGAAGCTCGGCAACGGTTAGGCCTTGATAGCGGGCATAGACCGTGGCTTTTGCGTTCGACAAAAGTTCAGTTAAATCAGCAACCAAAGTGTTCTTTTTATCTTTTGAGATAGCCATGTTTTTCCTTTGGTAGTTAGGTTAGCGAATTGTTAAACCACGTTACCAACTTAAAAGAAAGATTCCTCGGCGACATGATTAAGGTCTCCCCGTCGCTGTCTTTGGTAACTGAATAAATTATAGCAAGAAAGCGGAGGTTTGTAAAGGGTGGAGTGGCGGAGTGCCCGGAGATGACGAGAGAAGTGGGTTAGAGGGACGACGACGAATGTGGCGAGGTTAGAGGGACGAGAGAATAGCGCGAGCCTCATTGGTGGAGTGGGTGTCCATGAGGCGAGCACGGAGGTCGGAGGCGCCGGGAAAATCGCGAAGATAAATCTTAAAGTAATGTTTAAGAGGCTCGTAGGAACGGGGGGTGGTCGCGGAGTGTTTATCGAAGAGGTCGAGATGGAGGTTTAGGAGGGCGAGGAGTTCAGACCTAGACGGGACATAGGGCGAGCCGTCTTCGGTGGCTTTGAAACAAAACGGGTTCTCGAAAACGCCGCGACCAATCATAAAACCGTCGGCTTCGGTGAACTTTTGGGAAAGAATGAGGGCCTCGGTTCGGTTTTTTATGTCGCCGTTTAGGAGGATTTTGGTCTGAGGAGCAAGCTCGGCACGGAGGCGGAGAATATCGCTGATGACTTCGTAGTGGGCGGGAACTTTGGACATTTCTTTTTTGGTGCGGAGGTGGACGGTTAGCATGGCGGGGGACTCGCGGAGGAGAGTCGAGAGCCAGGCGGGATATTCGGAAAGAGAGGAGTAGCCGAGGCGGGTTTTAACGGAAACGGGGAGGCCTTGGCTGGACTCTTTTGCGCGCCGGAGGCAGTCGACGGCGAGGTCAGGGGTTTTTATCATGGCGGCACCACCACCGGCACGGTTGACGTGGCGGTCGGGACAGCCGAAATTAAGGTCTATACCAGAAAAACCGAGATTTTTGAGCGCGGACGAAAGCTCCGAAAAATGGTCGGGATTTTTGCCCCAGATTTGGGCAATAATAGGGGGGTCGGAGGGGGCGATTTCTAGGCGTTCGAGGGCGTTTGCTCTTCCCTTTTCACTGGCGAAGGAGGAGACGTTGGTGAACTCCGTAAAAAAGAGGTCGGGGCGGGCGGCCGCGGCGACAACTTGACGGAAAACGACGTCGGTGACGCCTTCCATGGGGGCGAGGGCGATAAGGGGAAGCGGTTTCATTGTGCTTATGCTAAAAAACGGTGCTATAAAATCTTTTTGAAATTAATAAAAACTTTTAGATATTATAACACATTTTGTATTTTTTAATTATAAGTCGAAGCATGAAACAACTTGTTGTTAAGTGTCTTCGACTTATAATTATTTGTCAAGAGAAAAATCTTGTCAAGCATGAGCGAAGGAGAAAATTTTTGGAGACATTTTTGACATAAAAAATGAGTACTAAAACTTAATGATTATGGTTTTTATAAGCAATAACAAAAAAGATTTTTTCTAAGACTCGGCAAGGGGGGACAAGGGCGGAAAGCGAGGGGCTACCGAGCTACGCAGCGGACGGAAAAGCCGTTGCCCTTGCCGTAGTTGCTCCGGGGATTGAGGTACGAGCGGTTGAAGGCCAAGTACCTTGCGCTCGCGGCATTATAGGCATACGACGACCGGAAGTAGCCGTTGCCGCTACGATAGTACAGGTAGGCGCTGGTGTAGTTGTAGTAGCCTGTACGGGTAAAAGATAAAGGCACTGATAAA
>CAZBLB010000012.1:0-18752 GCA_964492765.1 uncultured Candidatus Saccharibacteria bacterium
TCGCTCTTCCTAACCTCCAAAGGTCTCAGAGAGATACGCAGAGAAGGAATGACTATGCGGCTCTCGCGGCGAATATAACTGGATACATAACGAACAATAATGGTAAATTACCTGCCGCCGGTGCGACCTTAGATGTGAAAAAATATATTAACCAAGATGGCGCCGACGGTGCTGGAAAAACGTATATACTGAAAGTGGTAGATTGTGGCGTCACTTCTGGTCAATGCAATCTAGCTAATGCGACTGGTGTCGTTAGTAGCAAAACAATGATCGAAATGGTACAAAATGCTCAACCAAATGTATACATCGTTTTGAAAGCTCAATGTGGCGACGTGCAAGGTCAAGCAAAAGCTTCTGCTGGCCTGCGCGATTTTACAATACTTGGTCAGCTTGAATCCGGCGTTTATTGCCAAGACAACGTCTAAAGATAGCTTTTTTACAAATAAAGCTCTCCTCGGAGGGCTTTATTTTTTTTACTCATGCGACCAAAATAATTGCCTCGGCCTCTTTATTTTGATACAATAATAAAAAAGGAGGGAAGATGACAAAGTTCGACGAACAATACCTGAGCCTTGTGGCGCGTATTCTAGAAAGCGGAGAAGTTATCACGACTAACCCGAATGTGCTTAAAGCCCAGCTTAAAGACTCCAACATGCCGACCCACCTCGCCCAAACCGAAGTTCCAACCACGACATATTCTCTCCCTCACGAAGTCCTCGAGTTTGACCTCGGCTCGGAGTTCCCAATTTTGACCACTAAACGTGTCGCCTTTAAAACCGCCGTCCTCGAAATCCTCTGGATTCATCAAGCCATGTCTAACAAAGTCTCTTGGCTCCATGACCGCGGCATAAAAATCTGGGATGAGTGGGAAATCCCAGAAAACGGTATCTATGCCGGAAAAAACTATAAAAAACTCTACAAAGAAAAAGGCCTCTCCGAGTCTCCGGTCGGCACTATCGGTACGGCTTACGGCTGGATTGTTAATCGTTATCGTCTCACAGAAAGCCTCATAGAAACCCTTAAATCCGACCCCGCCAACCGCCGTATGGTTATGTCTCTCTGGCAAAACGAATGGCTCGAAACCGCTGCCCTTCCGAGCTGTGTCTGGTGCACTCAGTGGAACGTTTCTGGCGGAAAGCTTAACCTCCTCGTGAACGCCCGTAGCAACGACGTCCCGCTCGGCCTTCCGTTTAACGTGTCGCAGTATGCCTGTCTTTGTTATTTGCTCGCCCAAGTTTCCGGCCTCGCTCCCGGAAAAATGACCTACATCATGAACAACGCCCACATCTACGCCAACCAAGTCGAAGGCATACGCTATCAGCTCTCGCGCAAAGGCTTTTCTGCCCCGACCCTCTGGATAAACCCAGATATAAAAGACTTCTTTAAGTTCGACAACTCCAAAGACCTGCTCGACATTAAACTAAAAAACTATAAACATTCCGGCACTATAAAAATGCCGGTCACGAGGTAAACATGAGTTTTTCTCTTATTGCTTGTGTCGGCAAAAACGGCGAACTCGGCAAAAACGGCGACCTCTGTTTCCATCTTCCCTCCGACCTCAAGTTTTTCAAAAAGACCACGCTCGGCTCGACTGTTTTTATGGGCCTAAACACTTGGAAAAGCCTCAAGGGCCCTCTCCCTGGGCGCAAAAACCTTGTCCTCTCCGACATTCCGGTTTCTCTCCCGGACGGCGTGGAGCTTGTCTCCGACCTGCCCACCTTTATCAAAAAATATTCCGCACTCAAAGAAACCGTTTTCGTTATCGGCGGCGCCAGTGTCTATGTTCAGCTTTTACCTTTTTCTAACACGCTTTATCTCACCGAAGTTGACGCCTCTGACCCCGACGCCGACGTCTTTTTCCCGACCTTTGACCATTCGCCCTACAACAGGGAACTACTCGGTTCTGGCGAAGATAATGGCATCAAATTTAATTTTATAAAATACACCAAGAAAGGATAAAATGCACACCGACCCCGTTTTTAGCCTCATTAAAAAAGAGAAAATTCGCCAAAGCGAAGGTTTGGAACTTATCCCTAGCGAAAACTATGTTTCTAGTGCAGTTCTCGAAGCTGCTGGCTCAGTCCTCACGAACAAATATTCCGAGGGTTACCCAAGTTTCGAGGGTGTCGGCAAAGACGGCGAATTTTGGCCCGAAGAAAAAATCGCCGAAGAAAAGCTCAAAAACTATCGTTATTATGGCGGTCAAGACAATGTCGACCGCATCGAGCGTCTTGCTATCTCTCGTGCCTGCAAACTTTTTCATGCCGACCATGCTAATGCCCAGCCCCACTCTGGCGCCAACGCCAACGAAGCGGTTTATTGGGCATGGTGTCGTCCAGGCGACACTATTCTTGCTATGGATCTCTCTGCTGGTGGACACCTTACTCACGGCTCACCCGTCACCCGCTCTGCCCACATCTACAATTTTGTTGGCTATGGCGTCGACGAAAACGGCGATATCGACTATAAAGAACTCGAGCGCGCCGTCCTCGAAGAACAGCCAAAAATCATTCTCGTCGGCTATTCTGCTTTCATGAAAATCCCCGACTTTGACCGTGTTGCTCGTATCGCTAAAAAAATCAAAGGATGTCTCCTCATGGCGGACATGGCGCACGTCGCCGGTCTTATCGCTGGCGGCGTCCACCCGAACCCTCTCGACCACGGTTTCCATGTTATGACCACCACGACCCACAAAACTCTCCGCGGCCCTCGTGGCGGACTTATTCTCTCCAAAGGCAACATTGCCTCCCCGCTTAAAAAGCCCGAACACACCTTAGAGAACATTCCGATTCTTATCGACCGCGCCGTCTTCCCGGGTACTCAAGGCGGTCCACTCGAACACATTATCGCCGCCAAAGCCGTCGCTTTTGGCGAAGCCCTAAAGCCCGAGTTTAAGACCTATGCTAAAAATATCGTCAAAAACGCCAAGGCTCTCGCCGACGCACTAATGTCTGAAGGTTTTGTTCTTCAGGGTGGTGGCACCGAAAATCACCTTGTTCTCGTCAATGTTAAAGCAAGTTTTGGTTTCGACGGTAAGTTTTTCGAGAAGGCTCTTGACCGTGTCAACTTAAACCTCAACGCCAACTCTATTCCTTCCGACAAAGGCGCCGCCTTCCGTCCGTCTGGCGTCCGTCTCGGCACTCCTGCCATCACGACTCGCGGTCTTGGCGTCGCCGACATGAAAACTATCGCACATTGGATGCGACGCGTCGCTGACATTTGTGCCGCTCTCGGCTCCGAATCTCTCCTCGATAACGCCTCCGACGAACTTAACTCCATCCGTTCCGAAGTTAAAGCTCTCGCTCTCTCCCACCCTCTCCCCGCCTAACCCAGCGTCCTATCCTCTCGCCTATCCCCGCCTCTCCCTTCTGCCATTCCATATATATATATATATATATATATATATATATATATATATTCTACCCCCCATCCTCCCTCAACCCTCTTTTTTACTCTCTAACTTTTCCTAAACCAAAAATTCTGTGCTATAATAGCTTTGTTGGGGCGTTAGCTCAGCTGATAGAGCGCGGCATTCGCATTGCCGAGGTCGCGGGTTTGATTCCCGCACGCTCCACCAACTATTTATACGCTTTTTCCGTACTTATCGCCACCGCCACTAACGTCAGGGCGGTTTCTACTTCGCTCAAATCTCTACTATTAAAGTTTATCCCCCCAAGCGGTCTTCCGAACAAAATCTTTCCTACCGTCTCACTATTACTGTTTCTCAGCTCTGCTACCCCTTCTATCCCCGCGGTTTTCGCGGCTTTTTCTAGTTCTCCGCCTAGCTCAACCCAGACCCCTCTCCTTGCCCTCGCCTTCTCCAAGTTTTTCACTTCTCCCGCCCCGAGCTTCACCGCTTTCGACCCATATAACTTTCCGTCCACAATAATCCCGATATATTGATAATGTAAATGCTCCGCCAAAAACTCCACCAGCTCCGGATAGTTTATATATTCCTTTCCGACCACGCTCAACTTCTTCACGATATAAACCAAATCCACGCTATGCACGTCCACCAAACTTCGCACATATCCCGCCACTTCCCCGAGCACCGGATATAACAGAATGACTACCGTAATCATTATTATATTTAACATAATCACCCCCATACTCGGATTGCTCACTCTAAAAAGACTGAAAAATATAATAAAGAATATCGCAAGATAAACTATCGCCGCTAAGCTCATGATGATGATATAACTTAACGCCTTTAACCACCCTCCCGCCAAATCTAGCAGCCTATATTTCAGTACGGCATAATAATGAAACACCCACGCAAAGCTCATCGCCAGCGGCCCAACCCAAATCGTGTCATATTTTCCCATCGCTGGCAGTATAAAGTTAAACAGTAGTGCAATCGCTCCCGTCACCCCGAACCCAACTAGGACCATCAAATTTGCTTTCTTTATGTTGTCGCTCCGATTTTTCCTTATCGCAACCACCAGCCCCACCATATAAAGTAGCACTGTTATAAAGTGATACGCACCATAAATAACATTAAACAGATTTTGTTGCAAACTGACCGTGTTTCCGGTCACTTCCGAGAGGTTAATGTCTCGATATAACAAATCTCCGCGCGTCAAAATAAAATAAATTAAAGTCAAGCAAACCGCCCCGAACACGCCCATGCAAATTTTTCCAAACTTAAACTCATGGCACGCATAAGACATCAACGCCCAACACATCAGTGGTGCGCATATATAATATATATATATTATGGTCTTCGCCGTCGAAAGAGGAGTGTCAGATTTAAGCCCCAAGAACGCCCCCACAAACACCGCCCAACCCAGCGCAAAGAAGGTCGCTAGAAAAAACAAAAACGCCGAAACACGTTCTCCGCGCCTCGCTCCGAGAAGCACCGAAACGCCAGATAGGAGCGTTAAAATCGAAACCGCTATGAGAAGAATGATAATTAGTTGCATGAACCTCCTTATGCTAACTAAATTATACCAAACAATAAAAAAACCTCAAGCCGAAACTTGAGGTCTTGTCGAGGTCGTCGCTCGCGGGAATAAAATTTATGCGGCTTGACGATAACGACAGGGTTATTTCTTGGAGAACAGCACCCGAGCGCTCTGAATACCCCAGGGAGCAACCTCCGTAAAGTGGATGTGTTCGATGTCAAAACTCGGGCACTGTAACGCGTGCTGGGCACTCGAGAGGTCGTTTCGTGCGGCTTCGTCGGCGTCGCTGGCGCACTTGAAAATGCGCATGTTGTCGGGAGAAACCGGCCACCCCTGAACTCCGACGCGCATCATCGACGCGGTCATAATAAGATAGTCGACCGACATCACTCCGCCCCGCCGAAGTAACCTATACCCGAGTTTGAGCGCTTCGAGCATCTGCTCTTCAGTGAGATACATCGAAAGCCCGTGCATGACTACGATGTCCTGCGTTCCGATCAGCTCTTCATGGTCTCCAGCGTCGAAGAAGTTGCCGTGGAAATAACGCATGTGCTCATGGTTAAACTCTCTTGCGACCTTATCGACATAAACGTGCCCACGTCCAGTGTCGTTTTTTGTCACGGGGAAAATGTCGTCCGGCTCCAGCGTAAAGGGGCTCGTATCGAAGCAGGTATAGAGGCACTCCGGAAGCCCCCAAAACCTTTCCGGAAGATTTCCCGCTCCAAGCGAGGTGACTTCTACCGGTCTCTTTTCTTTGAGCGCAATCGACCAAAGCGCGTTCGCAAGTTCTCTCGCCTTAATGCGCTCGTTGATGTTCATCGCCTCAAAGTGGCTCATTCGCGGCCAAGAATCGTCGTAGCCGAAAAACCCCGCCCACTCTCCACGAAGGTTTTTGTACTCAAAATACGGCGCTTCGTTCTGGAGCAAGTCCATCGCCCCAGACATGTTCCCTTCCCAGACATAGATATAGAAGAGAATCATCGCGTCGCTCGAGGGAATGTCGAAGTATTCAAAGTTCCGGACAAGCGCCGGGTTCTCGAGGCGTCCCGAGAACTGCTCTCTCCATCCGTTAAAATACTTTTCCGAGTTTTCGGCCGAAGCGCGCGTACGGAACGCTTCGTCAAGTCTGTCCATGATGGCTTCTTTGCGAACTATTCCGTCCTGAGTCGAAGACGTCGGGCCAATCTTTCCTTCGCTAAAACCGTGCGCAAGGCGAAGTTCGCTTAAAACCCAATCATCAAAGTCGGACAGTCTGAGACGGCCATAATAAACCGGCTCGCCCTGATAGGGGACATCGAAGCAAGTGCCTTTCCGGCTCTTTTCGCTTTTGTTGTCCATGATAACCCTCCTGTAAATGTGCAAAGTCGAAATGCTTACAATAAAATTATACTATATTTCCCGTTATTTTTCAACAAAAATCCCCTTCGCGTGCTTTATACTTATGGTATAATAAACTAAAAGGAGGAATATGGCCGCGGCGGCAGCGATGCTTAAACAAACCCGAATGACAATTCTCCTCTCCGCAAACGCGGCGGCTATTTTGATTGCCGGCGTGCTTATTGCCTCTGCTATTTGGGGTGGTAATTTAGAGTTCCGTGCCGTCGGTGAACGTTCTGACGAAATCTCCGAGACGCCCGAAGAGCTAGAAATGCTTAAATCCGTCTCCGAGTCCTCCGACGGCAAGATTATCTCCTCTGCCGACGGAACCGTTTATCAAGTCGCCGCTAACGGCTGGATTTCTTCCGACCCCGTCCCCTCCAACGAACTTTGGAACGAAACCTCTATCACCGTCTACCAGACTGCTGACATCGACCTCTGCGTCGGAGGAAACTTGTCCTCGCTCGGCTCAATGTATTGGCAGTCCTCCAACCAAGACGTCATCTCTGGCTTTTATTCTTCCGCCCGCACTTGGCTCGGTTATTCTTCCGACGTCTGCCGCTACCCCATCATAAAAAGCACCGGCACCACCACCATCACCGCCGGCACTTATGACGGAAAACGCCACGATTCTATCACCGTCACGGTCGTCGAAGTCCCCGTCGAACAGTGGAAGAGAGAGGTGTTGACTTTGGTTAACAAAGAAAGAGAAAAAAACGGGCTGGACGAGCTGAAATGGGGCGTCACTTGCGAAGCCGCCGCCGCCATCCGCGCCCGCGAGCTCATGTCTAGCTATTCTCACACTCGTCCCGACGGGTCGAGCTGGAGCACCGCCTGTCCAATACCGGCAGACACCGGCGGTAAGAGCGGGGAAAATCTGATGGCGGGCAACGCCGCCGTCTCGCCAGAGACCGTCGTGGCGGCTTGGATGAACAGTCCCGACCACCGCGATAATATTTTAAACCCTGGCTTTACTAATCTCGCCGTCGGGTTCATCTTCGACCCAGAAACAAAATACAAAACCTACTGGTCGGAGATTTTCTCGACCTACTAGGGGCAGGGAATTAAGCGATGCGACACACCGAAACGACGACGTTGTAAACCTTAAACCTTCGGCATCACGCGTAGTAGCGGAGCATAGAGGTCGTCCTCAAGGCCTATTTTGAGATTTGACATGTCATAGCCCTCAGAAAACTCAATATTTTCATAACCACGAATAATCACGATAGGTGTTTGTTCGTTCGACTCCCCCATCACCGAAACCGCAAGTGCGGCTAGCGGGTCAATTTTATTCACAGTCGTAATGTGTAGTTTTCTTCCAAAAATGTCCTCGTCGCCACGCTTGTCTTCGAGCGGTTTTAGTCCATAAAACCCCAACGCAAACCCAGTCACCCCGAGCCTAAGTGGGGACGTATGTGAGTCTGTCACGACCACCCCGAGTTTTTTCACCCCTGTTAATTTTTTTGAGCGCGTATGTATTTTCCGACAAAAATCGTCAATTTCCTCCGGCCACAAGATAAAATGTCCGTCCGCGTTCGACTGGTCAATCCCCGCCCCAAGAATCAAATTCCCGTCCGTCACGGTCAAATTCGTCTCATATCCTCGGCTGTTTTTATAGCAAAGCTCCCTCTCCGCCTCGCGACGAACCAACTGTTTTTTAACCTCTCTCGCCCCACCGACCCTCTCCGCCCTTTCGTCGTCTCTTACCCACTCTGCTCCACTCCTCCCGCCCATCTCCTCTGCCCTCTCTAGTTCGCTCCTCATCTCTTCTATCGCCACGCACCTCCCCTGATGTATCGAAACTATCTTCGAAGAAATAAAAACAATATCCCCATCCCTAACTTCTAGACTGTCTAAAATATCAAAAATCTCATCTTTTGGCGGCCTCACCACGCGCGTCTTTACCGGTATAATCTCTATCTTCATCACTCCCCCTTCGCCCCTAACTGCGAACTAATCGCCTCCTCGACCATCCCCCCAAACCGAGAAATCTCGCTATAACTCCTTAGCCCACTCGTCATCACCGCTATCGCAAAATGCCTTTCCTCCCCAAACTCAAGTATTGCGACGTCATGATACGACGCCCACTTCGCTCCGTCATATCTCCACCCAACCTTGTTATAAACTTTCACCCTCTCACTAAACCCGCTCGGAAGCCCCTGTCTCCAGTCGCACCTCCCCCCGCAAAGGTTTAATGGGTCGCTCGGCGGCTGGTTTAACATACTGTCTTTTATCTGCGCTATCATCGCCTCGCTTAGCCCCGCGTGTCGATAATAAATTTTCATCATCTGTACCATGTCCGCCGCTGTCGTATAAAGCCCGCTCGCACTACTGTTGTCTAGCATAAACTCATCATGTATCGCCGCCTCCACTACGTCTCGCCCGATTATGCTCCAAAGCGTCTCTGCCGCACTCGAATTGCTCTCCCTAATCGCAAGGTCAAGACACTCTCGCACATTTTTTCCGCCATAGCAAGACCGGTTTGCGTCGAGCGACAAATCCTGTATCAGCTCATACCCCTTATAAACCACAAACAATTTATAAAGGCTCTCCGAAGCAAACCTCTCCTTCGCGTTCAGTTCGCCCACAATCTCCTCTCTATCAAGGTCATAAATCATCACTCCCGTCTCTACACCACTCGCCAAACTTCCCGCCCACGAGTCAACCACGCTCTGCAAATTAACTTTCGCATATTCTACCTCTGGCTCTTCCGGCTCCTCTGGCTCTACTGACTCGACTCCCGTCTCTTCCTTGCCCTTATTTTCCGGCGCGACATACGTTATCTTAAACAACGCAAATGTCATCACTGCGACTAATACTCCCCCTATAACATCCAATAAAATCCCCCAACCTTTCTTCTTGGTCTTCTGCTTTCTCGGCGCATTCGGCCCCCTTCTCGGGACATAAACTAGTGGCCCATCTCCCTGCGTCATCTATCTCTCCTCATTACGGCCTCGCCTCGTTCAGCCTATTAACAAACCACTCAAGCTCCTCACTACTCATCACTCTCGTCTGATAACTCCCGTCATAAACCGTCCCAAACCTCCTCGTCTGCACTAACTTATTGTTCCAATAATAACTCACCACCCCAAGACTTCTCGTCGTTCCTGGCCACCAAATCTGATCAAAAAACAAATTCCCGAGCCCATAATAAATTACTCCCCCGTTATACAGCTCATACGTCTGCGTCTGGTGAGCACTCGTCCCAATCACCAAATCCGCCCCCATATCAATCAAACTCCTGAACAGCCCCACCTGGTCTCCTGCGCTACTATTCGCTCTGTCACAATATGTATATTCATAACTCACATTATACTCATTACATTCATAATACTGCACATCAACAATCACTGTGTCCCCCCGTTCTTTCGCCGCACTTATTTTTGCTCTCGCGTCCTCCTCATAATACTGGTTTGCCCCTGGCGTCCCATCATACGTCGCCCCACCTGTACTCTGATTATAAGCCAGCATCGTCACATGATTGCCCTTCTCGCTAATCTCCAGCGCCTCCGCCGCCTTCTCTGCATTCTCTCCGCCCCCCACAATCCTGATTCCGTTTTCTCTATACCACTCAATCGTCTCTAGCGCCGCCGTATCTCCACAATCTTGGTTATGATTACCTGTCAGCTCTACCACATCTAACCCGATTTCTATTAGCGTATCTCTAAACCTCCAATCCGAACAAATATTTGCCTTGCTCGCATAACCTGTAAAACTGCTTTCATTACTTGTATGCGTCAAATCAAATGACATGAGAAAGCTCCCAATATTCTCCGCAAAATACTCTCCACTCCCCACCTGTGCAATTTTCGTATTCATATTCCTCGACAACGCTGTCACTCCCGTCTGCACAAACGACAGAACACTATCCTTGCTAGGCATTTCTGCCAACATCTCCCCCAACTTTTCTTTCACTCTCTCAAGCTCTCCGCCGCACGCCCCACTATTTTCATTACTCTCCGCGCCCCCCTCCTCACTATTTTCCCCAGCTCCCGCCTCGCTTTCGCACTGCAACTTCTCTTCCTTCCCAAACAACTGCTTTACTTTCTCCGCCAACCCACTCTTTTCTTTCGCCTCTTCCTGCATAATCACGACATATTCAAAATACGCCCCACTCTCAAACGTGTCCAAAAAATACTCTCCATCCACGCTCTGAAGCATCATCGTCTTGTCCAACTCCGCCACCGAAACCACTCCAGATTCCACCCCTCTCGTCGGAGATTCGACCCGCGCTTTAAATTCTTCCGTCGAGATGTCGCTATCCGCTTCATAAAATCCCCCGACCGGCACCAAAATGTCCGCAGCTAACCGATAAATAGACTTATTGTCCTTTGCCTCATGTTCTACTAACGGAACATAATCGCTCTCTTTCGAGACTAAAACGTCTCGCTCCAGCTCAAAATCTGAAAACAAGCCACTGATTTTAGTCTTTTCTTCGTCGCTAAAATCTTCCGAAAAAACCAATTTCCCCGCTATCTTAAAAAGCCCAGTATGCGTAAAAAACTGTAATCCAAAAAACCCAATCGCTACCGCTACCACAAAAGAAAAAACACCAATCAGGACTTTTCTCATAGCTAAATTCTAGCATTTTTAAGGCCCAAAAACTAGATTTTTTTTGCGCAAGTATATATAATAAGCTTATGCTAAATCTCCGGAAGGTTTTTGAAAGGCTTTTTCTTCGTCGCTCGAGGATTGATTTTGAGAAAAAGGCTTATTCTCCCGACGGACACATCTGTCTCAAGTTCTCCCTTAATCAAGGCCATCTCTCCTATTCTGTCATGCGCGACAATGCTCTTATCGTTCGCAACTCTCGCCTCGGTCTCAAGTTCCGCCGCCAAGCTCCTCTCGGCGACCACCTCGCCCTCGTCCACGAAACCGAAAAAATTATTGACGAAACTTGGCAGTCCGTTTGGGGCGAAGACCGAAAAATCAAAAACAACTGTCGCGAGCTCACTTTTTATCTCACTGAGGCCTCCGGAGAAAAACGCCTCTTTACACTTCGCTTCCGAGTTTTTAATGACGGCGTCGCTTTCCGCTACGAAGTCCCGCCTCAACCTGCGTTCTCTCGTGTCGAGATAGAGGACGAAACGACCGAGTTTAATATCGACGTCAATAGCGACGTCTGGAAAATCCCTGCCTATCAGCCCGACCGCTACGAATACAACTACGAAAAAATCCCGCTCTACGAGCTTACTGGCTCTATTCACACCCCTGCCACTTTTGTCCTTAAAAACAAACATTACGTCGCTATTCACGAGGCCGCTCTCTATAATTACGGAGAGATGACTTTGACCCTTGACGAGTGGAAGTGTCTTAAGTCCGATATTACTCCTCTTTCCGACGATTTAAAGGCTCGCGTCGAGCTTCCGTTTAACACTCCTTGGCGTGTTATCATGATTGCTACTCGCGCCATAGATTTAGTCAAAAACAGAGACGTGCTTAATCTTAATGACCCGCCGACCGGAGATTTCTCCTGGGTCAAACCTCTTAAATTCCTCGGCATTTGGTGGGCGATGTATGTCGGCGAATGGACTTGGGCGTCCGGCGAGCGTCATGGTGCGACCACTGCTCATGCCGGCGAATATATCGACGCTTGCGTCCGCCTCAACATCCCTGGTCTCTTGCTCGAAGGTTGGAACGACGGTTGGGACGGTGACTGGCTCTTAAACGGAAAAACCACCAACTTTCTCAAGCCAATGCCCGATTGCGACATGCCCCGCATCGCCGCCTACGCCAAGCGCAACGGCGTCGAAATTGTTGGTCATCACGAAACGGTCGGCTACGTCGATAATTACGAGTCCCAGCTCGAAACCGCCTACCAATACTACGCAAATTTAGGTATTCATTACATTAAACCTGGTTACGCCGGCTCCATGATGGCGATTGAGGGCCACAAAGAATATCACCATTCCCAGCTCGGCGTCAGACACTATCAAAAAGCGTTGGAGCTTGCCGCTAAATATCATATCTGCCTCGACGTTCACGAACCGATTAAGGGGACGGGCATCGAGCGCACTTTCCCGAACTTATTGTCCAGAGAGGGCGCGAGAGGCCAAGAATACGAGGGCGGCGCGCTTAGCCCGTCTCATGTCTGTATTCTTCCGTTTACTCGCTTGCTCGCCGGAGGTATGGATTATACCCCAGGTATTTTTGACATCACTAACACGGTTAAACGATTGTCCTCGACGTTAGCGAGACAGTTGGCGCTGTTCGTCGTCATTCCTAGCGGCATGCAAATGGCTGCCGACCGCCCAAGGTTTTACGAAAAAGTTAATCCCGACGCCTTTACCTTTATCCGAGACGTTCCCGTAAACTGGGAAAAGTCCGTTCCTCTGCTTGGCGAGATTGGCGAATATTATTGCATCGCAAGGCAAGGTCGAGACAGCGAAGATTGGTTTGTTGGTGGCGTCACTAACGAAAACGCTCGTCGCGCAGAAATCCTGCTAGATTTCCTCCCGATAGGAAAATATGAAGCGACTATCTATCGAGACGCAGATGAGACCCATTACCGAGACAATCCGCTAGCCTATAAAATAGAAAAAAAGTATGTCAGCGGGGCGGACAAGCTCGAGATTTATATGGCCCCAGGCGGCGGCTTCGCCATCAGCATCAAAAAAGTCAACAGCTAATATATATATATATATATATATATATATTAAAAAACAGCCCAAGGCTGTTTCTGGCAGGGGCGGCAAGACTCGAACTCGCGACACCCGGTTTTGGAGACCGGTGCTCTACCAACTGAGCTACGCCCCTAAAAACTTAAATATAATTTTATCACAGAATGTGTTAAAATGGTAGTTATGAAAATACTCATGCTAGGATGGGAGCTTCCTCCGCATAATTCTGGAGGTCTTGGCGTCGCTTGTCTTAATCTTTCCCGCGCTCTCGCCAAAAATGGCGCCGACATCGACTTCGTCGTCCCGTATTCCGCCCCGCATGAAGACATCTCTTTTATGCACGTTCTCTCTGCCGCTCCTATCGACCCGCTCTTTCGCTACGGCATCGGCGCGTACGACTCCTGGAAAATCGAAGAAATGTTTTGCCCCGACAATAACATTTCCGAGGCTAAAACTCCCGACCAAATTTCCATCCGCCACATCCAAAAACTTTACCTCGATTTTGTCGAAAAATATCTTATGGAGTTCCGCCCCGACGTCGTTCATGCGCACGACTGGCTAACTTTTGAGGCTGGCGTCCTCGCCAAGAAAAACTTTGGTATTCCTCTTGTCGCGCATGTCCACGCCACCGAGTTCGACCGTGCCGGCGGCAACGGTGGCAACCCTCTCGTCCACGAAATAGAATACGAAGGCCTAACTCTCGCCGACAAAATCCTTGCCGTCTCTGACACGACCCGCCACATTGTCCACGAAAAATACGACATTCCGCTCGAAAAAATCGACGTCGTCTACAACTCTCTCGACGAGGACTTTCTCTACGGCTCTTACGATTTTGATGAAAACGACTACAAATATCTAAAAGCCCTCAAGTCCGCCGGCAATTTAATCATCTCCACCGTCGGTCGTTTTACCGTCCAAAAAGGTCTGACTCATTTTCTCCACGCTGCCGCACGTGCTCTCCATAAAAACCAAAAACTCATCTTTCTCTTTGCTGGCGACGGCGAAGAAAAGCCCGAGCTTGTTCGCCTCGCCGCTGAGCTCGGCATCAGTAAAAATGTCATCTTCACCGGTTTTATCCGTGGCAAACGCCTCCGTGACGTTTACGAGATTTCCGACGTCTTTGTCATGTCCAGCATCTCCGAACCGTTTGGCTTGACTGCTCTCGAGGCGGCGCATCACGGCGACGCGCTTATTCTCACCAAACAGTCCGGCGTCTCTGAAGTTTTAAAGTCTAGTCTTCGCTACGATTTTTGGGATGAAGACAAACTCGCGAACGAAATCCTCGCCATCTCCAGCTCCGCCTCTCTCCGTGAAACCCTCAAAAACAACATTAAAGAAGAATACCTAAAAATCACCTGGGACGACATTGCGAAAAAATGTCTAAAAGCCTATAATGAAATAAATAACCATAAACAAGTCTAATATGCGCGGCCTCTGTCTTTATCTTCACATTCATCAGCCTTTTCGCTATCGTAGCTATTCTATTTTTGACGTCGGCAACGACACTAACTATTTCTTCGACCCAAATTACAATTCCAAACAGAACAACCAGCGTATTTTCGAAAAAGTTGCCGAAAAAAGCTACCGCCCGACCTTTGCTCTCCTAGAAAAAAATCTCAAGACCCACCCAAACTTCAAATTCTCCCTTTCTATCACCGGCACTTGGCTTGACCAAGCCGTTCTCTGGGCGCCCGATTTGGTCTCTCGTCTCAAAGAAATGGTTAAAACCGGTCGTGTAGAAATCGTCGGCGAAACTTATTATCACTCCATGGCCTTTTTCTACGACAAAGACGAGTTCAAGGCTCAGGTTGCGCTCCACCGAGAAAAAATCCAAGAACTTTTCGGCGTCTCCCCGACTGTCTTCCGCAACACCGAGCTTGCTTATAACGATACCCTTGGTAAAACCGTCGAATCTCTCGGCTTTTCGACCTGTCTTGCCGAAGGTTGGGACAAAATCCTCGAGTGGCGCAGCCCAAATTATGTTTACCATGCCGCCGGCACTAAAAAACTCAAACTTCTCCTTAAAAACTACCGCCTTTCCGACGACATCGCTTTCCGCTTTTCTAACCGCGAGTGGAAACATTGGCCTCTCACCGTAGAAAAATATTCTCGTTGGCTTTCTGACGCCTGCCTTCACGGTGGCGTCGTTAATCTCTTTATGGATTTCGAGACCTTCGGCGAGCACCAGTGGCAAGAAACCGGCATCTTTAACTTCATGAACTGTCTCATCGACTCCTGGCTAAGTTCTCCCGACGCCGCTTTCTTGACCGTCAGCGAGTCTGCCTCTCGCCTCCCGATTAGCGACCTCTCTATGCCCTCGACCGTCACCTGGGCCGACACCGAGCGCGACCTTTCCGCTTGGATGGGAAACAGTCTCCAAGACGAAGCCATGTCTACTCTTTATTCTCTCCGCAAAAAAATCCTCAAACTCGGCGACCCCGACCTCCTCTCCGACTTCCGCCGCCTAACGACTTCTGACCACGCTTATTATATGTGCACCAAATACTGGAACGACGGCGACGTTCACGCCTACTTCTCTGCCTACGACTCCCCCTATGACGCTTTCATGTATTTCCTAAACATCCTCCGTAGCTTAGAATATAGAATAGACCATGCGCTTCCTCCGCGAACATCTTGAGTTTTTTCTTATCCCTATCGTTTTATTTTTCTGCATTTTTTTCGCAATCAAAACTACGGCTTCGCCTCAATCTTTCACGTCTTACGAAAACCTCCTGTTCGATACTTCTTTTGTTCACAAAATAAACCTAGATATTCCCGAAGATTCCTATAATTTAATCCTAAAGAACCCCACCGAAAAAATCAAATACCTAGCCTCTATCACTATCGACGGCGAAAAAATCGACAACGTCTCCATCTCCACCCAAGGCAACGCCAGCCTCTTTAATGCCGCCGCCTCCGACTCTGACCGCTATAACTACAAAATCAACTTCTCTAGATTTATTGACGACCAAACTTATCACGGTCTCGACCGGCTCGTCCTTAATAACGTTTACAGCGAGCCTAGTCTCCTGCGCAACTATATCTCTTATTGGCTCGCTCGCGCTTCTGGCGCCGAAGCTCCGCTTGCTTCTTTTGTCGAACTCAAAATCAACGGGGAACTAAAGGGTCTCTATCTCGCCATAGAAGGCGTCAATAAATCTTTTCTCCGCCGCAACGACAACGCCGAAGATAGCGTTATCTATAAACCCGAACCACTTGCCTATAACAACTTTGCGCTCGACAGATACAGAAAAACTCTCACCGAAGAAGAAAACGCGCGTCTAGACCCTGATAAACTTGGTTTAGGCGGTGCGGACTTAGTTTTTTCCGGCACCGAACCCTCAAACTACTCTGCTATTTTTGACAACAAAGTCACCAAAACCTCTCGCGCCGACGACGAACGAGTTGTCCGCGCCATCTTGAGTTTGTCAAACAAAATAGACCTCGAAGAATACTGGGACGTCGACGCGCTTATTCGCTATTTTGTTTTGCAAAACCTATCTGGCAACTGGGACAGCTATATTGGCGCGTTCTATCATAACTATTTTCTTAAACTGAATGATGGCAAGCTTTCTATTGTCCCATGGGATTGTGACATTATGTTCCAGCCAACCACTGAAGATTTTTACGACAAATCCGTTTTTGACGATATCGACCCCGCCACCCATCCAGCTTGGAACGTCATAAAAACCAGCGACGAATATCTCGACCGCTACCATAAAGTTTTTCAAGATTTTCTAGATAATTATTTCACTAACCATGCCGTCGAGAACGAGCTTAATAGAGTCTGGTCGCTTGTTGAACCATATGTTGACGCAGATAGGCTCGGCGATGTAGCGGATAGTTATGAAGAACTAATAAATATCATCGACCGTCGTGTCGATTCCGTTCAGAAAGAACTTTGGTCGCTCAAATAAAAAATCCCCCGAGGCGTACTCGAGGGTGAGGTTAATAGAACTTTTCGAGGCATTTCGGAACTTCGCCGTAGACGTCGCGATATGCTGCGCAGATAATGCCGAAGAAAATCGGGCGATAATACATCCGCTTCATCGCCAAGAGATACTGTCCCACGACATTGTCGATCGGTCGGTCGGATTTAGTCATGCTGTAAAGATAGTCATCTCTTGCAGAAAGCCCACCACCATGAAGTTGCTTAAACTTCATCGAGCCTTCCATACCGTGCTTTGCGTACCACGCCAGCTCCAGCGGAAACGCAGTTTTGTCAATCAGCCATGCCAGCTCTGTCTTTTCTTGGAACAAAGCAAACTCAGTGTTGAGTTTTTCGCGCTCGTCCTTCGGAAAGTCGGCGAGAAACTTCTTCATGAGTTTTCTCTCGGTTCTGTCTTTTGTCTCCTCGTCTCTGCTTCCGTCGTCTGCAATATCGAGAATAGTGTTTTCACCAATTTCGTGAACCAAAAGTACATCGCGCACCTTCGTCCAATCCGAAACAGCAAAATATTTCCCGAAAAACTTGCGAACGAGAAACTCAAGAATGAGGCAGACCGCCGTGTGCTCGAGGTCATTTTCTTCTCTGTCGGTATCTCCATACGGTAAAACTTTGCGGTCATAGTATCCGAGCAAAATCAGCCCCGAACGATTCACTCTCCTAAGATTGACCAGCTCAAGAAACTTCGCCCAAACCAGGTCGCAGGTCTCGTCAAAATCGACCAGCCTAGATGTATCAAAGAACGCCACATTATCACCTCCTTAAAGTGCGCCCGACCCACCCTGATTATAGCACGTTAAAGCCCAATCGCTTGATAAACTTCGCCGAGTTTTTTATTTGCAACTTCGTTGGCGTATTTTTCGCCTTCCGGAAGCAGTGCGAGCACCTGCTCGTCGGAAATGTTTTTCAGATTTTCTTGAAATTCGCTCAAAAGATTTTTCACCGACTCGGCGACCTCCGTTTTTAACTCGCCATATCTCGTCTTGCCTTCCCATTCTTTCGCCACCTCTTCGCTCGGTCTGTCAGTTATTAGCGCCTCAATATCAATCAAATTAGAAACGCCCGGTCGCTCCGCCTTGTCGTATCTTATCTCGCCAAAGCTATCCGTCGTCGCCGACATGATTTTTTTCGCCGCCCTCTCTGGCTCATCCGAAAGCATAATTTTAGAATTTTCTCCAAGCGTCGACTTTGACATTTTTTTCTCTGGATTCACGAGGTCGCGAATTCTTACGCCTCCGCCTGTCCCCATAAAATCGACCTGTTCCTTTGTCGTCTTTGGCACAACAAAAACTTCTCCGAACCGATGATTAAACCTCTCCGCGAGATTTCTCGTCAACTCAAGATGCTGAAACTGGTCCTCGCCCACCGGTATATATTCTGCACTATATAATAATATATCCGCCGCCATCAACACCGGATAGTCAAAAATCCCGACGTTGACGCTTTCTTTTCCTTCGCTCTTTTCCTTAAACTGCGTCATCCGCCCCAGCTCGCCCATGCTCGCGACACAGTTTAGCGTCCAAAGCAGTTCGCTGTGCGCCGGCACTCTGCTTTGACGATAAATATGTACGTTCTCGTTCAAATTTAGTCCCGCCGCAAGATAATATCTAATCGAACGAATAGTGTTTTCTCTCAAATTGCCATCAATCTCGGAAATAATCGAGTGTAGGTCTGGTATAAAAATGTTCACGTTATAGTCGCCAGAATATTTATTAGCCAGTCTCACCATCGGCACCAGTGCCCCAAGATAATTTCCAAGCGTAAGCTCACTGTTTACTCTAAGTCCGGTCAAGATTGTCTTTTTCATACTTCCATTTTAACACAGTTTATGATAAAATCTAACATGTTGCGGGGCGTTAGCTCAGTTGATTAGAGCGCTTCGATGGCATCGAAGAGGTCATGAGT
>CAZBLB010000013.1:0-15374 GCA_964492765.1 uncultured Candidatus Saccharibacteria bacterium
CGCTGCGTAGCTCGGTAGCCCCTCGCTTTCCGCCCTTGTCCCCCCTTGCCGAGTCAAAAGGAAATAAAACTCAATCAAAAAAATAAGAAGAAGAAATAGTAATAGATAGCTTTTACTTACAAAAAAACTTTTATAGCACCGTAAAAAAATCATAACCACAATACACATATTACACCATAAAACTACTAAAATAAAAGCACTACCTTAATGGACAAAATGGCACCTTCCATAAACTCTCTTTCTCACCCCTTATTTTACCCCCAAACCAACCTTTCATTTTATCACTCATTTCAAAAATTACAACACTTTTACTCCCACTTTTCTCCCACTATTTTATGTTCTAATATGCCACCCCAACATCCCAACTCGACCTCGAATTACCAAAAAGCCCCACCCCCAGCGCCCAACATCTAACAATCTCCACCCCATCCAACTCAACCTCAAACCACCAAAAAGCCCCTTATTAACCCCAACAAAAAGACCCCGCCAGGGGTCTTTTTTCTATGCTTTCTCGAGACTTATCGTTCCCTGTTCCCCCTCCACCTTCACCACTTCGTCATATTCATAGTTCCCCTCATTTACAAGACTCACCGCCAACGTCTCCGTCGTGAGCACCTCCGCCCACTCTTTCTTTAGCTTATACGTCGTCATTAGCTTTATCCTGTCGTCCACATTCAGCCCTGCTTTCTTTCTCGCCGCCTGCACCACTCTTATCAGCTCGCGTACAAATCCTTCTTCCTTCAGCTCCTCCGTCAAAGCCTTATCAAGCTCATATTCCTCTCCGTTCTCCACTTCCTTCACGTTCACCTCATCGCGAATAATGTCCTCATAAAACTCCGCCAGCTTCTCTCCCTTATATACAAACTTCCTGAGCGGCTGGCGCACCTTTACCTGGTCCTCGGTCTCGCTCTTCTTCATACGCCTCATCAGCCCCTCCGCCACCGCCTCGCGCGCCCGACTCATCTTTTCTATCACACCCGCGTCAACTTCTCCCGCCTCTGGATAGTCCAAAAGATGCACGCTTTCTTCCTTCCCCGTCATCTTCTGATAAAGCTCCTCCGCCATAAACGGCACAAACGGCGCCACTATCTTCGCAAAATATGTCAGCACAAACCACAGCGTAACATACGCCTCGTTTTTGTCATTATCATCCTCGCTCTTCCAAAACCTTCTTCTGCTTCTTCTCACGAACCAATTCGAAAGGTCGTCCACAAACGGCAAAATCTCCGCCACCGCCTTCGGCAAATTATATTCTTCCATCCCCGCCACGATGGAATCTCTAAGCTGATAAATCCTGCTTAAAATCCACTTATCAAGCACATTTTCTAGCCTACTCGCCTCAATCAACCCCGCCCTAAACACCCCTCCGTCCGTCTCTGGCGACTCAAACCCGTCCACTTCCGCATACGTACAGAAAAAGTCATACACGTTCCACACCATCGCAAGTTTCCTCGCGACGTCACTTACGTCCTTATCAAGTAGCGCAAAATCTTCTCCCGCCGTCACCGGACTCGACACGAGCAAAAATCTCAACGAATCCGCAGAAAACTTATCCATCAACACATTCGGGTCCGTAAAGTTCCCGAGGCTCTTACTCATCTTCCGCCCGTCGTTCCCCGCCAATGTCCCCGTCACGATAACATTCTTATATGCCTCCTCCCCAAACAGCGCCGTGTTCACTGCGTGCACATAATAAAACCACGCTCTCACCTGCCCCACATATTCCACAATAAAGTCCGCCGGATAGTTTTTCTCAAACTTTTCTTTATTCTCGAACGGATAATGCAGTTGCGCAAACGGCATACTCCCCGACTCAAACCAACAGTCAAGCACCTTCTCGACCCGCCTAAAATGCTCCACATGCTCCCCCGCCCCTGCCTCCGCGCCAACTATAACTTCCCCCGTCTTATCGTTCACTCTCGCGTCAAATTCCACCTCATCCACCCACGGCCTATGATAATCTTCCAGTCTCTTTCCAGAAAACTCAAACAGCTCCTCATAGCTTCCGATGACTTTCGCTGCCCCCTTGTCGCCCTTCCAAACCGGCATCGCCGTCGCCCAAAACCTATCTCGGCTCAAGTTCCAATCCGGCGCCGCTTCAATGTTCTTCTTAAACCTCCCCTCCTTAATATGCTCCGGAAACCAATTTATCTTCTCGTTCTTCTCAATCATCAACGCCTTCGAGCCTTGAATATCAAAAAACCAGCTCGGAAACGCCCGATACATAATCCTCTGCTTTGACCTCGGGTTAAACGGATACTCGTGTTTAATATACTCTATTTTATAAACAACCCCCCGTTCTTCCAGCACTTTCGCAATAAACTTATTCCCCGCCCAAATCTCTATTCCATTCTCGTCCGTATCCCTTACGCCCAGATTTTTGAGCGCGGACGAAATCTCCGACAAATAATAGCCGTTTTCGTCCAAAACATCTTCAAATTCAATCTCATCACTGTGCTCAAGATAGAGGTTATAGTCGTCCTCACCATAGGCCGGCGCAATATGCACAATCCCCGTTCCCTCTTCTTCGCCCACAAAGTCCACCCCAAACACTTTCTTTTTCCCGCCTCGATGAAACAAATCTTCATATTCCACCCCCACCAACTTCTCCCCCTTAAACGTCTCAATCGGCTCTACCTTTTCTCCAAACACCTTCTCCGCCATCTTAACCGCCACCACCATCTTCTTCCCCTCAACTTCATACACCCCATATTCCATGTCTCTATTTACGGCAAGCGCCTTATTCGCCGGCAACGTCCACGGCGTCGTCGTCCACGCCAGTAAATACAGTTTCGCAGAAAAATCGTTCGCCGTTATAGCCCCTGAAAATAAACCACTATTAAAAGCCGAAAATAGAACAAACGCACTCGGGTCGGTAACGGTCTTGTAGGCATCATTATCCATCGTCACTTCCGCCTTTGACACCGGCGTCGCAAACTTCGTATCATACATCAACACCTTCCGCCCCTCATATATCTTCCCCTTCTCATATAGTGTCTTAAACGCCCACCACACGCTCTCCATAAAATCCTTGTTCATCGTCCGATACGAATTATCAAAATCCACCCACCTTCCAATCCTGTCAATCGTCCCCCTCCATGTTTCGCTGTTCGCAACCATACTTTCTTTCGCCTTCAAAATATAGCTCTCCAGCGAAATCCCCCCAGGCGTCCCCTCCGGCGCACCAATCTGGCGCCTATCGGTTATTCCGAGCTGTTTCTCTACAAAGTTCTCCGCCGGCAACCCATGACAATCCCACCCCCATCTCCTCTCTACTCTCTTCCCCCTCATCGTCCAAAACCTCGGTACAACGTCCTTCACGATAGAAGACAAAAGTGTCCCATGATGCGGCATCCCCGTAATAAACGGCGGCCCATCATAAAACACATACGAGTTATCTATATCCCGCTGCTTAATACTCTTCTCAAACGTCCTGTCCTTTTTCCACCATTCCGCAATGGCTCGTTCATATTCAATGGCTCTTCGCCTACTTCCAGCGTGATATTTCATTCTATTATTATACCATATATATTATATATAGTCACGCACCGCAAAAACTGTCATAATGCGGTGAGCGAGCAACGCACCCGTCAACGAAGTATAACGAAGCTTAATTTACGACGTACCCCAGCACGTCGTCAATCATGGGTAAAGGCCTCCCCTGATGTGTAAAATACGTCTTCCCCTCACTATCACATACTACCACCGCCGGATATCTCACAATATCCCTCGCCGTACAAAACCCCTCCCCCTCCAGCGTCTCCGGGTCCAGCTCCTCCACTTCCAGCTCGCTCCTCTGCCTGAACGCCTCCAACCACTCCGCCACCTCTCTCGTCGCGTCCGACTCTTTTTTATAAACCATCACTATCCTCATTTTTTCTTCTCCCTTTGTTCTCTAATTATCTGCTCAAATTCATCAAGCGTCTTAAACTTCCTAAACACGCTCGCATATCTTACATAAGCCACCTCATTCATGTCCGCCAGCACCTCAAGCACTGCCTCCCCAATCTGCTCCGACGTCACATGCTCCGTCTCTGCCGCATACAAAATCTCCATCGCTTTCTCTACGACTTCCTCCACCTCAAGTTCCGAGTTCAAAAACTTTCCCACGCTCCGCTTTACAGACGTCGCCAACTTATCGCGGTCAAAAGCTTCTCGCTCTCCACTCCTCTTCCGAACCATAAGCTGCGGCATCTCTATTCGTTCATACGTCGTAAACCGATGTTTTCCGTCGCTCGTCACCCGCCTCCGCCTAATCATCGTCCCGTCTAGCGCCTCTCGGCTCTCTAAAACTTTCGAGTCCCCAATCTTATACTTATAGTTCATCCCGCCCTTTCCTTTATTTTATCGTTTAAGCCTTCCTCTAAGACTTGGCGGAATATCCAAATCTTCTTCCGGCTCCGGCGCTCTAATCGCATCCCACATATTCCCCCTATTGTTCGCCGCAAAGTCGCTTGCGTCCGTCGTCGGCTCTACCTTTTTCATCTCTTCCTTGCGCTTCTTCGCTTCTTCCTCTTCCTTTGCCCTGCGTTCAGCTTCTTCTACTTCTCTTTGCGCCGCTTCGTTCGCCGCCTCAAGTTCCTTATAATAATCCGAGTCAAACCCCGTCGCCACCACCGTAATCACTATCTCGTCCTGAAGTTCTGGCTTCACCGCCGCCCCAAAGATAATGTTCGCATCCGGACTTACCGCCCCCGTAATCACCTCGGCCGCTTCCTGAATCTCACTCATCGACATATCATATCCCCCCGCGACCGAGAACAAAACACCTTTCGCACCTTCGATTTTCACTTCAATCAGCGGCGACTCAATCGCTTGTTGTGCCGCAATCGTCGCCCTATTTTCTCCACTCGCCCGCCCAATCCCCATCAGCGCGCTTCCCGCGTTCTTCATGATGGCCTTCACGTCCGCAAAGTCCAAGTTAATCAAGCTATGTTCCGTAATCAGCTCAGAAATCCCCTGCACACCCTGTCTTAACACATCATCCGCAATCTTAAACGTCTCCAGCAGTGGCGTTCTCGGGTCAATCGTCTGCAATAGTCTGTCATTCGGAATCGTTATTAGTGCATCCACGTTCTTTGCAAGGTTAGCGATCGCCTTATCCGCGTTGTCTTTTCTCTGCGCTCCCTCAAACGTAAACGGCTTCGTCGCCACCCCGACCGTCAAAATATCTCTCGACTTCGCCTCTTCCGCAACTATCGGACCCGCCCCACTTCCGGTTCCGCCACCTGCCCCAAGCGTAATAAACGCCATGTCCGCCCCATCTAGCGCCTTGCCAATCAGCTCTCGACTCTCCTCCGCAGCTTCTTGCCCCTTCTTCGGGTCGCCCCCCGCTCCAAGCCCACGCCCAATATGCACCTTCGTATCCGCCGAGCAGTTATGTAATGCCTGCGCATCAGTATTAACCGCAATCAGCTCCACTCCCGAAAGCCCCACCTCCTTCATTCGGCTCACCGCCGACCCACCTGCTCCGCCCACACCAATAACTTTGATACTAGCTGTGCTCTCTACTTCAGATGGCTTAATTTCGGGCATAAAATATCCTCACTTTACAATTCTAGCCAGATTATAGCCTAAAACCTAAACTTTTTCAACAAGTTCCCCAAAAAACTCTCTGTTTTTCCTGATTTCTTCTTGCCCGGAACGCTCTTTCGCCCTTCGTTTTCTAGCGAATACAACATCAACCCCACCGCCGCCGCATATTCCGGCTTCTCCACTGCGTTCGCCACCCCAGAAAACCCCTCCGGCGCACCAATCTTTACGCTCATCTCAAGCGCCTCTTTCGCAAACACCTCAATATCCCTCATCTTTGCCCCACCGCCAATCAACACCGCTCCCTCCGGTAATCTCTTCTCATACCCCGCCTTTCTCAGCTCTCTCTTCACCTTCTCAAAAATCTCATCCAGTCTCGCCTTCACGACTTCGTTCACTTTTTCTCGCTCAAACTTCAGCTCCTCGCGATTTATTTTTATCACGACATCTTTCTCGCCCGTAAAACTACCTGTCACATACCTCTTTTTTATCTCGTCCGCCACGTCCGTATTTATCTCTAAGCAAATCGCAAGATCGTTTGTAATATTGTTTGACCCTGCCGGCACCACCCCTACATACTGAAGGTCGCCTTCCTCAAAAATCGCCACGCTCGTCGTCGCCGCTCCAAAGTCCACCACAACCACGCCGTTCTCTTTCTGCTTCTCGGTCAACACCGCCCTTGCCCCCGCCACCACACTCGGCACTAGCCTTTCTGTCTCCAGCTTCGCCCCCTCAAGCGCCTTCTTCAAGTTCACCGTGTTTGGCAATAGCGCCGACACTACGTTCGCCTTCATCTCCAGTCGCGCCCCCGTCATCCCCACTGGGTCGCGTACCTCTTCTTGTCCATCAATAGAATATCCAAACGGAATCACATCCAAAATCTCTCGGTTCGCCGGCACCCGCCCCGTCACCGCTACGTCTTCTACCCTATACAAATCTTCTTCGTTTATCTCATGTTCCTGCGTCCCAACCGCTATCATCCCCTCTGTCTTTGTCGTCAAAATATGCGTCCCGTTCACCGAAACCGTCGCCGAACGAATCTCATACCCCGACATCCGCTCAACTTCCCCAAGCATCTTATCTATTGCGTCCGCCGGCCCCGCCAAATTTACCAGCACCCCCTTTCTCATGCCAGAGTTCTTCAACTCATTATATCCCACCACAGAAATCTTGCCGTCTTTTGATACGCTCGCTACGACCGCCCGGACATTTTCCGTCCCGACGTCGAGACCAACAGCATATCTCGCATTATCATCCATAGTTAAATCTTAACATAATCAAAATAGACTTGTCAAACAAAATCTATTTTTCTTCCGCCAACGTCAAAACTTCATAGCCATCGTCTAAAACCAGCACCGTATGCTCGCAATGACATCCAATACTTCCGTCCTTCATCTTCACCGTCCACCCGTTCTCTTTGTCCACATAATTTTTCGGCTTCCCAAGACAGCTCATCGGCTCAATGCAAATCGTATCCCCCGTATGTATCACCGGCCCTCGCCCTTTCTTTCCATAATTCGGCACCTCCGGCTCTTCATGCATCTCTTTACCTATCCCATGCCCCACATAATTCTCAATCACCCCCAACTTCCCCGCCTTCAAAACTTTCTCCACCGCCGCCGAAATATCCCCAATATGCGCCCCATCTCTCACCTGTTCTATCCCTTCCCACATCGCCGACTCCGTTACCGAAATCATCTTCTTCACCGCTGGCGACCCCTTCTCGCCTACTATCATCGTAAACGCCGAGTCCGTAAAATACCCCTTATAAAAAACGTCAAGGTCAAAAGAAACTTTGTCCCCCTCCGCCAAAACATAATCGCTCGGCGCACCATGCACAAGTTCATCGTTCACCGAAATACAAATCGCCCCCGGAAACTCCTCTTCCTTCGGCAACATATCATACGCCACTCCTGCCCCTCGCGCCACAATTTCCTGCCTCACCCATGCGTCAATTTCCTTCTCGCTCATCCCTGGCTTCACATATTCCTTCAAATCACGCAAAATCCCCCCAAGTATCTTTCCACCCTCCCTCATCGCTTTCACTTTTTTCTCGTCCATGTTTAGTCCTTCCAAATTGCTTTTTCAATTCTTTCGCTTACCACCGGAATTTCCGCCATCCCCGAAACTCTTTCTATTCTCACCCCCTTCCCCGCCAAAATCTTTAATATCTGCTTAATATTATCTTCCACAATCTTAAATCTTCTCTCTATCACTTCTTTTGTGTCGTCCGCCCTCCCCCTCTCATCCAATCTCCTCCAAAGCTCCTCTTTTTCCACGTCAATCAACACCGCCACCGAAATCTCCCCTGCCAAATTTTCTGCCACCCATTTCGCCTGCTCCACGTCCCTCGGAAACCCATCAAGCACCACATCCACCCCATCGTCAAGACAGTGCTGAATTTTCTGATTCATCAGCCTAATCACTTCTTTATCATCAACCAACTTACCCTGCTTCAGTGTCTCCTTAAACGCCCCCGTATCTCTTAACACTTGCCCCACCGACAACCATTTCATGCCATGTTTCTCGGCCAAAAGTTGACCTTGTGTAGATTTTCCGCTCCCCGCCAGACCAAAGAGTATTATCATATCCTTATTCTACCATATATCTCCCCACCTCTCAACCTTCTCTCGGCCTCACGCTTTCATCACATCTCTTCAAAACTCCCCACCAAAAAGACCGCCCCTCGGCGGCCTTATCTTTATCTCAAACCAAGTTTAATACGCTCAGTTTTCTCGGCTTTTCTCTGCTCACGCAAAATAGCTTTTACTCTGCGCTCTCTTTTAGAAATCGGCTTAGAGAAACGAAGTTGAGACTTAGCAAGCGGCATAATTCCGCTCTGAAGAACTTTGCGGTTAAAGCGACGAATTACATTCTCGTTCGCTTCAGATTGGTCTTTTCTACTAACTTTAATTGCCATATTGCCTAATATTATACCAAATTTTTCAAACTTCACAACCCCTTAAATCCAAAATCCTCCCCTCTACGCTCCTCAACCCATTCCACTCATTCTCCTCCAAGTTTATTAAAAGGTTCGCCTCTCGCCCCTGTTCAAATTTCCTCCACCGCTCCGGCGCATTAAACGCCACCAGTTTCATCATTCTCTTGTCATCCCCCCGCACCAACATTCTCACATGTTGCCCCTCCGCCCCCATCGTTTTCAAGTCCACCACAAACATATCTCTAAGTTTGAACACCGGTATCTCATTTCCCACCCCAAACGGTTCCAGCGTCTTTAACTCTTCCATAAAATCCAGCGACAACTCCCCCACTCCTCTTACCTCAAGGTCTGCCATTACATCAAAAAATCTCTCTTGGTCTCTCAGCCCCAAACTTCGATAAAACTCATTTATCTTTTGCTTAAAATTCTCCAGCTTTCCCTCCTCCACCTTTACCCCGGCCGCCCCCGCATGTCCTCCTCCGCCCACAATCTCCCCCTGACAATATTTCAAAGCCTCCGAAAGATTAAACTCCCCAAAACTCCTCCCCGACCCCTTATATATACCGTCTTTTTTCATCAACACAAATGCCGGCCTCTTATACTCCTCCACCAACTTCCCCGCAATAATCCCGAGCACCCCCTCGTGCCAATCCCCCGTCGCCACCAACACCGGCTCCTTCACTACCCCCCTCTCCCTAAACTCCTCCATCGCCGCGTTCTGCTGCGCCCGCCTCTCCTCGTTCAATTTTTCGAGTTCCCCCGCTAGTTGCGCCGCCTCCGACCGGCTCGTCGCCATCAAAAGCCTCAAAGCTTTTTCTGCGCTTGCCATCCTCCCCGCCGCGTTCAACCTCGGCCCCACCTGAAACCCAATCGTCTCCGCCGTTATCTTATTCGTCCCCGTCGTTCTAAAAAGCTCCTTTATCCCCACTCTCCGCGTCTTTCCAAGCACCTTCACCCCATAAAAACATAATATCCTGTTCGTTTTTGTCATCTTCATCGAGTCGCAAATCGTCCCGATTAAAACTAGGTCAAGCAACCACTTCTCTTGTCCTTCCTTTATCAACCCCTCCATCACTAGCGCCCTCGCCATCATAAACGCCACCCCCACCCCCGCCAAGTCCCTCAGCTCTAAAAGTTCCTCCGCATATTTCTCAAAATCCGGCACCAGTTTATACGCGTCTCTCCGCTTCGGGTTCACCACCGCCACCGCCTTCGGCAGTTCCTCCGGGCACTCGTGATGGTCCGTCACCACCACGTCCACCCCCGCCTCCTCCAATTCCCCAATGATTTCTTTATTCGCACTTCCACAGTCCACCGTCAAAATCAACCCCACCCCCGCCTCTTTCGCGCGTTGAACAACTTTTTTACTCATTCCATACCCGTCCCTAAACCTATCTGGAAGCATCACTTCCACTTCCCTCACCCCCGCTTGCGTCAGCACCTCTTTCATCAGCGTACTTGCCGTCACCCCATCCACGTCATAATCCCCATAAATCATCACCTTTTCCCCTCTCTCTTTCGCAAGCTTCACCCTCTCCACCGCCCTCCTCATTTCTGGCAACAAAAACGGATCCGGAAGCGCCTCATATCTCGGTTTAATATAATCCACAGAAAAACCCCTCTGCCTCACGAGCTGCTCAAACAACCTGCTCATTTTCCACCAATCTAGCCAATAGTTTTGTTTGGCTTATTTGCCTGAGAAAGTTGCTGACTTTTTATCACCATACTCTGCAACTCTTTAAGAATCGGAAACTGTTTGTTCGTCTGATAAATCTTCGTATTCCCCCTTTTTGTCATAATCAAAAACTTTCCCTTCTCTAACCTGTTTAACTCTCTCTGTATGTTCCCCGCATCCTCCTTAATTAACTTTGAGAGCCCCCTCACATGCGTCTTAAAATCCGGATACTTCGCAAACACCACCAAAATCTTCCTTCTTACCCTAGACGTAATAAATATATCCAGCATCTGCTGTTTTTACCTCACTTTCTTCTGTTTTCTATTATAGTCTACCCGTCCCCTCCCGTCCAGTATTTCTTACAACATTTTCTCGCCCCGCCGTCCACCTCGCCTCATGTTATACTACTATCATGTTCTACGAGGTTCTCCCCACCAAAGTCTTTCGCTCCGGTTCGACCACGCTGACCTACACCTCCGACCTCGCCCTCGTCCCAGGTTCTCTCGTTCTCATTCCTCTCGGAAAAACTTTTTGCGTCGGCATTGTCATCAAAAAAGTCGCTCCGCCCTCTTTCGCTTGCAAACCTATCACTAAACTCCTCTATACCACCCCTCTCCCTTCCCACCTCTTAAAATCCATTCTCTGGCTCTCCTCTTACTATCTCTCCCCCCTCCCCGCCACCGCCTCGCTCGTCCTCCCTATCGGCCTAGAAAAATCCCGCCGCAATAAAAAAATGTCGGAAATTCGCTCCGCGCTCAACATTTCCGCCGACATCCCCCTAAACTCCTTCCAATCTGCCGCTCTTCTAGAAATCAACAAGAAAAAAAGCCCCACCAAACTTCTCCACGGCATCACCGGCTCTGGAAAGACCAACATCTACCTTTCCCTTGCCCGCTCTACCCTCCTCTCCGGAAAATCCGTCATCCTTCTCGTCCCAGAAATTGCCCTCACTTCCCAGCTCGTCCAAGTTTTCCGTTCCACTTTCTCAGAAAAAGTCACCCTCATTCACTCCAAACAAACCGAGTCCGCCCGCCACAAAATCTGGGAATCTCTCTTAACTTCCACCTCCCCAGAAATCGTCATCGGTCCCCGCTCCGCCCTTTTTGCCCCCCTTAAAAATCTCGGACTCATCATCATCGACGAAGCTCACGAGTCCACCTATTACCAAGAAAACGCCCCCAAATATTCCGCCATCCGCCTCGCTTCCTTCATGGCAAGCACCCTCAAAATCACCTGCCTCCTCGGCACCGCCACCCCGCTCATCTCCGACTATTACCTCGCAAAGTCCAAAGACTCCCTCATTACCCTCTCTCAAAAAGCCAAATCTTCCGCCCTCACTCCAGAAATAAAAGTCATCGACTTTACCTCTCGCGAGTCTTTCAAAAAATCTCGCTATTTTTCCGACGCCCTCCTAGACACCATCAAAGAAAACCTTAAAAATGGCTACCAAACCCTTATCTACCACAACCGTCGCGGCTCCGCCCCGCTCACTCTCTGTGAACACTGTGGTTGGCAAGCTCTCTGCCCCAACTGTTTCCTCCCCCTCACTCTCCACTCCGACGCTTACTCCCTCCTCTGCCACACCTGCAGCTTTTCCGAAAAAATCCCTTCCTCTTGCCCCGACTGCCACCACCCCTCTATCCTCCATAAAGGTTTTGGCACCAAACTCCTCGAAAGCGAGCTGAACAAATTTTTTACTCAAGCTCGTATCGCCCGCTTTGACGCCGACAACAAAAAAGGCGAATCCCTCGATTCTCTCTATTCCGAAGTCAAAAACGGCGACATCCAAATCATCATCGGCACCCAAACCGTTTCTCGTGGCCTCGACCTTCCCCGCCTCGCCTCTATCGGCATCGTCCAAGCCGACGCCGGACTTTCCCTCCCCGACTTCTCTGCCGAAGAAAAAACTTTCGAGCTTCTCACTCAAGTCATCGGTCGCGTCGGTCGTGGCCACCTTCCTTCCGCCTCCGTCATCATCCAAACCTTCCAGCCCGACTCGCCCCTCATCAAATACGCCCTCACCTCCGACTACACCAATTTTTACTCCTACATGATAAAAAAACGTCGTCACCAATTTTTCCCTCCCTTCTCCTATCTTGCCAAACTCACCGTCACCTACAAAACCGAAGCCACCACCCTTAAAAAAATCCGCGCCGTCTCTCGTGCTGTCGCAAAACTCGCCGCCTCCTCCCCTTCAAAAATTTTCATCTCTCCCCCCACCCCCTGCTTCCACGAACGCACTTCCTCTGGCTTCTCTTGGCAAATCATCCTCAAATCCTCCTCTCGCTCCGCCCTCGTCTCGCTTCTCTCCTCTCTCGACCCCAAGCTCGGCTTCCATCTCTCTCTCGACCCACCATCACTACTCTAATACCCCCTACTCCACCATCTCCCCCTCCTTTCCCCTATCTTTTTCGCCCTCTTCCTCGCCCACTCACCGCTTCCCATATCTCTCTTTTTTCTTCCCTCCGCACCCCTTCCATCACACCCCTTACTTGACCCAGCCTATTTTTTCTTCATTTTTCTATTTCTGTGTTATACTATAATCATGAATATTATCACCACGCCGGATTCAAGGCTTCGTCAGAGGTGCAGAAAAATCAACCACATTACTCCCGAAACCGAAGAAATTATCGCCAAAATGCGCGAAGCTTCTCTTGAATGGGAAAAAGAACATCCGTTCGAGCTCAGCGCCGCCATGGCCGCCCCTCAACTTGGCTTCGACCGCCGTATCATCATCATCCGCGACGACCTCGAAGGCAAGAAAAACACCTCCTTCACGGCCCTTATCGACCCAGAAATCATCAAAACCGACGGCAAAATCATCGAAGATTACGAGGGTTGTCTCTCCGTCCCGTCCATCTACGGCCTCGTCCCACGCCCCTCTAAGGTTAAAATCAAAGCCCTCCTAGAAGACGGCACACCAGTCCGCATCAAAGCCGAAGATTCACTCGCCCGCACCCTCCTTCACGAAATCGACCACCTAAACGGAATCCTCTTTATCGACCACATAAAAGACCACGAAAAAGCCTTTTTCCGTATGAACGACAAAGGCAACCTCGAACCCGTCGATTACGAAAAAGACATCAAAAACAACTCGGCTCTTTGGGGCGAAGAAAATGAATAAAAAAGTTATCTTCTTCGGCAACGGCCCCCTCGCCAACGCCGCCAAGTCCGTCCTCGAACCATCCACCAACATTATTTTTCACGCCCATACAAAAACCGAACTAGAAACCGTCAAATCCCTCAAACAAAAATATCCCGACGCTTTCGGCGTCCTCGCCAGTTTCGGCGTCATGATAAAATCCGACGTTCTAGACCTTTTCGAGCCAGAAGGCATCTTGAACATTCACCCCTCCCTTCTCCCCAAATATCGCGGCGCTTCCCCCATAGAGTCCGCCCTCCTTGCCGGTGATACTTCCTTCTCCGTTTCCGTCATGAAACTCGTCCGCGCCATGGACGCCGGCCCCCTCTATTACCAAGAAACTCTCCCTGCCCTCCCCCTAGAAAAGCTCGACAAGTCCGCTCTCTATGCTTCTCTCGCGACCGCCGGCGCTTCTTGGATAGTTAAAAACCTCCCCGTTTTCGAGCTTCTTCGCCGTTCCCCCTCCGCTCCTTCCGACTTTTTCCCCGACTATCACCTCCAAGACGACTCCGTCGCCACCTTTACCCAAAAGTTCGACAAGTCTATGTCCTTTCTCACCCCCGATACTGACTCCGCCGAAACCACCCTCCGCAAAATCATCGCTTTCCAAGATTTTCCAAAGCCAAAATACAACTTTTTTAACCAAGACGTAATAATTTTGTCTGCTCACATAGAAAAATCTTGTCCAAACCCAAAAACCGCCCTCGCGCTAAAATGTGCCGACAACCAATTCGTCGTCATCGACCATCTCCAGCCCCTCTCCCGCAAACCCATGGACGCCAAATCCTTCCTCAACGGCCTCCATATTTAACTATTTCAAAACATTGAGCGTAGTTCAAAGAACATTTTTGGTCTAGAGATTTTTGCGATTTTCAAGGCGAAGCCAAATGTTTGAGCGTAAAATTTTAGATGCAGTTTAAGGAACATTTTTGGTCTAGAGATTTTTGCGATTTTCAAGGCGAAGCTGAGTAGCGGAGCGAGCCGTACTTAAAGGTACGGCGAGCAAGCAACGGAAGTTTCAACGCAGAAAATCACAAAAATATCAGGCCAAAACCCAGGTGTTTAAGCCTAGGGGTCTTACTGCTCCCTTTATTTCTAGCAGCGTAATCGTCTGATTAAACGTCGCTACTGACATGTCCAATTTTTCCATTATCTCATCTCCATCCCCCACCCCTTCCGCGATCAACTTTAAGACCCCTGTTTCCTCCTCCGTATCCCCAAATAGCGACACCTGCTCTTCTTTTGCCTTCTTGCTCTTCTTTACCGGGAACAAATACTCCATAAAATCCTTCACCCCAAGATAAACGTTCGCTCCCTTCTGTATTAGTCTGTTCGACCCCATACTCATCCCATGAAATATACTCCCCGGAACTGCAAACACGTCTTTCCCTTGCTCAATCGCGTGCGACGCCGTATTTAGACTTCCCGACCTCTCCGCCGCCTCCACGACCACCACCGCTTCCGAAAGCCCCGAAATAATCCTATTTCTCTCTAAAAACGACGTCGTCTGCGGAAAAATATTATCCCCTCGCTTATATTCGCTCGCCACCACCCCGCCCTTCTCAACAATCTCCTCCGCAAGTTTAATATGCTGCCTCGGATAAATATTTTCTATCTCTGTTCCAAGAATCGCAATCGTCTTTCCGCCCGCCTCAAGCGCCCCTCTCGCCGCCACCGAATCAATCCCATACGCCAGCCCCGAAATCACAATAATTCCCTTCTTCGCCAGCTCAAACGCCAACTCATGCGCCACCTCCACCCCATATTTCGTACACCTCCTCGACCCCACAATCGCCACCGTCCTCACACGCTTTTTCGGCCATTCACCATAATAATATAACATTTTAGGCGTTAGCGCAATAGACTCTAATTCCTTCAAATATTCATTGTCTTGAGGTCGAATTTGTTTGCTTTTCATAAAAAATGTGAAAATATCGTTGACATTTACAAAAACACATGCTATAATGACAACAAGTTAAGGCTTCCGCCTTAAACTGTACCTAAAAATTCATAACATTTGTTGCACTTATAGTGTAGCAAAAGTTGCGTGCTTTTGAAACCCCTCGGACTTTTAATTTCTTCTT
>CAZBLB010000014.1:0-13473 GCA_964492765.1 uncultured Candidatus Saccharibacteria bacterium
ATAAAGAAAGAGGAGTTCTAATTATGGCACACACATTAGTCGGGACCGTTTCCTCCGATAAGCGTGACAAGACCATTACCGTCTCCATCGAAAGTCGCGAAACTCATCCCCTCTACCGCAAGCAGTACACCAAGACTCGTTCTTACTCTGCTCACGACGAAAAAAATGAAGCGCATGTTGGCGACAAGGTCGAAATCGCCGCTTGCCGACCGCTCTCAAAGACCAAATCCTATCGTTTAGTCAAGGTCCTCGAGCGTTCTCACGGTTCCGTCGAGCTCAAAGAAGACGTTAATGACGTCCTCGGCCAAACCGAAGAAGGAGAGAAATAATGATTCAACAAGAAACTAGACTCAAGGTTGCCGACAACAGTGGCGCCAAAGAGCTCGGAGTTATCCGCGTTCTCGGTGGCACTCGCGCCCGCTATGCGCACGTTGGCGACATCGTCACCTGTAGCGTCAAAGACGCTTCCCCAACTGGCGGCGTCAAGAAAAAAGCCGTTGTCCGCGCTGTCATCGTTCGCACTCGCGAACAAATCCGTCGCCCAGATGGCTCCACCATCCGTTTCGACGACAACGCAGCCGTCCTCGTCAACGAAGACAAAACCCCTCGCGGTACTCGTGTCTTCGGTCCCGTTCCTCGCGAGCTTCGCGACCTCGGCTTTAACAAAATCATCAGCTTAGCTCCGGAGGTGCTTTAATATGGCCACTCTAAAATCAGGCGACCTCGTTAAAGTTATCGCCGGCAACCACAAAGGCAAAACCGGAAAACTCCTCCGCGTCGACCGCGAGAAAAATCTCGGCTTCGTCGAAGGCCTCGGTGTCCGCGAACGTCACGTCCGCGCCTCTTACCTCAATCCTAAAGGTGGCAAAAAAGAAGTCCACCTCGGCATCGACCTCTCCAACCTTAAAAAAGAGGAGGATAAAAAATAATGAAATCTACTTATATTCCTCGTCTAAAAGAGGCTTACACTAAAACCATCAAAGACGAACTTAAAAAAGAACTCAAACTTAAAAACATCAACGAAGTCCCTGAGCTTAAAAAAGTCGTTGTCTCTTGTGGTGTCGGTAAAAAACGCGAAGACAAACGTTACACCGAAACTGTCGAGCTCACCCTCCAAAAAATCACCGGCCAAGTTCCGACTTCTCGCCTTGCCAAAAAGTCCATCGCGACCTTCAAAATCCGCAAAGGCATGGGTGCTCCCGTTGGCTATCTTGTCACTCTTCGCAACGATAAAATGTACGAATTTGTCGACCGCCTCATTAACATCACCCTCCCTCACGTCCGCGATTTCCACGGTGTCCCAAAGACTTCCTTTGACGCAAAAGGGAACTACTCCCTCGGTCTAAAGGAACAAACAGTCTTCCCAGAGATTACTTTCGAAGATTCTGCCGTTCTTCACGGTCTAGAAATCACATTTATCATTAAAAACGGTTCAAAAGAAGGAAGTTTGAAATTGCTAGAAAAATTCGGCATGCCGTTTGAGAAGGAGGAAAAATAATATGGATAAAAAATCTGCTGTCATCCGTGACAAAAAACGCGAAAAAATGAACGAAAAATATAAACAAAAGCGCGCCGAACTCAAAGCCGCTGGCGACCTCGAAGGTCTTCAAAAGCTCCCAAGGAACTCATCCATCACTCGCCTCAAAAACCGCGACCTTCTCGACGGTCGTCCAAGAGGCTACATGCGCCGCTTTGGTATGAGCCGTATTACCTTCCGCGAAAAAGCAAGCAAGGGAGAAATCCCAGGCGTAACAAAGAGTAGCTGGTAGGAGAAAGGAAAGTTATGTCAATAGAATCAACCGATCAAATCGCCGACCTTTTAACTCGTATTCGCAACGCAATTCTCGTCAACAAAAACGAAATCTACGTTCCGACTTCTAAACTAAAGGTTGCCATCATCGAAGTTTTGAAAACTTCCGGCTATCTCGCTGACTACGATATCGTCGACCATTCCCCGCGCAATGTTCTCCATATCACTATCGCAGAACCAGGCAAGAACGCCAAAATCCACGAAATCACCAAGGTTTCTAAACCCGGTCGTCGCGTTTACGCTTCCGTAGAAGAAATCCCTAAGGTCAAATCCGGTCGCGGTCTCGTGCTCGTTTCTACCTCCAAAGGCATCATGACAAGCCAAGACGCCGTCAAGAACCGCCTCGGTGGAGAAATCCTCGTCCGCGTTTGGTAATCCTTCAAAAAATCCCCTCCCGGGGATTTTTTGTTGCCTAATAAACTTTTTCTCTAATCAACTTACCACCTCGCACAAAATACAAATATCTTCCACCAAACGTCGCCCACTCCACCCCCGCCCCGCTCACTACTCCACTCGCTTCTCCACTCCCCTCCTCACGCTCACTTACCTCTCCCTCCAAATTCTCGCCATCCTCCTCCTCGCCGCTATTCTCCGCTTTTTCTACTAGCGCTCTCCGATTATTCCCGTCATAATCCACCGCAAACAGCTCCCCTTCATCTATCTCATATCGCATAAACTCATTCAACCATCCCCCCTCTTTCGCTTCATACTCCTCCATCACAAGCGCCTCTATATCAAACACCGCCACTTTTTCCGCCCCCTCCACCACAAACACCATTCCTTTCCCTCGCTTCTCTATTCTCTCCACGCTAAACTCTACCTCCCCCTCATAAACCACGCTCACTTCCTCCTCGCTCACCGGCCACCCCTGCGCCATCAAAACCCGCACTTTTCTCCCCTCCACCACTAAAAAATACATTTCCTGATAATATTTCATCGTCAAAACTTTCGCCCCCTCGCTCACGACGCCAATCTGATACGCTTCCTCTCCTACTCTTGCCGCCATCATCGCCAGCCCCTCTCCCGCCGCCTCGACTCCTTCGCTTCCTCCCTCTGTTCCGTCAGTATCCTCCTCCGCACTTTTCTTCACTGCCTTCTCTTTACTCACAAACACCACTCTCTCCCCGTCGTTATCAAATTCCACTCCCTCGCCCACCAATCCCACCGTCTTGCTCTTTATGTCTATCTCCACCACCTTCCCTTCACTCTTCACCAATACTCTATCCCCCGTCTCGCTCTCAAACTTCACCTCGTCCACCTTCCCGCCAAAAATACTCCCAAGCCTCACGCTCTCCTCTGCCGCCCGCGTATTTATTATATATACCTCTCCGTTCACTTTCGCCACCAACTTCTCGCTGTTTCCACTCCAACCTATTTCCTCAAACGTCTCTATTTTCTGCGCCACCGCCGCCAACTCCTTCACTACCGGCTTCGCCACCAGCGTCGCCACGTATAACTTTCCCTCCTTCCCAAACAAAATCTTCGTCTTGCTCGGCGCCACGCTTATAAACGTATATCCTTTAAGGTCTAAAATCTCCTCTTCTTCTCGCTCTAGCAGAAACAGCCTCGGATAGTTCAATCTATACATCATCCCCTCCGACACATTCACCACTTTCTTCCACGAGTCATATCCATCTTTCGTCAAAGTTATCTCGTGCTCCCCTGACACCACCGTCCGGCTCGCATTCGTCCTAAGTAGAAGCGGCGTCCCGCCATCTATTCCTATCGTCGCACCTGTCGGCAGGGAAGCAATCTGCAAAAGCCCCGTCCTTTCAATAACTTCACCCCCACCCCTCGCAAATTCGCACAAATTAAAGCTATAACCCATCACCACAAAAGTCAAAGCCACCACAAGCAAAATCGTCGCAATTACCATCAAAACTTCTGTGATAATTACCTTGAGCCGTCTCAGCTTTTGTATATGCTCGCGTTCGTCCATAATTCTTCGCTTAATTATACCATATTCATAAACGCCAAAATAGCCCTTGCATATTCAAACCGCTTAATGCTATTATTAAAATAAGAATTATAAAAGCGAGGTTTTTTTAATATGGATTCTACTCAAAGCACTCCAACCGGCGGTCTCTCCAGTTCCGCCTCTCACCAAAGGACTCAAAAGTCCACCACTCTTAACCGCCGTTACGTAGAAAAACCCGTCGCTTCTGCCACAATAGATTCCGTCGCCAAGCGTCGCGCCGAAGACTTAAAACGTCGCCAAGCTCTCGCCGAAAAAATCAATCGCGAGCGACTTTCCGCTCTCAAGTCCGGAAAATCTCTAAACGACGTTCCTACCACTTCTGCTCCCAAACCTCTCTCCACGACCATCGAAAAAAGCCTCGCCGCCAAACCTTCCACCGTCGGCCCTCGCGACATCAAAGACTCCGCCATCAAAACCGCGCTCAAGTCCGTCGATATGATTGAGACTTCCGACACCGCCCGTCCGACCGCCACTATCAGCACTAAAAACACTTTTGGTGCCAAACGCCTCATCCTCGCTTTCGGTTGTGCCGCCCTCGCTGTTGGCGTCATTGGTTATTTTGTCTCCGTCAACACTCCCGACCTCTCCGTTCGCGTCGCTGCTATGCAGTCCGGCATAGAAGCCACCTATCCTTCTTATATTCCTCGTGGCTACTCTCTCTCCGACATCGTCTCCGAAGAGGGCAAGCTCACCATGACTTTCGAAAATTCCGACAAAACTTCCTTCACTCTCTCCGAAGAAAAATCTGCCTGGGACAACGAAGCGCTCGAATCCAACTATGTCCACTCCACCTGGGGTTCCAACTACACCTCTATCCGCGAGCAGGGCATCACTATCTTCATTTCCGGCTCCGACGCAACCTGGGTTAACGGCGGCCTCGTCTATAAAATCGACGCCTCCGGCAACAACTTAACCAAAAAACAAATCAAATCCATCGTCACTTCTCTATAGCCCTTCCGGAAGCACTAAAAACAAAGCGATAAAAACTACTGAACCAAGCCAATTCACCATCCCTCAGCGCCTTAGCCGGTTTAGCGTTTTTATCTCCATAACACTCTAGCAACAAAATAATCGCAATATAATGCTACAGCTTCTATTGTACCGCTTGCGATTTTTCTTACAAGCTTTCTTTTGTCCCAAAAAAATGTTATAATGCCTCCATGAAAATCATCACCCGCTTTGCCCCCTCCCCCACTGGATACATTCACATCGGCAACGTCCGCTCCGCCATCTATCCATACCTGGCCGCGAGGCAAACCGGTGGTCGTTTTATTCTTCGCATCGAAGACACCGACAGGTCTCGCTTTGTCGACGGTGCCACCGACTTAATTTTAGACACGCTTCGCTGGCTTGGGCTAGAGTGGGACGAAGGTCCCGAAGTCGGCGGCGAGAACGCCCCTTATTTCCAGTCAGAACGTCGTGATATCTATCTCGACTGGGCTAAAAAACTCATCCAAAAAGGTTTCGCCTACCCCGACCCCACTCCTGCCGACACCATCCAGTCTTATCGCGACGCCGACAACGCTAAAAAAATCCCTTATCTCTATCGCAACCATCGCCCCGCCGAAGCCGACCTTTCTCCCGAAGAAGCGCTCAAGGCTTTCCACGAAGGTGTTCCCGTCCGCTTCAAAATCACTCCAAAACCTCGTTCTTGGCACGACGAAGTCATGGGCGACCTCTCCGCTGGTCCCGAGGTTCAAGACGACATTATTCTCATCAAAAAAGACGGTCTCCCCACCTATAACTTCGCCCACATTGTCGACGACCATCTTATGCATGTCAACATGGTTGCTCGCGGCGTCGAATATCTTTCCTCCACCCCAAACTACCTCGCGCTCTACGAAGCCCTAGATTTTGACCGTCCGCTTCTCGTCTCCCTCCCGCACATCCTCGCCCCCACCGGCAACAAAAAGCTCAGCAAACGCGACGGCGCCAAATCTGTCACCGGCTACCGCGAAGACGGCGTGCTCCCCGAAGCCATGCTAAACTATCTCGCCTGCCTCGGCTGGAACGACGGCACCGAACAAGAAATCTACACCAAAGAAGAACTCCTTAAAAAGTTCTCCTTAGATCGCATCCAAAATTCCGGCGCCCGCTTTGACGAAGTTAAACTCCTCTGGATGAACGGCCAATGGATTAGAAAGCTCGTCGACGAACAGGGAATTGATGCTTTTTATCCCCGCACCAAAGGTTTCTGGCCCGCTTCCGCCGACGCCTACGACGACGCCTATAAAAAACAGGTCTTAGGTATCATCTACGACCGCCTCAAAGTCCTCTCCGACCTTCGAGAAATGACGACCTACTTCTTCTCCGACCCAACCGTCCGTCTTGACCTTCTTTTGGAAAACAAATTCATCAAAAAAACCGGGCTCTCCGAGTCTGGTCTCGCCTCGCTCCTCGACGCTGTTTGTTCTAGCCTCTCGGCTCTCGACTCTTGGGCGCCCGAGTCGCTCCAAAAAACTCTCAACAGTCTTCTCGTTTCCACCAATAAAAAACCTGCCGAGCTTTTCTCTCTCATTCGTCTCGCTCTCTCCTACGCTCCGTTCTCGCCCGCGCTCGACCTCACGCTTTCCGTCCTCGGAAAAGATGTCTCTCTAGCTCGTCTCCGTGCCACCAAAACTGCTCTTCTTTCCGACCAACAATAGTGCTATAATTTTAGCATATGCAAAATAACGCTTCGTCTCCAAACGAGACGTCTATCTCTCCTGACCTAAACGCCCCTGCCGCCGAGTCGCCTTCTCCGTCCGCCACGGCCCCCACTAAGCCCTCCGATAAGCCCGCTCCTGCCGATTCTTCCACCGACCTCGACGCCGAGCTTTCCCAAAAGCTCAAACGCCGCGTTAAAAACACTAACGTCACTGCCGCCGACCCGACTAAACCTGCTCATTCTAAAAACGGTCTTATCGTCGCGCTCATTTTCCTCTTTGTCCTTCTTCTTACTGGTGGCGCTTACGCCTTCTTTTATTTCACCAACCCAGATGTTTTGTCTTTCTTGCCTTGGGTCTCGCCTAGCTCCTCCGACCCTACTTCCGAAGACGAAGACCTCTCCTGCCTAGACAACCCCGACTCGTCCCCAGATTGCGAACCCGCTCAAAAATCTCCCGAACCAGAGCCCGAGCCAACACCAAAGTTTTATTCTCGTCTCTCTGGCGAGCCGCTTGCGTCCGAGTCCGACCTCTCCGCTCCAACTTTCTGCGTCCAAATTCCTAACGGCGCCGACGGCGCCCGTCCCCAAGTCGGTCTCACTGACGCCAAAGTCGTCTTCGAGGCTATCGCCGAGGCTGGCATCACCCGCTTCGCCGCCATCTTCCAAAATCCGCCCGCCGTAGTTGGCCCTATTCGCTCTCTGCGTATTTATTATCTAAACTGGGACACGCCATTTGATTGCACCGTGGTTCATGCTGGCGGCGCCGACGACGCCATCAGTGCCCTCCGCGCCTACGGCCACCGCGATTTAACTGAAAACTATTCTTACATGTGGCGTTCCGACACGAATTACACCCTTAACCGTCGTTGGAACAATCTTTTCACCTCTGGCGAATATTTAACCGCGTTTAATAATAGTAAAGGATATTACAGTTCAGACATTAAAGGTTTCCCGAGGTTTTTGCCGGAAGCCGCGTATAAAAACAAGGTTGATATTCAGGCAGTTAATCGGCTCAAAATCGACACCCCTGCCGATGGAAACACCGATGCGTTGACGGCTAAGGTTACACATATCACCTTTAGCTTCGGCGCCGCCCCTAATTTTAATCCGGTTTACGATTATAACCCCGAAACAAACAGCTACGACCGAAGTTATGCTACCGGCGCTGCGCACGAGTCATACGACTGCTCCGGCCAGTCTGGAGAAATTACCCCAGAAACCGTCTGTTCACTTAAACGCCTTTCGCCCAAAGTCGTTATCGCCATGATTGTTCAGGAACGCAAAGCCGCCTACGATAACTATCACGAAGACATTTCCGCTATCGGCGCTGGAGACGCCTATGTTTTCCAAAACGGCGACGTTATTCTTGCTACATGGGAAAAGGCTTCCAAAGAAGCCCAAATCATCTTCCGCGACAAAGACGGTAGCGAAATCCAGCTCGTCCCTGGCCGAACCTGGATTTCCGCCGTCCCCGCCTACGGCTCAGTCGCCTATTAAAAAAAGCCCTACGGGCTTGGTGATTCCGGCGGGAGTCGAACCCGCGATTTTCTGGATGAGAACCAGACGTCCTAGACCACTAGACGACGGAACCATAGCGATATTTTATCATATCTCACGAGTCGTTTCAAGCCATGCGCCGCTTTTGACGTAATCATTATTATCTGGTATAATTATTCTTATGAAGCTTCCTATCGTCGCTCTTATTGGCCAAACTAACGCAGGTAAATCTAGCCTACTTAATCGTTTTGCGCGTAAAAACATCGCCATCGTCGCTCGCGAAGAAGGCACGACACGCGACAACGTCGTGGCTAAAATCGACGAATCTTTTATCTTGATAGACACCGCCGGTCTTAAAGACCCCTCAGACGATTTCGAGGCCTCCATCCAAGACCAAATCGCCGACGCCATCGACTCCGCCGACCTTATTCTCCTTACGCTCGATTCTTCGCTCTATCCTGACGAAAAAGACAAACGCATCGCTAAGATGGCGCTAAAATCAAAAAAGCCCGTCTTTCTCGTTCTTAACAAATCCGACCTCGGCTCCGCTCTCGACGCTTCCGAATTTCTTTCTCTCGGCATAAAACCCGCCTCCACTTTCCGCACTTCCGCCACCACCGGGCAGGGAACAGCCCCACTCAAAAAAGCCATCGAAACATCATTAAAGACATCATCAAAAAATCAGACTGGATTTCCCGAGGCACAAAAGAAGCTTGACGATGCTCCGAGCCACTCCTCAACCATTTGTATCGCTCTTATTGGCCGCCCCAACGTCGGAAAATCGAGCCTGTTTAACGCTCTCGCAAAAAAGCAACAAGCTCTCGTCTCTAGTCGTCAGGGCACCACTCGCGACGTCAATCGTGTTAACATTCGCTTCAAGTCTCGCGACCTAGAAATCCTCGACACCGCCGGTCTCAGAAAACCCGGTCGTCGCGAAGTCGGCATAGAAAAGTTTTCTGCCCTCCGCACTCTCGCCGCCATCGAAGAATCCGACATCTGCGCTCTGCTTGTCGACGCCACCGAGCCCCATTCAAAGCTCGACCAGTCTCTCGCCGGAGAAATCGTCAAAGCAGGGAAGGGAATTATCGTCGTTCTAACTAAAACCGACCTTGTCTCCTCGGAAAAAATCTCACAAATCCTCGACGACCTAGAAATCGACTTTAATTTTCTCCCCTTCGCCCCAGTCCTCCTCACAAGTTCCCAAACCGGCGCTAACGTCACCAAACTTTTTGACCTGGCTCTCGAAATAGACGCCGCCCGCCACACCATCATAAAAACTTCTGACCTCAACAAAATTCTCCAAGACGCCATCCTTTCTCATGCCCCCTCTGGGCTCGATAACTCCCATCCAAAGCCCAAATACATCGTCCAAACCGACACTTGCCCGCCTTGGTTTGTCGTCCACGGCCATGACCTCGCCTCACTTCATTGGTCTTGGAAACGTTTTCTAGAAAACAAACTCCGCGAATCCTATCCCCTCGTCGGCACACCAATCATGATTTCCTACCGCGACTAACCAGCCTCTCCTAGAACCCAAACCTCTTCTTTTTTACGACCCTTCCAACAATTATCGCCCCCACCGCCACGATTATTATCGCCCCCACGGCCACATGCGCCCCTCTATTTCTCGCCCCCTCCGCCGTCCGCGTCAAAAGCCCAGTGTCCGGCTTCAAAATCTTCACCCAAACCGTCTGTTTCTGGTCTTCCAAATCTTTATGCTCTGCCAACTTATCCTCGTCCTCTGGTTCTACTATCGGCTCCGCCCCCTCCTCATCCATCTCTAACTCACCAATATACAACTCTTCATACACCACAATCTCCACCCCGCTCAGTCCCTCCGTCTTAAACCCGAACTCAATCTCGACCGTCCCTTCCTCGCCCCTCGCAACAAACTCCTTATATTCAGTCGCCCCATCGACTTCCAGCAGCTTCCCGGTCTTTTTATCTACCAACGTCCCCTTCAGCACATACTTCGTCCCCGCCACAAGCCCCTCATAGACCACTTCATCCACCACCTTCACTTCTGCGTTTGCCGCTAGCTCCTTATCTGCGTCTTCCTTATCTTTTGCAACCGTGCCAATCTTCACGGTCTTCACCGTCACCGTCTGCCCTTCGTCGTTTATGTCTTTATGCTCACTAATCACCTCGCTCCCATCGTAAAGCTCCTCAAACGCCACCAAACTCTTACCCGCATAATCCTTCGTGTTCAGCTCAAACTCAATAATCACCACCCCCGTCTCTCCGCCCGTATAATCTTTCACTTCCTCCACATCTTCATCATAAACATCTCCCGTCCCCACCGTAAACGTCTTTTCTTTCGTCACCACCGTATTTCCGCTACTCTTTTCTATCAAACTGCCCTTCAGCTTATACGTCTTTCCAATCTCAAGCCCCTCATACAACACGGCGTCCAAAATCTTTGCCTCCCCCACCCCCACCTCATCATCATAATCATACGCATCCACCGCGCCCGTTCCAATCCTCGCCCTGACCTTAATATACTGACTCACGTCGTCAAGGTCTTCGTGCTTCAGCATTTCTATCTCTCCCCTATACAACTTCTCAAACACCACTATCTCCGCCCCCGGAAGCCCCTTCGCATTCAAGTTAAACTCAAGCGTCACGTTTCCGTCGCTCGTCGTCGGCGTAAACTTCTTCGTCACCGTGATACTGCTCCCCCCTACCACCAACTCTCCCCCGGTCGCCTTATCCATCAACCTACCCTTCACGGTATACTCCACCCCGCTCACTAACCCCGTATATCTTACAACGTCCTTTATCACCTGCCCGCTCTCACTCTCTATCACATTATCACCATCAACTTTATCCGTCGCCACCGTTCCAAGCGTCGCCGTCTTCACGCTCACCGTCTGCCCCGCATCGCTCAAGCTCTTATGCTCCGCTAACTTATTGCTCCCCTCATACAACTCTTCATACACCACCAGCTCCTCCCCCTGAAGCGTCAACGTATCAAGCGTCAACTCCACATTCACCGTCCCCGCTCCCGCCGTTCCCGCCACAAACGTCGTCTCCACACTATCTCCCCCGCTTAACCCCACCGTCGCACCGCCGTTCTTCTTTGCTAAACTCGTCACTAACTTATAACTCTCCCCCTCAACCAATCCTGTATAACTCACCGTATCTATAATTTTTACCACCCCAACATTCAACGTCTTTCCTCCGCCTTCTGCCGTCGCCGTCGTCCCTACCCCCACCGTCTCGACCGTCACCGTCTGCCCCGCATCATCCAAATCCTCATGCTTCGCAAGCTCCGCCCCACCCACAGTCTTCAGCTTCTCAAACACTACCAACTCTTTCCCCTGCAATCCAGTCGTGTCTATCTCAAATTTCATCGTCTCCGTCCCTGTCTCTCCGCTCGCATAAAATGTCTTACTTTGCACCTCCCCCACTCTCGCTCCCGTATCTTTCCTTATCACCTCCCCCTCCAACTTATACTGCTCGCCACTCACCAACCCCGTATAGCTCACCGTATCCGTAATCTCCACCACTCCAACATTCACCGTCTTTCCTGCCGCCCCCGTCGCCGTCGTCCCCACCGTCGGCGTCAACACCGTCACCGTCTGCGCCGCCTCCCCAAGCACCTTATGGCTACTCATCACCGTCCCGCCCTGCAACAATTCTTCATAAACCGTTACCTTCTTTCCCACATAAGCACTCGAATCAAACTCCAACTCCATCGTCGTCGTCCCCGTGCTTGCCGTCGCCGTATAACTCTCGCTCTTACTCGTCGCCCCACCCTTCAACGTCACCACATTTCCGTTCTCATCCCTCAACTCACCCCTCACCGTATAGCTCACTCCGCTCGTCAACCCCGCCATACTCACCGTATCTATAACCTTTACTGTCCCGACCGCAACTTTCTTATTATCGCTACTTCTCTCACTCACCGCCGTCGTCCCGCTAATACTCGCCGTCTCTACTGTCAATTTCTGCGCATCGTCATCCAAATCCTCATTATGTTTCTTCACCATCAACGTATGTCCATTATTCTCCACGTAAAGCTCCGTCATAATCGCTATCGTCTTCCCAGCATAACCGCTCGTATCAATAGTAAACGTCACCGACTGCTCCGACGTCCTCCCGCTCTGTGTCCACGACTTGCCGCTACAAACCGACCCCGACGTCCCATTTACCCCCGTCACTCTTTGCCAACTTCCTTCGCTGTAAACATACGGACACGCACTCACACTATACGTCAACCCATTCGTCAACCCCGACAAACTCACCGTATCTGTTATGCTCGCCGAACTAGAAATATTCACCGTCTTTCCGCCCCCGCTCGTTGCATTACTACTTATCGCCACATTCTTATCCTTCAGCTCATTCTCTAGCTCCACATCAACCACCACCCCATCACTGTCCAAAGTCACCGTATCTAACAACGTAGTCGGGCTAACCGCAAACGCCTCATTTGCTGTCGTCGCATATTCATAAATCTCATATGTCCCCGCATCTAGCGCTCTACTCCCCGTCTGCGCCACCCCAAACTCATCAGTTCGCACGATAGTTATAGACTGAAGCAATCCCGTCTTTTTCAACGCAAACGTCACCCCATCCAAAGCGACCTCCCCGTTTCCTACCGTCCCTTTCTTAAATATCTTTATCCCGCCCTTCACTTCTGGCTCCGGCGTTGCCTCGTTTACAATCGTCACCGTATAATATTCGCCCGCTTGAATCGCCATACACTCTTCCTCACTATTCAGTTCATATCCCGTCGGCGGCGTCGTTTCCACAAAACAAGCGGTATCATAACTATCCGCATCTCTCACTTCATACCAATCCGAATATCCATTACTATATACTACCACGTCATTCGCCAACGTTTCCGTATAAAGCGACAGTTTCCTCTTAAGCGTAAACACCCCGCCAGTCCCATCAATCCTATTCCCGTCTTCGTCTACCTTTTTCAACCTAACCCACGCTCTCGTCTCCGGCTCCTCCGGGTCTTCCGGCTCATCTTCGATAACAAGCGATATTCTCTCGCCATCACTACTTATCGTGTCGCACACCGGCGTGCTGTTCAGCTTATACCCATCCGGCGGAGTTATCTCCACCGCGCACCACGTCCCAAGCTCCACATCAATCCACCCCGACTCGCCCACCTCTAACCACTGTGCAGCCGAATTATCTGACTTATACAACTTTACCTCCGCCCCATACACCGTCTGGTGCGTATCGGCATCTTGCTTCCAAACACTTACCTGTCCTCCCTCTTCCGGCTCCGGTTCTGACTCAACCGCTTTTTCCTCCAACCATACGACCGTCTGCAACTCAGTATTCGGTATATTACCATATACCATATTATAATTCTCGTACAAACTTCCTCTCCCCGTGTTCTCAAACCATTGTCTCATAACATACGACATATCAGCCAACGCGTTTGCTGCCTCCGACGACAAAAAGTCATACACGCCATTATAAGACCAGCTCACCATAGCATGTCCAATCACATATATCTTATCGTATAAGCTCGGCACCTCATCAAAATCGCTAACCGAATCCACCAACCCTTGCCAATCA
>CAZBLB010000015.1:0-10089 GCA_964492765.1 uncultured Candidatus Saccharibacteria bacterium
TGTCACCTGGGACGATTCTGGCAACATCGGCAAACGCTATCGCAAACAAGACGAAATCGGCACGCCCCACTGTGTCGTCATAGATTTTGACACCTTAGAAGACGATACTGTCACTGTTCGCGACCGCGACACTGCTGCCCAAGTCCGCATTAAAACTTCCGAGCTCTAATCGCCCGAAGTTGTAAGTTTCCCCCAACTATCATATAATTATCGTTATAAACAAGGAGTTTATTATGGCAGATTTTAACAAAGTTTTGACGCCAGGCGATTACGAAAACGGCGAGCTTAATGTCGTCGTCGAGATTCCGACCGGCTCTAACCACAAAATCGAGTGGGATCGCGAGCATGCCTGTTTCATGCTCGACCGTGTTGAGCCAATAGCTTTCGCCAAGCCCTGCAACTACGGCTTTATTCCTCGTACCATCGACGAAGATGGCGACGAGCTTGACGCCCTCATTATCACCGACCAACCTCTCACGACCGGCATCTGGCTTAAAACTCGCATCCTCGGCGTCATGAAATTTGTCGACGGTGGCGAAGTTGACGACAAAATCATCGTTGTTCCTGCCGATGACCGCAATAACGGCGACAAATACCAAACCCTAGAAGACCTCCCGAAACAGCTTGTCGAACAAATCCGTTTCCACTTTAACCACTACAAAGACCTCAAAAAACCGGGTTCAACCGAGGTTAAAGAATTCGCCGACGTTAAGACCGCCAAAAAGGTCATCGCCGACGCTATCGACCGTTACATCGACGCCCACCCCGAGATTAAGGCTGCTAAAGAACTCAAAAAGACTGCCAGCGAGGCCAAAACCGCTTTCAAAAACGTCGTGAGCGAAGCTAAAAAAATAGTTAAAGACGTCACTAAATAATATATATATATATATATATATATATATATATATATTAGAAAAACACCTTCGAGAACCGGAGGTGTTTTTTAGTGCGGGTCGCGGTCTGGCCCGTCAGCGATAAAGATTTTTTGGTCTTTTATCTCATCCGGCAAATAATTTTTATCCAAATGAAACCCCGCCTCCCATTTTTGACCCTTTCCATATCCTAACTCTTTCATCAGTTTTGTCGGCGCATTTCTAAGCCATGTTGGCACAGGTAGCCCCATCGACTTCCTCGCGAGCGACTGCGCAGCATACCATGCATTCGCGCTGTCGCGGTTTTTCTTCGACTTTGCCAACGCCACAGCCGTATGTGCTAAAATCAGCCCGCTCTCCGGCATCCCTACCCGTTCGACCGCCTGAAAACAAGCCGTCGCAAGGCTCAGTGCTCCGTTTCCCGCTAGCCCGATGTCCTCGCTTGCAAAAATCACCATTCTTCGTGCAATAAATTTCGGGTCTTCTCCCGCTTCTACCATCCTCGCGAGATAATATAATGCCGCGTCCACGTCGCTTCCCCGCATCGACTTGATAAAAGCAGAAATGTTGTCATAATGTGCGTCGCCTTTTTTATCATACCCAGGCACTTTTTTCCCCGCCGCCACCTTCACCGTCTCCGCATCAATTTTATCGCTCGCAAGACTCAGTGCTAGCTCAAGGTCGCCCAGCGCACTTCTTGCGTCTCCGCCCGAAAGTTCCGCCAGATAATCCACTCCCTCGTCCGTTAGTCTGTCGCTAAACCCCTCCAGCTCCGCTGCTCGCCGAATAACTTTTTTGATAGCTTCTTTTGATAGTGGCGAAACCACCACCACCCTGCTCCTCGAAAGTAGCGGAGAAATAACCTCAAAGCTTGGGTTCTCTGTCGTCGCGCCGATTAAAATAATCAGCCCCGACTCCACATGTGGCAAAAACGCATCTTGTTGCGCCTTATTAAACCTATGGATTTCATCCACAAACAAAACGGTGCGTATTTTAAGATTCCAGTTTTGTCTGGCGCGCTCCACCACCGCCTCAATATCTTTTTTCCCACTCGTCACGGCAGAAATCTCAATAAAATCTGCATTATATTCTTGTGCCAAGATTTTTGCCATCGTTGTCTTGCCGGTCCCTGGTGGCCCCCAAAAAATAAGATTGACTGGCTCGCCCTTCTTTAATATTTCCGTCAAGATTTTTCCCTCGCCAATAATCTCGTCCTGACCGATTACGTCCGCGAGCTTTTTTGGTCTCATCCTCTCCGCCAGTGGCACTCTGTTCATATCATATATATAACATATTTTTCACTAAAAGGAAAATCCTTGACGTTAACTTTAAGCTCAAGTAAAATAAAAAGGTGGAGTATTTTGGAGGTATCATGAAAAAACATACAAAACCCTTTTTGATAGCATTCGCGTCTGCGCTTTTTGTTGGTGCTGTCCTTTTTATTATTAAAAATTCTACGACCACTGCGTCTTATAGTTATTACGAATCTCTTAAAATCTCCTCCGCTTCGCTCAACGGCAACTCCATTTGGGGCGGCGGCGAAACTTTTGACAAAGTCGTCGCGGCTGACGGTCTTGACGCTTGGGCGGCCTTTTACTCTGCCACTCAAAAATCCTCTGGCGGTCTTGACCCTTCTGGTGCTCTTTCTATCAACGGAGTCCCGTACCAGTTCAGCTGGACTGGCTCCGGAGACTACAACGGAAACGATACCATCCGCCTCTATACTGGTCATGCCTCCACCACCGTCAATCTAGAAACCATCGGTGCTTACGAAAAACTCTACGTCCTCGGTACGGCCGGTGGTCCAGGCGAAGGCAACTATGCCAACTTTTCCGTCCGCGTCAATTATACTGATAATACTTTTGATGAAACAGATTATAGGCTGTATGACTGGTATGATGCTACGCCGGTCGACGGAGTCTATAAATATCCTGGGCTAGCGAGAAGATTGGTCGTTAAGTCTAGCGGCAGAGTAAGCGACTATTCTTACGAGGGTACGACGAGTGGCGCCCCATATCTTCAAAGCGCGAACATTACCGTTGACGCTAAAAAGCTAGTCAAGTCCATAGATTTAGTCATGGTCGGCAAAAACGACGGCAGTGATACGAGCGGGCTATATTGCGGTATTTACGCCATTACCGGTATGGTCAATGTCTCTGCGCCGAACCCAGTCGAGGTTATCTATGTCGACGCCGTTACCGAGACTACTGCCAACATTCGTTGGGACGCCGTTAATAACGCCACTAATTATCGTTTAGACATCGCGCTCGACCCAGATTTCCAGAACATTTTAAGCGACTACAATAACCGGTTGGTAAACGACACTACGTTGCTTGCCGAGGGGTTGACTGGCGATACCGTTTATTACACAAGGGTTAGGGCAGAGAACTCTGAAGGCCAGAGCATTAGTAGTAATGTCGTCAGCTTCCGAACCGACCCAGAAACTATTCCGCCGGTGGTGACCTTGAACGGTTCGCCAAACATTATCCAAATCAGCGACAATCTTATCGTCGTCGCGACGGACGCGTCCGGCGTTAAAAACATCGAGGAGAGTTTGGATGGCGGAGAAACTTGGACGGTTATTGTTGAGGGCGACAGAGTAGAAAGAGAAATTACTACTAATCAGACTTATTGCTATCGAGCGACCGATAATTATGACAATACGAGCGATAAAAGTTGCATTACCTATACAAAGCTAGATACATCTAAGCCAGTTATAAGAGTAAACACTAACGGGTACGAGGAAGGGGCTTGGACTAATCAAGCGATTACTCTGACCGTTGAGAGTTTAAGCGTTAATGTTGGCGAGACCAGGTACTATTATTCGACCGATGGCGAGAACTGGCTGAACTATGATAGCGAAGTCGTGTTTAACGGCGAGACTAGCGAAGACGGTATTAGATATTATTTCAAGGCCGTTAGTGCCGCGGGCGTAGAGAGCGATGTTGTTAGCGTCCTGCTCCGCAAGGAAAACGTCGCCCCGACCGGCGTCATCTCTAGCACAGAAAATTCTTGGAATGAGTTTTTAAACACTATTACCTTCGGATTGTTCTTTAACCGAACCGTCAATTTCGAGATTGAGGCAAGCGACGACAGGTCTGGCGTAGAAAGCGTAGAATATTTGATAAGCGATAGAGAGTATGCGACCGCCGAGGAGGCTATTCATACCGACGGATGGAGAACTGTCGATGGCGCCATCACGATAAACCCAGAGGGAGATTTTGTCCTTTATTATAAACTGACCGATGTGGCGGGCAACGTGGCAGTCATCAATACCGACGGGGTTGTGCTTGATACGACCAAGGCGATTATCCGCGGTTATGTTGACGCCGACAATACTTATGAGCTAGAAACCGGAAAGACTTATTATCTTACTCAAAAAATCATCGTGACGGACAATAGAGCATTAGATACCATTACCGTCAACGGCGAGACGGTCAGTTTAAGCGAAAATAATGTCATTGAGTTGAGAGGGAACGTTGAGGGTGTTTATACTGTTGTTGCGACCGATAAGGCTGGAAACGTCACAACCGTAGTCATAAACACCGGTGCGCTTTCGAGCCTAGATTTAGGGTTAAATGAGGATAACTTTAAGACTAGCGACGAAGACCGCATAGAGACTACCAAAGAAAAGCTAGAAGAAATCAAAGAAACCGAAGGCGGTCATGCCACCGAAGAAGAGCTAGAAATCATCGACACGCTCGTAGAAAAGTACGAAGATTTGCTCGAAAAAATCGAAGAGCTAAAAGCCGAAGTTAGAGACGAAGACGAACGTGCCGATGCTGTTCCTGACATAGACGATGTTAATAGCAGCGACAGAGAAAATATAGTTGAGATTATTGACGATGTTAGTGACACGTTGGACGAAGACAGCACGCATTTGACGATTGACGAAATAAATGAGTTATCCACCGACAAGGATGAACTCGAAGATAAGCTGGAGAGAATAGACGAGACTCTAGAAAAAGAAGAAGAAATCGAAATTGTCGAGCATGCAGACGTAGAAATCATTAAAACCAGCGACAAAGAAGAGCTAGAAGAGCTCCAAGAAATTGCCGAAGAGCTGCTTGCCGGAAACAACTTGACCGACGAAGAGCGCGAAGTTGTCGAGTCGGAAAACGCTAAAATCAGCGAGCTTTTAGAGCGTATTGAGGATGCCGAGGATGCAAAGGCTACCGACGACATTCTAGAAGTTTTGCCTAAGCTTCCAGATGGTTTTGAAAAAGACGACAAAGAAGATTTAATCGAGGCAAAGGAAGATTTAGAAGCCGCGCTGTCCGAATATGGCAATAACTACACCGACGAAGAACATACCGAGATAGAAAACTGGCTCGAAGAAATCGCCGAAGCTTTGATAGAAATCGAGCATGCCGAGAACGCCGAAGAAAAAATCGACGCCCTTCCAGACCCAGAAGCTTTGACCGAAGAAAATAAAGAAGCTGTCGAAGAGTTGATAAATATCGCGGAAAATCTAAACGACAAAGAAGACGATTTAATCGACGACGCGAAACATGAGAAGCTAGAAGAAATCATCGACATTTACTATCATCGGGCGCCAGAATTGGATGTGGCGGCAGAGACCGAGCGCTGGGTAGCTAGTGACGTAGCAGATGTTGTCGCAAGCGACTTGTCAGGTATTTCTGAGCTTGCCGTGTCGAGGGATAACGGAGTAAGTTGGGAAACTATTTCCGAATATAACTCCACTACTTACGAAGTAGAAGAAAACGGCACCTATATTTTCCGCGCGACCGACGGTATCGGTATGGCGAGCGAAGAAACTGTGGTTTATCATAACATCGATAGCGTCGTGCCAGTTGTGGCGGTGGATAGTCACGGCTATGCGCTTGGAAGTTGGACTAATAACCCCGTCGTCTTGACCGCAACAAACGTCTCAAACAACCTTTCCCCGGTTACGATTTACGTTAGGGAGCAGGGAACAGAAGAATGGGGCGTTTATGCGGGGGATATTATCGTCGTGGATGACACAAGTTCAAAAATCTACGAGTTTATGGCGAGGAGTGCGGCCGGTCTAGAAAGCGAAGTCGTCAGCGCCGAAGTCAAAAAAGACTCCGTCGCTCCGTCCGGAACTATCTCTAGCGGCACAAACTCTTGGAACAATTTTCTCAATTCCTTGACTTTTGGGTTGTTCTTTAACGAAACCAAACAGTTTACCGTCGAAGCGACCGACGACAGGTCGGGCGTAGCAAAACTAGAATATTTACTGGCTGAGAACGAGATGACGGCGTTAGAGCTAAGGGACTTTAGCGACTGGCGCGAGGCCGAATCTGTCTCTGTCGACCCAGAAAAAGAGTTTGTTGTTTATTACAAAATCACCGATAACGCTGGAAATGTTGCTATCATAAACACCGAGGGGATTATCCTTGATATTACCCCGCCAGTCGTTCAGGGCTATGCGAACGGAGAAACCTACGAGCTCGATAGCGAAAAAGTTTACTACTTGACGCAAAAATTACTCATCACCGACAACAAAGAGATAGAAACGATTACTATAAATGGCGAGAGCGTAGCCGCAGAGAACGGAATAATCGAGATTGCAGGGAATGTGGATAGAACCGTCATTATCGCCGTAGAAGACAAGGCAGGAAATACTACCTCCGTCACCATCCACACTGGAAAAATCAACATCGTTGACGATTTAGAGCATAAAAACATCGACGACGAAAGTGAACTAGAAGAAGAAAAAGCCAAGCTAGAGGAGCTTATCAGTGAAAACCCAAGCGACGAAGAAAGCGCGCTCATTAGTGAGCTGATAGAAAGCTATAATCAGACAATTGCAGAAATCGAAGACACCGAAGAAAAAGTCAATATTATTGAGGAGTCTTATGCGACTGTTCCCGACATCGACCATGTGACTAGCGACGACAAGGACAAAATAGAAAGTCTTATCGACGCCATAGAAACCGTCCTCGAAGAAAACGGCAACCACCTGACGACCAGCGAGCGCGAAGAGCTAGAAAATATGCTCGACGACCTCAATGATAAACTTGGCAGAATTGAAGACATCAGGGAAGAGCTGGTGGATGTTGACGAGAGAGTCAATAGTTATGATGAAGAAACGGTTAAAAAAGACGATTTGACGGATTTGGAGAGCTTAAAAGAAGAAATAGAAACGCTTATAGAGAACACTAACGTAAGCGACAGCGAGCGCGAACATCTAGAAGAATTGCTCAACAAAATTAACGATTTAGAGCACCGTATTGAAGAAGCCGAGAAAGCTCTAGAAGATGCCAGAGAAAACGATAAAACCGGCGACATTAACTCAGAAAATGTCCGTCCCGAAGACCAAACCACGCTCGAAGACGCCTCTCAAGGTTATGCTAACGCGTTAGGTGTGTTTGATGGCAACTTCTCCCTGTCCGATTTGTTCGACATCAACAACAAAATCTCCATCATTAACTCCGCGTTAGATTTGCTCGACCAAGTTGCCGAGTTCGAGGCGATGATTTCTCGCTTGCCAAACCCTGAAGAAATCGACTATTCTTCTCGCGTTGCCGTTAAGGCCGCCCAGATAGCTTATAATGATTTGTCCGAATACGGAAGAAGCTTGGTCGGGCCTAGCTTGATGGCGAAATATCGCGCCGTTATCGAAGCTTATCGCGCCTTCCTCGAGGGGTCGCCGCTCCTCTACGCCTTCGAGACCTTGGATGTCTTCTGGTGGGCGCTCACGACCTTCTTCGTCGTTGGTACGTTTGTCGTTGTCTTTCATCGTACCCACCGTCGATATTCCGAAGCCAAAAACGACAAGTTCTGACAAAAGAGCCTAGGGGGAGGCTCTTTTTGCATAGGCATATTGACTGAAAAGCATAGATATTATATAATATAGACGTTACGCTTGCCGTCGAACCTTAAAATCAAAAAACACAGGAGGTGTCCATCTTGCAAGATTTTGTAGACCTTAGAGAATACTACGGGAAAAACTGCGATGGTGTAGAGGGTCCGCTCAATTCCTATCGAATCGCTCGTTCCGCCTCTAACCCAGACAACTTTGTCGTCTGGGCCAATTTTGGCCATTGTCATGACTTCGCCGTCGGCATCGACCGCGACCAGTATCTTGCCATCAACAAAGCCCTCGCCGAAGCTATCGAACGGGCCTATTCCATGCGTCCGCCAAAACATCAAACCTACGCAAAGCCCTCAAAACTCCACAGCTATCTCAACCCTACCGTTTTTATACCCTTAGATGACACTCAAGCCGAGTTGTATGGGCTTATTCCTTTTTCTCATCACAACAGAAAACTTCATTGGGTTGAAGGAGAAATGTCCTTGGGTGGCACCGTTTATGTTCCGACCGATATGGTTTATTATGACTATCCCTCGAAAGACCGGCTCTACTGGGGCAACTCTTCTGGCGTCGCTGCTCACCTTAGTCGCGAACTCGCCACAAAAGCAGCCATCGCAGAGCTCATCGAACGCGACGCAATCATGCGTACCTGGTTTTATCAGACAGCTCCCGCCCAAGTTTTTCTAAGCGGTTATCCTCGACTCCAAGCTCGGCAAGATTATTGGCGCGACCAAGGTCGCAGACTCTTTATTTTTCACCTAGAGTCGACCTACGGAAACGTCTATCTTGCGGCCATTGTCGGCTCGTCGTGGCCCGCCTTTGTCTGCGGCGCCGCTGCTACGCTAGATGCCGATATCGAGTCGGCGATGGAAAAAGCAGTCGGCGAGGCCGAGTTAAACTTCGACTCCACTAATCTAGAAGCAAAAATCCCTGCCGACCGTGTTTGCACCCCTGAAGAACACGGTTTATTCTATGCCAACCCCGACAATCTAAAATATGTCGAATATCTTTGGAGCTCAGAGGCGACAGATAGGTCCGACTTTTTCGTACTTGTCGACTCGCTTGACACGCTTCGGAAGAAACTCGACGTTTCTCTTGTCTGGCTGAATGGCGACGACGAGCCGCTAAAGGTCGTTCGTGCCTTTTCTCCCCGACTTATTCCAATTTCCTTTGGTTCGCTTCTTCTACACGACAGTCATCCTGCTGTCGACGGGGAAAGATTCAAAGCTCCTCAAGACGTCCCGCACTTCTTCAGCTAAGAAAGGAGGAAAGCTATGGGTGGTTGTGGCATGGGCGGTTGCTATGGTGGTTGCGCTTGTCATGGTGGTCCTGGTGGCTGTCATGGCGCCTGTCGTGGTGGCTGTGTCGGCGGTTGCCGAGGCGGTCCCCTTGGTGGATGCCATGGGGGTTGCCGCGGCGGCCACTACGGAATGTTCGGTGGCCGGTTTGGTGGCTTTTTTGGCATTAGGCACGGTGGCTACTATGGTTGGTATGGCTATCCTCATAGTGGTCGCACTAACATGGCCAAGCCCAAAAAGCCCGCCCGTCGAGCGCGCGGAGGTATTTTCTGGGCAGAAATCGTCCTCTGGGTTGCGCTCGTTCTTGTCTTCGCCGTCGGCTTCTTTTTCATCCTAAAAGCGCTGTTTTGAGCAGCTAACTAGACCAGCTTCAAGCGCCAAACGCTAGACACTAAGGTTCCGCCAAGCTTCGCCCGCCATTCAGCGGACGCCTTACTCCGCTGTGTTTTTCTATAAGACTCGGCTTCTCGCCGGGTCTTTTCTTTTGCGCGGAAAATGTTATAAAAAACCGAACGATGTGAACAGCCAGAAAAGCATATATATAATATATACGCTAAAAATCAATATTGACGCACATAATGCTCGTGATAAAATAAAAGCAGAGATTCGGACGTATCCGACGTTGAGAGACGTCAGAGTCTCAGCGGTGGGAGTGTATAGAGTTTTGTTTTGGCTATCTATATGCGTGTCCACCTAGAAAAACGAACATAGAAAAATAAACATCATAAAATGCGTCTCGCCGGACGCATTTTTATTTTCTCGCTCATCTTCTGTGGTATAATAATTACTACATGGTGCTGTGGCAGAGTGGTTACTTTAGCGTCTGTAAAACCGCCGACACCAGAGAAATTCATAAAAATAGCATGGTGCTGTGGCGGAGTGGTTACGCAGCGGTCTGCAAAACCGCGTACACCGGTTCAATTCCGGTCGGCACCTCCATTATTATTCTACTAGCCCGTAGGGCTAGCAGAATAATAATCAATAATCCAGACCGGAAGTGAACCGGAGGTTCAAACCGCGGAGGAGACGAGTGAATATCGCTAGCTTGCTAGAGATATTCCGAGACGACGAACGCGAGAAGTCGGCGAAGCCGACGCTATCCGGTCGGCACCTCCAT
>CAZBLB010000016.1:0-9707 GCA_964492765.1 uncultured Candidatus Saccharibacteria bacterium
CGTCGTCTTCGAGGAAGGCGGCAGCCAATTCATCTTCCATCAGCATGTCATCGTTGGTTTTACGAGCCATACTCGGTTTTCCTCCACTTTATTACTATGAGCTTTATTATAATAGGGATTTTTGGTAAAATCAATAGAGATTATGGCTTTTTCTGAAAAAAATGGTGTAAAAAATACAACAGAAGGTATTATCTTCGGGCTGATGGGGCTGATTTCTCCCCCGTTATGTCGTGGATGTGGGCGAGAAGGTGGGCTTTTGTGTGAGCGTTGTAAAAATTACATCATTTCTCATAAACAGGTGCGGAGAATGGATGAGTCAGAGGAGCTGGTGGAGAAGATGGGGCGGGAGGCGATAGAGAAGGTGAGGTATTTGGGGTATAGAGATGAGATTTTGGGGGAGTTGGTGGAGGAGTATAAATATATGCAAACGAGGGGGCTGGAGAAGGTGCTAGGGGAGGTGGTGTTTGAGAGTTATTTTAGGGAGGAGCTAATGTTGAGAGGAAGTCGTAGAAAGAGTGGCGTCAGAGCGGATGGGCGAGGGTGTGGGGAGATTTTGTTAGTGCCAAGCCCGACGAGCAAGGTACACATAAGAGAGAGGGGGTTTGACCATATGATGAGAATTGCGGAGGAGGTGAGAAAAAGAGGGAGGGGCAGGATTTTGGTGAAACAGATGCTTTTAAGGGGTGAGGACACGGTGCAGGTAGGGGCGGGAGAAGCGAGGAGATGGAGGCAAGCGAAGGGGGCGATAAAAATAAACCCGGAATTTTTAGGGGAGGACGGGAAGGTTTTGGAGGAGCTAAGGGGGAGAGAGGTGGTGGTGATAGACGATGTTTGGACAACGGGGGCGACGATGACGGTGGCGATGAAACTGCTTGAAGAGGCGGGGATGAAAAAAGTGCGGGGGCTTTTGATTACAAAAAATCGGCAAGGAAAAACTCCCCGGATTTCTCGAGGGGAGTTTTAACGAGACGCGACAAACTAGCCGATAACGATGTCGAGGACAAAATTGACGATGGCGTAGGCCAAGATGGAGATGATGAGACCGATAAGAGCGTAAAGGATAGTGTTCTTGGCGTCGGTGACTTTTTTGGCGTCGCCAGCGGAGACGGCATATTTTAGGCCGCCGACGATGAGCATGATGACGGAAAGGATGCCGATGATGTAAAGGATAGTGTTGGTGATATTAGTGAAAACACCAGAGGGGCCGAGAAGCTCGGAAGGCATTTCGTCGGTTTTAGCGGCTTCGATGCCCTCGCGGACAGAGAGAGCCATAACTTTGCCGGCAAAAAGGGTGCAAGCAGCGGCGGCGCCGGTGAAGATTTGTGAGATTTTAGCTATAGTTTTCATTAATAAACTCGCAGTTAATGATTATTCCTTTCTATTATAGCACAAGTTGAGAAAAAATACAATAGGAGGGAGAATTTATAGGGGTGAAATGGGTTATTGTGAAAGAGGGGGGCGTTTGGTATAATTAGGGGTACGGAGGGATACCCAAGTGGCTGAAGGGGACGGTTTGCTAAATCGTTAGTCTGGGGATAACCTGGAGCGGGAGTTCGAATCTCCCTCCCTCCGCCATAGCGAGTGAGAAGGCATAAAAAGAAACCCCTAGGGGTTTATTTTTATGCCTGCCTCAGGCTTTGCCTGAGGCGAGATTCCACTTCTCCTGCGTCGTCGCCCAAGAAAAATAAATTTTTCTTGGGACCTCCTCCTTGGAGGCGAATCTCCGAAGGCGCGCTTCGCACGAAGAAAACACCAATCTGACGCTTGTGCCAGTGAGAGGAGAAGGACCTCCTCCTTGGAGGCGAATCTCCGAAGGCGCGCTTCGCACGAAGAAAACACCAATCTGACGCTTGTGTCGATGTGGTATAATGTGATTATGGAAAAAAGGAACGCTGGGGGGAAGAAAGCAGAAATTGTAAACTGGGAGGCGGAGGAATATGTCCAGCGAGAGAGAGGGGCGGGGTGGTATGCTGGGCTTATAATTGTGAGCTTGGGGTTGGTGGTGTTGTCGGTGGTTTTGAAGTGGTGGACGTTTACGGTGCTGGTGGTGTTAGCAGCAGTGGCGGCGGTGATTTATGTATCGAGACCGCCAAGGATATTGCATTATTCCCTGTCGTCAAAGGGGATTTCTGAGGGAAATAGGCTGTATGATTATGAGGATTATAAGAGCTTTGGGGTGATGCACGAAGGAAAGAAATTTGCGATAGTTTTGATACCGAGAAAGAGGTTTTCTCCGAGGACGGTGATTTATTTTCCGGAGAAGATGGGGGAGAAGATTGTGGATGTGTTTGGGGCGAGATTGCCGATGGAGGAGGTGAAATTTGACTTTTTGGACAAGTTGGTGCAGATTTTGAAATTTTAGGCTTGAGCGGGATGGAAAAAAGTGGTATATTAGAGATAATTAGGCAATAAATTTTAAAAAAGGGTGGTTATGAATAACGACGAATTGCAGAAAGCAATTGACGACATTACGAAAGAAGCACCGGCGGCGTCAACAGAAGCAACTCCGGCGGATGCGGAAGCGCTTGCGAATGAGATGGTGGCGACGACGGGTGGTGCGAGAGAGGGGGTGACGCTAAACCCAACAGGTGCGGCGCCAGTAGCTCCAGCTCCGACAGTGCCAGAAGTGCCAGCGATGCCTCCGGTTGAACCGGTGGCGGTTGCACCAGCGGTGCCAGCGGTAGAAGAGCCGGTGGTTGGAGGTGCGGGGCTAGCTCAGGTGGATGTTTCGACGGACCTCGCAGCGGTCGAAAGAGAAGCCATGAAAGAGCTTTATCCGCTTATTTCGAAGGTGGATTTGACGCCAGAGGATAAGTTTGAGGTTTGTATGACGGTTGCGGAGGACGATAGGGCGGCGCTTTCGGGGGCGCTTGAGGCAGCGAAGCAAATTAGTGATGATACGGCGAAAGCTGAGGCGCTTCTCAGGATAATTAGCTTTAATAAATAGTTTAGCGAGTCATAAAAAATCCCCCTTTCGGGGGGATTTTTGGTTTAGTACATGCCTCCGCCTTGTAGGCCTGTACCGGTTTCTGGCTCTTTTTCGGGAACTTCGCAGATAAGTGCGCCCATAGTCATAGCGGTCGCGGCGATGGAGATGGCATTTTGGACGGCTTCGCGGGTGACGCGAGCGGGGTCGATAATGCCAGCTTTTTTCATGTCAACGATTCCCTTTTCTGGGTGCATAACGTCGAGCCCGAAGCCTGCTTTGGACTTTTCGACTTCGGCGAGGAGAGCTTGAGAGTTGAGTCCGGCGTTTTCGAGAATGTGGATAAACGGGCGAGTGAGGGCGTTTTTGACGATTTTTTCGGCAGGAGTGTCGCCTTTTAGTTTAGCGGCGAGATTGACGAGGGTGACACCACCGCCAGGAACGATACCTTCGGAGAGAGCGGCTTTGGTGGCAGCAACGGCGTCGTCGACGCGGAACTTTTTTTCGTCAATTTCGGTTTCGGTAGCACCGCCGACTTTGATGATGGCGACGCGACCTTCGAGAGCGGCGGCGCGTTTCTCGAATTGTTCGCGTTCGTAGTCGGAAGTGGCGAGAGCGGCTTGGTTTTTAATGAGCTCGATACGTTTTTCGACAGCTTTTTTGTTGCCGGCACCCTTAATAATAGTAGTTTCGTCTTTGGTGGCGATGATTTTTCCGGCGGAACCGAGGACTTCCATGCCAGCTTCTTCGAGCTTTTGGCCTTTGTCGGCGGAAACGAGGGTGGCATCGGTTAAGATAGCGATGTCTTCCATGATTTCTTTGCGGCGGTCGCCGAAAGCAGGGGCTTTGAGGACAAGAGAGTTAAATACGCCTTTGAGTTTGTTGAGGACGAGTAGAGAAAGCGCTTCGCCTTCGACTTCTTCGGCGATAATGACGAGGTCTTTTTTGCCGGCACTGGCGCACTGTTCAAGGAGAGGAAGAATGTCAGAGGCGGCAGAGATTTTTTTGTCGGTGAGGAGGACAAGAGGTTTATCGAAGATGGCTTCTTGGCGGTTGACGTCGGTGACAAAGAACGGAGAAGAATAGCCTTTGTCGTAGCTGAAGCCTTCGACGATTTCTTGCTCCATCTCGAGACCTTGACCGGCCTCGACAGTGACGACGCCATCTTTGCCGATTTTTTCGATGACGTCGGCGATGAGCTTGCCGATTTCTTCGTCGCCGGCAGAGATGGTGGCGACGTTAGCAACTTTTTCTGGGTCGCCTTCGATTTTTTCGGCGAGAGAGTCGATGTTTTTAACGATTTCGGCGCCGGCTTTTTCGATTCCCTTGCGGAGTTCCATTGGATTGAGTCCGGCGGCGATGAGCTTGTTGGCTTCGTTTAGGATTTCGTAAGTTAAAACGGTGACCGTCGTGGTGCCGTCGCCGGCGACTTTGTTGAGTTTTTGCGCGGCGGTTTTGATGAGTTTAGCGCCGATTTCTTCGCCAAGATTTTCTTCGGTTGAGCCGAGCTCGACGGCTTCGGCGACGGTGACGCCATCATGAGTGATAACGGGGGCGCCGTAAGTTTTTTCGATAACAACGTTTTTGCCTTTAGGGCCAAAAGTGACCTTGACGGCGTCGTAGAGAGCTTTGCTACCCTTTAAAACTTTTTCGCGGGCTTCGGATTCGTAATAGATTTTTTTCATAGGACTCCTTTATGCTACGGTTGCTAGAATATCTTCTTCTTTAATGAGGAGATAGTCGGTTTGGCCGATTTTTACGGGCGTGGTGGAATATTCTTTGTAGATGATTTTGTCAGATTTTTTGATGGTTTTTACGTCGGGGCCAGTGGACACAACGACGGCGAAAGCAGGTTTTTCTTTGGAATCGCTTGGAAGAAGAAGGCCGGAGGAAGTTTTTTCGGCGGGTTTTTCTACACTGGCGACTACGTAATCTTTTAGTGGCTTTAGATTCATGTGTACTCCTTTTCTGTACTCTATTCTAACGCAAAAATTAGCACTGTCAAGGACGGAGTGCTAATAATATGAAAGCGCTATTGATTTATGGATAAAGCTTGTGGTATTATTATATTAATGTAAGTGGAGGTTTAAATGGGAAAGGTGATAAACTTTTCTGATTTTAAGGGCATCGGCATTGTGGCGGGGGTAGCGGCTGTTTCCCTATTTTTGGCTTCGCCGGTGGCGGCCTTAACAATAACAGAAGACATGACGCTGACGGAAGATGTGAGCGATGGGATTGTGGTCGAGGAAGGGGTGACGGCGACGCTGAACCTTGGTGGGCGTAAGATAACGAATAATGAGACCGGAAAACCGGTGATATTGAATAAGGGGACGTTAACGGTAGCTGGTGAAGGCTCGGTGGAAGCGACCGAGACGAAGAGTGCGGTGATAGTGAATTATACGGACGCGACGATGACGGTGGCTGGTGGGGTGTATTCTTCGGCGAAGTGGTATATTGTGCAGAACTTTGGGGAGATGACGATAGAAGATGGGGTGGAGATGGTGGCTAATGGAAGCACTGTCGGGAATGCGTCGATGATAAAAAATGGCTGGTATGGGTCGGCGGCGAACGATGAAGGCGTGACTTATCATGGCGGAATAGAAGAGCCGAGAATGACTATTACGGGCGGGACGTTTACGGCGGGATTGACGAACTGTTCGGTAGTGAAAAATGATGATTATGGGCATTTAGTAATTACAGGTGGGGTATTTTCGCAACCAGAGGGGTCGTTGGCGGATTGTGATAGTGTGATATTGAACTGGAATGAGGCGGAAATAAGCGGTGGGACGTTTAGGTCGGAAAATGGGCCGATTATATCGAATGGCGCGTATGCTGGTTATGCGGATATGGGGCAGATAACGATAAGTGGGGGCGAATTTGTGGCGGGGGAAAATGGCACGATGCTTGGGATGGGGCTTGGCGGAAACGGTGTGGGGTTGATGACGATAGCTGGCGGGAAGTTTTCTCAGGGCGTGTCGGAGGTAGATATAAATACGGAGACAGGGGTGGTATATTATACGATAGAAGTGACAGGCGGGACGTTTGAAGGGGATGTGCAGGCTGATTTGATTGGGGATGGTAAGGTGGCGGCGCTTAAAGATGGATATTTGACAATGATTGTGGACCCGGAGGGGGAGATGGAAATCGGGGGGGAGGAATATGAGGTGGAATGGAGCGAGTTTTTGAATGAATATGTAGTGGAGCCGAAACTTGCGAATATGGGAGTAGCAGAAGACGAAGAAGCAGGTGTGTTTGTGATATTTGGCGATTATGTGCATACGGATAGGAAGGCGCATTTGGTGGCGACCGTGGTGGATGCGAGCGAGCTGACGGTGAATGAAGAGAAAGGTGGGGAGTTGATTGGGGCGCTGGATTTGACGGTTGTCGAGAGGGACGAGACGACTGTGGTGGAGATAGAGGATAATGATATAACGGTGAAGATATATATGGACGCGGAAACTTATGGGGCGCTTGGTGAATATGACAAGGTAGAGGTTGCATATTTTAACGAAGAAGGTGAAGAAGAAGAGAGGTTGGATGCGGAGTTAAAGAGTGAGAGTGGGGAATATTGGTTGGAGTTTAGGACGACGCATTTGTCGACGTATGGGGTTTTGGGCGTGAACGAGACGATCGGTGGTGATACGGAGGGGGAGACCGAGGAAAATACGGAAGATGAAGCGGGAGTGGTGACGCCGGATACAGGTAGATTTACGAAGAGTGAGGAGGCTGCGGTCGAGAGGAGGAGTTCGGTGGCGCTAGTGATGGTGACGGTTGTGATGATGGCGTTTGGTGGGAGAATGGTTAAGAGGGGGGTAAACGAGCTAAGGAGAGCAAAGAACGCAAGATAATTAGGGGAGCAAAATGTCCCGTGGAGGGACATTTTTGTTGTATAATGGAGGAAAAGGTTTAAGGTTTGGAAGTAAAAGATGAGTTTAAAAGAGACGCTTAGGAAGAAGTTAGAGGGGGTGCGTGGGTATAATACGCTAGTGAAGCCGTATCACTTTTTGCAGGCGCTAGGGGCGGGGGTGAGGTTTGGGTTTCCGGCGAGGAAGATGAAAGTTGTAGGGGTGACGGGGACGAATGGTAAGACGACGACATGTTTTATGATATGGAAGATGTTGAATGAAGCGGGGTATAAGTGTGGACTGATGACTACGGTGGCTTGGGGTGGGGTGAGTGGTGGCTCGAGAACGGCGAGTAAGTTGAACGCCGAGGTGGGACATATGACGACGGTGGACGCGAAGACGTTGAATGAACGAATAAAGACAATCAGGGACGCGGGGGCGGAGTTTTTGGTGCTGGAGACGACGAGTCATGCGTTGGAGCAGTTTAGGACGCTTGGAGTGCCGATAGAGGTGGCGGTGTTTACGAATTTGACACATGAACACCTTGATTATCATAAGACGATTGAGAATTATCGGAAGGCGAAGATGAAGCTATTTAGGAAGGCGAAATTTGGGGTGATAAATGCGGACGATAAATCGGCGAAGAAATTTATGAAAGTCTCGAAAAATTATATCACTTATGGTATAAAAAATGGAAAAGTGAGGGCGAAGGGGGTTAAATTGGGAGCCGGAGGGGTAGAATATTCGTGTGATGATATGAAGATAAAAACGAATATTCCGGGGGAGTTTAATGTATATAATTCCCTGGCGGCGGTGGCGGTGGGGCAGAAATTGGGGCTTTCTGAGGAAGAAATTGTGCAAGGAATAGGGGCGTTAGAGAGCGTTGAGGGGAGGATGAATAAGATTGAGATGGGGCAGGATTTTACGGTGATTGTGGATTATGCGCATACGCCGGATGCGCTAGAAAAGGTTTTTGAGGCGATGGCGGGGGTGAAGGGGAGGATAATTTCTGTGCATGGAGGGGCGGGGAGACGAGATGAGACGACGAGGGCGGAACGAGGGGAGATATTGGGAAAAAATAGTGATTTTGTGATAATAACGGAGGACGATTCGAGGGATGAGGACCCGGAGAAGATTGCGGCGCAGTTTGTGGAAGGGGCAGAGGAAGCCGGGAAGGTGATGGGGAAAAATTTGGCGGTGAACCTTGATAGAGGGGAGGCGATTAGGGCGGCGGTGAGGCTGGCGAAAAAGGGGGACGTGGTGTTGATTCTTGGGAAGGGGCATGAGAAGAGTATTTTGAGGAAAGAAGGGGCGGTGGATTTTGAGGATATTAAGGTTGCGAAGAAGTATATTAGGGAGAAGATGAAGGAGCTGGAGATGAGGCGAGAGGCGGAGGAGAGAGCGAGGAAGATGCGCGAAGAGGTGGAGAAAAAAGAGGCTGAGGAGAAGGTGCGACGAAAGAAAGCCGCGGAGGCGAAAAAACGTGAGTGCGAGGAGAGCTACGGGAATATCGTGGAGTAGGGGGTGGTTTTTGAGGTGATGGGTTGGTGAGTTTTGCGGGGGCGAAGGTAGGTTGGCGGATTGGCGGGGTTAGGAGATGTGGTCGGGGTTGTAGTTGGCGATGCCTTCAGAGATGATATCGGTAGAGATGTGGAGCGCGGTGGCGATGGCGGCGGCGCAAGCCATGTAAGAGACGATAGGCTCGCCGGTGAGGAAAGAAGCGGTGGTAAAGCGGGAGGAACCGAGGGAGAGGTTGGCTTCGGTGCCTTTTTTGTAGAGCTTGGCACTGTCGATGCGAAGGGTGGAGGAACGGGTGGTGCCGTAAGTTAAAGTGGCGGACTTTCCGGTGTATTTGGAGAAGTCGGGGAAATGGGCGTCGTCTTCGTTTAGAACGACGATTTCGGGGGACATTTCAAAAAGAGTGGACTCAGAGGAGAGGAAATCTTCGACTGAAGGAGCGTCGAGAGAAGCGGGGATAAAATCGGTGAGGGCGGCGATGTGGATAGGAAGGCCATAGAAGACGTCGTTTTTAAGGGATTCGGCGGGGGCGGTGACGACGCAATAATTAGAGCCGGCTTTCCAGGCTTCGGAGAAGAATTTGTGAAGGGTGGAGACTTTTATGGGAGAGTCGGAGGCGAGAATAGCGACGTGCTGGCCGGCGGCGCGGAGGATTTCGTGGACAAAGTGGGCAGCGGTGGCTTTGCCGGAGGTGCCAGTGAGGCAGATGAGTTTCATGTCGCGGAGGGGGTGACCATAATAAGAGGCAAGAAACTTGGCGTGAAAACGAGCGGTTTTTGTCTTAAAGGAAGGCTTTTTAGAAGATTTGTTCTTGGGGGAGCTTGTTTTGTCCATATGAGGATAGTATAGCACAAATAGAGATTAGGGGTGAAAAAAGTGAATTTTGGAACAAAAAAAGACCTTTTTCAAGTCTTTTTTGTTTTGGTATGCCCGACAGGATTCGAACCTACGACCTTTTGCTCCGCAAGCAAACGCTCTATCCAGCTGAGCTACGGGCACATGTGGATATCTTACGACATCCACCTAGAAAATAAATGTGCATAACGTAAAAACGTTATAACTTAATTATACCACAAAAAGCGAAAAAATGATAGAGGGTGAGGAAAAGAAAATGTTGTAAAAAATAATAGAGGGGATGAGAGCGAACTGAGATAAAAAAGTTATGGTTTTTGGAGGATGAGCATGGTATACTTTTTAGTATGAGTGGTTATAGTAATTTGAACAAAGAGCTGTATGGAAATAGCGATGCCTTTAGGGGGATGGATGAGAGTTATTTAGGGTATGGTTGGGATGATTTGAGTAATGATTTTAGGGAGGGGGCGAAGGAAACGACGGGGACGAGAAGTGAGAATGAAGCCAGTGGTGGTGCAGAAGCGGACAAGAGTGGGGCTAGTGAGGACGTGGGGGAGGATGGCGGT
>CAZBLB010000017.1:0-9620 GCA_964492765.1 uncultured Candidatus Saccharibacteria bacterium
AAAACGAGCAAGCCATCATGGACCTCGTCAAAGCTATGGACGAATACTTCGACATTCCAGAGCACGACCTTCAAAAGCCTTTCCTCATGCCTATCGAGGACGTCTTCTCTATCAAAGGTCGCGGTACTGTTGCTACCGGTCGTATCGAACAAGGTGTCGTTAAACTTAACGACGAAGTTGAAATCGTCGGTCTTCGCGACACTCAAAAATCCGTTGTCACCGGCATCGAGGCCTTCCACAAGACTCTCGACCAGGGACAAGCTGGCGATAACGCTGGTCTTCTTCTCCGCGGTATTGAGCGCGAACAAATCGAACGTGGTCAGGTCATCGCTGCTCCTGGCACGATTACCCCGCACACCGAGTTTGAGGCTCAAGTTTACATCTTGAAGAAAGAAGAAGGTGGCCGTCACACCCCGTTCGCCAAAGGCTACAAGCCACAGTTCTACTTCCGCACCACCGACGTTACGGGCGAAGTCGAGCTTCCGGCCGACAAAGAAATCGTCATGCCTGGCGACCAAGTCACCTTCAACGTCAAGCTCTTGGCCCCTGTCGCTATGAACAACAACGACCGCTTCGCTATCCGCGAAGGTGGCAAAACCGTCGGTTCCGGCGTCATCACCAAAGTTATCAAATAAGGATTTACGAATTCTTATTAAAAGCCCTCTCGGGGGCTTTTTTGTGCTTTCCAATGCTCGAATATTACGTTGCTATTGATATATATATATATATATATATATTACAATAAACATAAACTAATAAACTAAACCAATAGAAGGAAATATGCAAGAAAAAACAACATCGCAAGCTACTATGCCAGAAATCGAAAAAGCACCCCAACCAAAAAGTAACACTGGACTTATCGTCGGGATGATTCTTTGTGCTGTTTTAGGCGCCAGCGGACTTAGCTATGGGTTATATTCTAATTATGTCGCCACAAAAACCGTCTCTGACTTTAAAATAGAAATAAAAAATGATGACGATACAACAACGCCAATCAGCGAAGATAAAGTTGAAATAGAATACGACACAAAAACAATCACAGTTAATGACGATGTTGCGCTACAAAATATCGTCAACTCAAAAGATTACGTCTATATCGGCGACTGGGGACTAAAAATTAAAAAACCAGAAAACCCGTCTCTTGCGCATATAGACTATTATTACTCTACGGAGCCAGCGATGTCTCTAGAAGGCAATTACTCTTATGGTGGCTCGACAGTGTGTTTTACTGGCGTTGTTTCATATTCTCAAGTCGCAAACTCATATCAAGACTACGCTCGTCCTGATGGCACCGCTTGGCTTTACTGTATTAGTCGAGCGCCAGAATCGTTCGAGGGCACTTTCGCCAGCTCATCTTTTGGGCAAAAAGACCGAGCTTTTATGAATAAAGACGGATATAATTATTGGGAACAAACTCCTCAAGATTTCTTCTCTACTGATGAAGATACGGTTTTTGTAGAAACACAGACTGTCGAAATTTTCAAGCAAATGCTTTCCAACCCTAATAACTATTCCTCCATCTAAAACCCCAAAAGCCCTCTCGGGGGCTTTTTTGTGTCAAAACGTCATCTGTCGTGCTAATATACGATTATGGAAGAAAAGCGTTTTGACGAATGGATAAACTTAAAAGAAAAACTTCATTTTAACGCCAAAGCCCCAAGGATTTCAGAAGGAGAAGTTTGGTGGTGTAGCTTCGGCGAAAATGTCGGCGTGGAAATAAAGTTCCAAAAACTGACCTCCAGGCAATCAAAGACGCCTTTTGTGCTCTCTATAGATAAAAATGTGCCCCCAATCTTTCGAAAGGGGGGATGGCGGGTATTCCCGATGGGTATTCCCGATATACTTTCATTATATCAAACATTAAGCATTTTGTCAATAAAAGCACGAAAAACATCATGCATGATAAATATGCATTTGTAATTACATAGACAACTTCTAACCACATTAGCACTCTTGACACTCGACTGCTAATATATATAATATATTATATGCAAGACGAATTTTCAGAAATTATGAACCAGCTTTCCGAGAACGCTCGTTTTTCTCTTCAAAAGGCCGATTATTATTCCAAAAAATATAACAACGGTTTTATGGGCACAGAATATCTCCTCCTCGGTATCCTTTCTCAAGACACTTCCGAGGGCGCAAGACTTTTGTTTAACCGCAACGTCTCTCTCGACGACATCGAAAAAGCCCTCGGAAAAACTCCTGTCGACACCCCGAACGAAGGCATGATGGCCATGATGTCCCTCTCTGAGTCGACCGTGCTCACTCTTCGCATGGCCAATAATTTTGTCAAAGATTCTGGTTTAGAACAAATCGGCACCGAACATCTCCTTTATGCCCTCATCAATCAAACCAACTCTAACGCCGCCTCTATGCTCAAAAAAGCCGGCGTAGACCTCGACGAACTCGCCGAAGAAATCGAAGAACTTGCTGAAAAAGCCGCCAAAGAGGTCAAAAACGCCAAAGAAAAACAAAAATACGCCAAAAAATCTCCCCTCCGCTGGCTTAATCGCTTCGGCGAAGATTTAACTGAGCTTGCGAGGAGTGGCAAACTCGACAACGTCATCGGTCGCGACCGCGAAATCGAGCGCACCATCACGATTCTTTCCCGGCGCACCAAGAGCAACCCTGTCCTCATCGGCGAAGCTGGCGTCGGCAAAACCGCCATCGTCGAAGGTCTCGCTCAAAAAATCGCCAAAAACGAAGTCCCCGCCCTTCTCATCGGCAAACGCATCTATCAAGTCGACCTCTCCAGCCTTCTCGCGGGCACCAAGTTCCGTGGCGAGTTCGAGGAGCGCATTAAAGGCATCATTGACGAAGCTGTCTCCGATGATTCTATTATTCTATTCATCGACGAACTCCATCTTCTCTCTGGCGCTGGCTCGTCCGAAGGCTCTATGGATGCCGCCAACATCTTAAAACCCGCTCTCGCTCGTGGCAACATCCACCTCATCGGCGCTACCACCCTCGACGAATACCGCAAGTCCATCGAAAAAGACAAAGCTCTCTCTCGTCGTTTTCAAACCGTCCTCGTCGAAGAACCCTCCCCGCTTATCACCTTACGCATTTTAAAAGGCATCAAGTCTCATTACGAAAAACATCATTCTGTCACCATCCCTGACGAACTTTTAGAAACCGCCATCACCATGTCTGGTCGCTACATAAACGACCGCTTTATGCCCGACAAAGTCATCGACGTCATTGACGAAGCCAGTGCTATCGCCAAAGTCGAAGCCGACAAAAAAGGCGGAGGTGAACTTAAACGCCTTAAAATAGAAAAAGGCGCGCTCGAAGAAAAAATGGAATCCGCCGCCGAAAAAGACAATTACGAAAAAGCCGCCGAATACAAAACTTCTCTCGAACAGGTCAAAGACAAAATCAAAAGCCTCGAGAAAAAGGGAATTAAAGAAGAAGACATCCCCGTTCTTACCGAAGAAAATCTCGCCACCGCTATCTCCCTCAAAACCGGCATCCCCGTCTCCAAAGTTTACGGCTCAGAAATGGAGCTTTTGGCTCATCTCGAAGACCACCTCAAAAAATCCATCATCGGCCAAGACGAAGCCGTCGCCTCGGTTGCTAAAGCCATCCGTCGCGGCCGCTCTGGCATCGCTAACCCTTCCCGTCCTATCGGCTCCTTCCTCTTCATGGGGCCAACCGGCGTCGGCAAAACCGAGCTCGCCCGCGTTATTGCTCGCGAAGTTTTCGGTGGCGAAAATGCCCTCATAAAAATCGACATGTCCGAGTTCGGAGAAAAACATAACGTTTCTCGTCTCGTCGGCGCACCTGCTGGTTATGTCGGTTATGACGATGGCGGAAAATTAACCGAAGCCGTTCGTCGCCGTCCTTATTCTGTCGTCCTCTTCGACGAAATCGAAAAAGCTCACCCCGACGTGTTTAATATGCTTCTCCAAATTCTCGAAGACGGCGTTTTGACTGACGGCCAAGGCACCAAAGTAAAGTTCAACAACACGGTTATTATTCTGACTTCCAATCTCGGCGCAAACGACGCTTATCGCGAAGATTCTTTTGGCTTCGGAGAGAAAACGAACGGCAAAAAATCCAAAAAAGAACTCGAGCGCGAGTACGAAGAGTCCAAAACCTACGCCATGCGCGCCCTCAAAAAAGCCATGCGTCCCGAACTTATTAACCGCCTCGACTCTATTCTCGTTTTTCATGCCCTCACAGAGCGCGACGTAGAAAAGATTTTTGATAATCTCTTAACTGACCTTAAAAAACGCCTTGGTTCTCAAAGCCTCGGCCTCCGCATCGACGACAAAGTCAAACGATATCTCATTGACAAAGGCTATGACCCTAAGAACGGCGCTCGTCCGCTTCGCCGCGCCATCGAAGATTCTCTCGAGTCGCTTCTTTCCGAGTCGATTATTAACGGCACGCTCAAAAAAGGCGATGTCGCCGTCGTCACGTTAGAAAAAGGAAAACTAAAACTAGGAGTAGAGCATGCTTAACCAAAGAACCGACCAGCCAAGAAAAACCCAACTCGTCGGCCTGCTCATTACTTTTCTTCTTGTTGCTGTCGCGTTCTTTCTTTTTCTCGTCTATAAAACCGCCGTTATCGACACGCTTAAAGGCTTCGCTTATGCTCCAACTGGCGACATGCTCGCTATCCGCACCGACCTCGACCTCACTCGTGTCGGCACGCGCATTTTTAACGCCACCCACCCCGTCCTCGAGTCGCGCGAAGATTTTAACCGCGACTGCGACTCGACCAATCCCGACATCGCCGTTTTTGGTTGTTATTATGCCGACCAAATTTATGTTTACGACATTAACGTTGCCGAGCTTGCCGGCTTCCGCGAGTCCACCACCGCCCACGAGCTTCTTCATGCCAACTGGTCTCGTCTCACTGGCGTCGAGCGAAACGCTCTTGTTCCGCTTCTTGAAAATGTTTACTCCAAAAATCTCGATAGTTTGAAAGAAACTTTAGACACATACGCCGAGTCCGAACAACTTGACGAACTCTATGTTCGCATCGGCACCCAAATCGCCGACCTCCCCGAAACTCTAGAAGCACACTACGCCACCGTCTTTAACGACCGCCAAAAAATCGTCGAGTTCTATAAGTCTTATATCACTCCGTTTGAAGAACTAAACAGTGCCATCGAAAAGCTAGGCTCCGAGCTAGAAACGCTCAAAACCGAAATCGACGCCCAGACTCAAGAATACGAAACCCGTGCCACAAAGTTTAACGCTTCCGTAAACGAGTTTAATACTTGCGCAAACACCCTAAATTGTTTTACGTCCGACTATGCTTTTCGCACACGAAGAAACCAACTTGTCGCCGAAGAGTCGGCGCTCGACGAGTTATATAATAGCCTGAATAACAACATCAGTCTTTACAATAAAAAAGTTGACGAATATAACTCTAACGTCCTCCGTAGTAACAACCTCCAAAGTTTAATTAACAGTAATTCAGAAACCATAAATCTAGAATAGAAAGGAAACCATGCAAAAACCAAATAGTTATCTCGTGCCAACCGTCGTCGAAGAAACTAGCCGCGGCGAGCGCGCCTACGATATTTATTCACGACTCTTAAACGACCGTATTATTTTTCTCGGCGAAGAAGTCAATTCTCACACCGCCAATCTCGTCGTCGCCCAACTTCTCTTTCTCGCACACGAAGACCCTAAAAAACCAATCAAACTCTACATCAACTCCCCAGGCGGCAGTGTTTATGACGGCCTCGCTATTATCGACACCATGAACTATGTCGAGCCAGACGTCGAAACTATCGGCATCGGTCTCCAAGCCTCGATGGGCGCCATGCTTCTTTCTTCTGGCGCCAAAGGTCATCGTTATTGTCTAGAAAATGCCCGCATCATGATTCATCAACCTTCTTCTGGCACCGAAGGCAAAATCACCGACCAAGAAATCATGCTCCGCGAAGGTGTTTTTCTTAAAAAACGTCTCGCTGAGATTTTTGCCAAAAACACCGGCAAAGACCTTAGCCAAGTAGAAAAAGACATGGATCGCGACAACTGGATGTCTGCCGAAGAAGCCCTCAAATACGGCATCATCGACAAAATCATCAAATAACTATTTTATTTCCATCCACTCGTCCACTACAAAATCTTCGCCCGTCACCGCCGCTCCGGCAAGCATGGGCGAATATTTTTGTTTTATTGCGGGATATTTTTTCAAAAACGCCTCCGCCGCAAATTTCATCTGCTCCAATTTTTTCGGCGTAATCATTTCCATCGACGTTCCACGTTTTTGACTTTTTCGATATTTTACCTCCGTAAAATAAATCTTGTCTGCATAAACTGATACAATATCTATTTCATAAAATTTTGTTTTATAATTTCGCGCAATAATTTCGTGTCCCTCTGCCTCGAGCGTCAGCGCCACTTTTTCTTCCGCCGCATCGCCAATTTCTTTTGTTGTTTTTCTTTTATCGTTCGCGTGTTCGCTTTTAATTTCTTTTTTATCATCTTCACCACGTTCCAACATTATTTCCATCACCGGCCGAAAACTTTTTCTGTGTTCTTCGCATGTGCCAAAATTTTCTAACGCTTTTTTGTGTGCCGCCGTTCCATATCCAACATGTTTTTCAAAACCATATTGCGGATATTTTTCTGCTAACTTTTCCATGTATCGGTCTCGCGCCACCTTCGCAATAATCGACGCTGCCGACACTTCTTTTATCAAAGAATCTGCCTTCGGCAGTACCGTCACATATTTTTCCAAACTCGTCCCCTCAAGAAAGTTTATTGTTCCATCAATCACTATTTCCGTAAACGCCACATTTTTCTCGCGCACCGCCTCGACGGCTCGTCTCGCCGCCAGCTTCAGCGCCGCAGAAAGCCCCATCTCGTCCAATTCTTTGCTCGTCACCCACCCAAGCCCTGTCGCGCTTGCCTCCCTAAGTATCGTTTCGCTTAATCGTTCGCGCTTTTTCTTACTCAACTTTTTCGAATCCGCCAACTCTCCCACCCACTCAGGATATCCCTCCTCGCCCACTGATTTTTCTAGTTTCTCGCTTCTCTCTGCGTTGCTTTTTGCCTTGTTTTTCGGCAATATCACCGCCCCCATCACAAGCGGCCCCGCCCACGGCCCCCTCCCCACTTCGTCCAACCCAAGTATCGTCATATATTTTATATATTACCACATTCCTCACTCCGTAAAAACCATGCGCTTGATAAAAATGAGAAAATATAGTATAATATACCCTATGAACCCAGAGCTCAAAACTTTTGTTAGAGATAATTTCAAAGACCTAAGCAAAATAAAGGCCTTAGATTTGGGCTGCGGCGACGGCGCCGACATAGACGGACTCAAAAAGTTAGGCATGTCTGTCGAAGGTGTGGACATTATGACAGGAACAGATTTAAACTTTATATACAACTCTCCATCTGCGCCGTTTGACTTTATCTATTCAAACTACGTTATTCATAAACTAAAATGCCCAGAGTCGCTCATAAAGACCATCGCGCAAAATCTCGTCCAATCAGGTAAATTTTTCCTCCAGACTTTTGATAAAACCGACAAATATGCCAAAAACGCATTTGATGAAGACTCAATACGAAAACTGTTCAGAAACTCAACTTTGGTCATCGAAGACATTTCTGTTTTTCCAGTTTTTGATGACGAGCCAGGGCATGCGCATTATCACCAAATCCTGCAAATTGTCGGGCATAAAATCCTAGCCTAATCTCCCAAGTTTTTTTCACCAACAAATATGCTATAATATCTCCATGCAACCGGAGGTAAATGGTGTTTTTGTTGCGGCGCACGAGCTTAAAGCGCCTCTTGTTCTTTTGCGCCAACTCGCCCTTTCTCTTGACCCCGCCGACCCCTCGTCTGTCAATCTCTACCAAGACAAAATGGTTTCCGTTTCTGAGCGCGCTTTAAGACAAGTTTCCGACCTCACTAAAATCTCTCGTTTAGAGGATGGATTATTTTCCATGGAGCCGGTCGCCATCCGTAGTGTTTGCGACGAAGTCAAAAACGAACTCGACTATCTTTTCCGCTTCAACAAAAAGTCCCTCGACCTTAAATATTCCAACAAATCCCGCCTCGTCATCGCCAATCGCGACCTGCTCCATTCCGTCATCTACAATTTTTGCATCAACGCTGTCAACTATTCTTCCGCCGACACCACCTCCTGCCTCTCCGTCCACGACACCAAAAACCACGTCCGTGTCGTCGTGCGCGACTTTGGGCCTGCTCTTCCGTTTAATATCTACGACCAACTCAGCCACGGCACGCTCGATGCGCCGGTCGATATTTCTTTCCGTCCCGACTCCTCGGGTCTTGGACTTTTTATCGCCACAAAGTTCTCTCGTTTTATGCACGCGAACGTCGGCGCTATTCGTCATCGCGACGGCACGAGCTTTTTTGTCGAACTGCCAGTTTCTAACCAAGCGAGCCTTTTCTAATGCGCATTTTTATCATCGACGACGACGAACTTTTTGCAGAATGTGTCAGCTCCGCGGCTAAAAAAGCGGTTTTTTTGAGCGCGGATGAAATCTCCGAAAAAAATACCGCCAAACTCTCCGCCCACCCCTGTAAAACCGCCTCCAAAACTAACAAAAAAATCACCTCAAAAACCGCCCAAAAAAGCGTTACGGTCGAAATCTACAAGAACGCTCTCGACGCCATGAATAACTTAGTCGACCCTCTCCCCGACCTAATTTTTCTCGACATTCTCCTCCCCGGCCCAGACGGTTTTACATTCCTTAACGAAATCGTCTCCTATCCCGACACCGCCAAAATCCCCATCGTCCTCATCACAAGTCTTAATCTCGAGCCTTTCGATTTGAAAGTTTACGGCGTAAAGGGTATACTAAATAAAGAAAAGATGAGCCCGAAGGACGTGACAGCTTATGTCGAACGATATCAAAACTAAAGCCATCGTTCTCCGCCGCACAAATTTTGGCGAGGCCGATAGAATTATTAATTTTCTCACCGAACAGGGCGTTGTTTCTGTCATCGCCAAAGGCGTCCGCAAAGAACGCTCAAAACTCGCCGGCGCCGTCGAACTTTTTTGTGTTTCCGAAATTACTGTCCACGAAGGCCGAAGCAACAAACTCGGTATTCTCACCTCCGCCAAAATGCTCGAAGCCTTCCAAAACATCGTCTATAAACTTCCCGAGCTCGAGCTCGCCTCCTTTGTCATGAAAAAAATCAACTCCGTCGCCGAGGACGCTTCTGGCCCCGAATATTTTGACCTCTTGCGTCAAGTTCTCGCTGCCCTTAACGCCGGCGTCAATCCCGAGCTAGTCGAGACTTGGTTTTGGTTCAACTTCGCCCGCGTCGGCGGAGAACAAATCAACTTAATCAAAGACGCTAGCGGGGCTAAACTTGACCCGTTCAAAACCTATGTTTGGGACTTTTCCGAAGCGGCCTTGCGCGAACAAATCGGTGGTAATGTCGGCGCTCCCGAAATAAAACTCATGCGCCTCATTTTAAGCTCCGACCTTAAAACCGTCTCTCGTGTCGAAGATATCGCGCCCCGCCTTCCCACCCTGCTTTATATCGCTAAAACCATCAACCGCCTCTAGCTCGCTAAAACCGTCCCTAGAATATCCAAAATAGTATATAATATATATATGTCAAAAATGGATAATATCGTTAGTCTTTGTAAACGCCGCGG
>CAZBLB010000018.1:0-8875 GCA_964492765.1 uncultured Candidatus Saccharibacteria bacterium
ACGAACACAACGTTAGCGAGGTCTCTAAACGCACCCCAAGCAGTAAAGGTCGCGGTTCTGTTTCCGTTGCTGTCGTAGAACAGCGAAGTTTTAACGGAGAGCGAAGGCTCGATGACGGACTCGTAGATAGTTTGAATAGCCTCGGAAACTAAATCGGCGATGCCGCAAATTGCCCAGCCTAGGCTCGAGCCGAGAGAGTTGGTGCAGGTCGCCTTAACAGTGTCGTTGTCGCTGCCAGAGGGGTCGCCGGAAGTGCCGGAGACATAAGAAATTTCTATATCTTCGACTTGTTTACACTGCCAACCAGATTGATATTCATGAGAATTGCCCGTAGTTCTATATTCTTCAATAAACGTTTCTAGCGATAGATCGTTATACATTGCTTTTATTTCGTCAATTTTAGCAATAGCGTTGTCGATTGTCTCTTGAGTATATGAACCGTCCTGGTTCATTACTATGGCGTTGAGCTCACTTATTTTTTGTTGCAACGCTCCATCCATCGCATTATAACAAGCGTGCTTTATGGCGGATTTTATTTCTAAGCGATAGGCGTTTGACGCGTTGCTTAACTCAGAGTTAAGGTTTTCACAAGAGACAACACCCTCATCTGTATTTCCGCTATATGTATGTGCGCTTTTTTGTTCTGTGCGAGCGATATAATCTTTGTGTATTTTCTCTCCGTGATTAGTAATTTCCGGAATAGAGAAGGTGGTATATGAGTTCGTAGTCGCCTCCTGGGACGTAATACAGGACTCCCTCATGTCTCGCAGGTATATATAGTATTGTATGCCACCTGATTGTGCAGACAATTCAGGCATGCCTGCGCCTCGCCACTCTGCAATGTATGGATTATTGGCATTGTTACGATATTCTTCGTACAATTTTCTAATATACGATTGAGCCCCGCTAGATACCTGATATGACGCATTATCACCTTGAGACAAATAACGGTCGCAATCTTTGCCATCGCTGCCGTTGCGCGTTAATATTCCGTTTTTTCCAGTATCGTCTTTGTCGCAATAAATCTGTTGGAACGAATAGCCAAATGTTTCAGAGAATAGTTGAGTAATATGCTTACCGCCGTCACCATTGCTACAGTAGATTGCGCCATCGTCAATTTTTCCTTGAACTTGGTTTTCTAACCAAGAACCGCCGTAGAAATATTGATTACCATTAAATATATTCTTATTAGCTCTGAGAAATTCTGAATTTAACGTTTTTCTAGTCTCAGATATTAGTCCTTGATGCGCAACGCCATACTCAACGCAAAAGTCCATAGCGCTAGCAACAACATACAGCTTCGCAGCTTGATTCATCTGACTATGAACCTCGCTGAGATTAACCGTTGCGGTGGTGACGGCGTAAGCGCGCATGGTCATGTATTCGCCACCGAGCGTGCCTAAGAAAAAGGCAATAACGAGAGCCCAGAGACCGACTTTCTTGAGACGCTTATGCATATAATATATATTATATATGGTGACCTGGATAAATCAAGCACCAAAAAGCCCCCGAGAGGGGGCCTTTGGTTGACGCTTCGGAGCGGTCAAGCGAGCTTAGAAGCGTTTTTTGCGGCTAGTAATGAACGCGCCAGCGGCAGTAGTGAGAGAGCCAGCGCCGAGAACGGTGGCGGCGACAGCCGTAGGGCCGGTCTCAGGAAGCACTGGAGGCGTCTCAGGTTCTACTGGTGGTTTTTCTGGTTCGACAGGTTTTTCTGGGCAAGCAGGATGGACAAGCACATCAGCATAATCTTGCTTCATGGTGTTATTCTTGCCAATATAACCCTGAGTCCAAGAGCGAAGAACGTTGTCTGCACCACAACCGAGGTTTTTGTCAACAACCTTAGCGCGGAAAAGAATAACCGCACCGGCACCTGGGGCGTAGTCGCCGATGTTGATGCCAGTTTTAGTAAGGTCGTCGGAGCTTAACGTGATACCGTTTTTGTGGTTAGAGTTGTAAAGTTTGGTCGTGCCTGCAATATACTTTAAATCGCTACCAAGAAGTTCGATGATTTGAACATCTTTTTCGGTAGAGTTGGAAGTATTTTTGTAGGTGATTTTGTATTCGACGGTGTCGCCGACTTTGGCGCGAACTTCGTCGAACCAGTTTTCTTCACCACCAATAACACGAACTTTTTTCTCAATAGTAAAGTCATAGTCGTAAACAACTTTGACCTTGAAGCTGATGAAAGCAGAGTATTCAAAACAGCCCGGAATCTGTCCGTCGAGAGCGTCGTAGCCGATGAGCGTGCCACCGTTTACGAGTTTGTCGGAGAGAGCGCCGTTAGCTTTGCCGTTGCTACCGATGTGGGCAGTGCCGGAAATGTATTCAAGGTGGAAAGTGTTTTCACTCTTAAACACGACGTCGTCCCAAACTTTGGACGGAGTGGCGTTAGAAGAAGAAACTACACCGTTAATAGAAAGTTCTTTGGCAGAGTTGGTCGGAATGATAAAGCTAGCTTTAACATTTTTTGCAACCATGTCTTTGCCGAAGCGGTTGTTGTTGTGGACATACATACGCACAACGTAAGTTTTGCCGTCTTCGACGGTGAGGGCGTTAGCATTCCAAGAATTGTTGCTGTCGCTCTCGGCGCGAGCTTGAACAAAGTAAAGCTCGTTTCCGACGGTTGGGTTGTCGGAGATGGAGTTAAGGACGATTTTGTTGTCGATAGCTCCTTTGTTGATTTGGTCGATTGTATAAGTCTGGCGACCACCAGCGCTGTCACCCCAAGCGAGAACGTTTGAGGAAACAACAGAAGTTCCAAGGACGGCCGTAAGAGCAGCAAGTCCAAGGAGAGACTTTAGATGTTTCATAAAAACTCCTTTTAGTGGATTAAAAATAACATTTTGTTTTGGATTTTACTAGCCGAATTTTTAATTTTCTTCTCGTCGGGTCGGCCGAATCATCTCAGATACCAAACTTTGAACTTGGTGATCCCCCGCCCGAGGTGGGCGGGGGTTGAACACATCACCTTATGGGGCAAAGATGTTGCCCCAGTCGTCGTCGAAACCGGTGTTGAGTTTATCGGTTTCGAGCTCGACCTCCGTCTCGTTGTAGGGGCGACTGCCGTCGCCGGGCTTACCATCTTCGTCTTCCCAATAATACTGGGTTTCGGGGAGAGGCAAGGTTTCGTCGTGGACGGCCGGGTCGCCATCTGGGTCATAGCACCAGTCGGTCTCCGGCGAATAGTGCGCCGGGGGCTGGGTCTCTTCTCTTTGAGTTTCCGCCTCTTCTTCTGGCGGCTGCCAGATAATAGGTGGCGAAGTAGGCGTCGGCTCGGTGGGCTGGAACCGGCTCGGGGGCTCGGGGTCGGTCAAGATGACGCGACCGCCACCCTGGGGGTCAGTTTGAACTGTCGGGATTTTGGTCGGGTCTTTCCTAGGCTCCGTTTCCGGGGGTTTGGTTTCCGGGGGCTTCGTTTCCGGAGGATTCGTCTCTGGAGGTTTGGTTTCCGGAGGTTGAGTTTCCGGGGGCTTCGTCTCCGGAGGATTTGTCTCTGGAGGAGTCCATGGCTGAGGAGGCTCTGTTTCCGGAGGATTTGTCTCTGGAGGAGTCCATGGCTGAGGAGGCTCTGTTTCCGGAGGAGTCCACTGCTGAGGAGGCTCCGTTTCCGGAGGTTCGGTCTCGGGAGGATTGACGACGGGCGGAGTTTCGGGCTCCGGTTCAGGCGTATCTGTCGGGAAAATCCCGAGGCGCCGGTCAAACCGGTTAATGCCGATAATAAACTCGACCCGGCCATCTTTTCTGACGTAGCCGAAGAGATACCAAAGTTTGGTTTCTTCGGTCGTCTGTTTTTCTCCTCGCCGAGCATAATCGTGAGCCTCGAGCGAGTTGAGCGACCAGTGCATTGTCGGAGACTTGTTGGTCGTTCCGAAATACACGAGATTATCGAGAACTTGCGCCATGAAGGCGACAGTTTCGCGATAATAGGTGGTCAGATAAATCTCTTTGACGTCCTCAGTAGTGTAGGTGGAGTCGTCGAGAGACCGCTGAACCTTGACCGTTCGCTCGCGGAGGTATTCTTCCCAACCGCGGTAGCCTTCAGCGGTTTTTTGCATGTTTTCGTCGTTTTGACTGACAAAATCAGCAATAAACGGGTTAATATCTCGACCTAAGGATTTTCCGGTCGAAGCCAGCTTGACCTCGATTAGGGCCTGCGCAGCGGCGTCGGCGGTGACGGGATTTCTCATCCATTCGCTGCCGACTTGCCAGAGAATGTCGCTCGGAGTAGTGCCAGAAGCGACCGGGTCGCCACTGACGGGCTGAGCGTTTCTAATGGTGCCGTTGTCGATAGACAGCGGAACGGAAAGCGCGTCAGAGAAGCCCGAGAGAAGCTTTCTGGTTTCGTCATATTCCGCAAAAGAATACGGCAAGAGAACGTCGGAGACTCCGAAATATTTGGAGTTTTGGAGCTGTTCGCGGTCGAGGTTGACGCGGAGGTCAGCCTCGGCTTCGAGATTGAGCCGATTCTCTTCGGCTTCGGCCGCCTTGAGGCGGTTTTGTTCCTCCTCTTCTTCGGCCTTGAGAGCGCGAAGGAGGCGGTTATTCATGACCTCGTCGAGCTTATCTTCGTTGATGAGCCACGAGAAGTCGGTGTCCGGGAACTTTTCTCCTAAGGAGAGCGCCCAGTCGGTCGTCCAACCGAGGTAGTAACCTACCAGGAGGATAACCAGAACAAGGGCAATAAGTCCCATGACGACGTCAAGGGCAATGAGCTTTCTTTTCACCGGTATCAACCTCCTTCCCCGGTGTCTGCGCTATGTTCGGAACGCGTTTTAGCCTCAGGTCTAGACGAGTTTTTGCGAGAACTCGCCGGGCTAGACGACCACTGATTCTCGTCGTAGCCTTTGCTCATCCACAGATAGTAGTCGCGATTTTTGATCAAATCTACGACTCTAAAGAGCAGGTAAACAATGATGGCGCCGAGAAACGCCCAGAGGATTCCTGCGAGCCGCAACTGAGCGGCGGAGGAAAGGCTCAGGACTGATTCGTAAAGAGCCGGGAGCGCGAGATACATCGCCGCTCGAGAACGGCTGTGCGGGCCAGCCCAACAAAGGGCAAACCAAGCGCAAACCAGGAGAGCGGAGATTATGAACAGGATAATCGCGATAGCTTGGGACTTTGTAAAATACATCAGAAGCCAAGAGCCGAGCGAGTAAGCGAAGATGACGGCAGAGACTATCCAGTTGTATTTTCTGGGGTAGTCTTTAACGCCGCGCATCGTGGAGGTAAATCCGCCAATGGCGACGAGGCCGGGCAAAAGGTTCAGGATAAGGCTGATAATCCACATACATTTCCCTCCTTGTTGTGGAAACCGAAAAACGGTTGAGAGTTTTTTGGCGATGTGTTCAAAAATTCCAGGCGCATGCGTTTCGTGCCTGGGATGATTCGGCGTTAATGACCTTTTTTATAAGATTAACACGCTCTTATAAAGACTACTTTAAGTATAGCACACATAAGCGAAATTGTCAAGATGACTAACCATAAACTAAAAGAATGTCAAAAAGGCAGGAAAAAGCCCCCTTGCGGGGGCTTGGGCACCCCTTTCGGGGGCAAGGAGGGAAGGTGAGGTCGCGGGTTTCAGCGGTTCAGAGCAGGCCGGCCTCGTGGAGGGCGGTCTTGAGCCGGTAACGACGAACTGCCTCGGCGGAAGCCTTGACGGGCTTTCCGGCGGTCACGGAGTCAGCGAAGTAGTACTCCGCCTTTTCCATGGAGGGGTCGGCACCGAAGAACGCCTGCATCTGCTCGCGAGAGTGGAGGACGGGCGTTCCGTCCTCGTACGTGCCGACCTTCCAGAGCGGAAGGACGGTCTTGGCGTTCTTCGCCTCGGCGTAGGCGGAGACGAAGGCGGTCAGAGAATCGACCGCGTCGGGCTGCTTAGCTTCGACGGGTTTCGGGGCCGGCGTCGGAGCGGGGGTCGCGGGGGTTTCTTCCGGGGTGAGAATATTGCTGTCGTTCTCCCCGTTTCTTCTGTCCTGGGCGGCCTGCGCGTTGCGACGCAGTTCTTCAAGGGCTCCAGTATTCATTTTTGCACCTCCTGTGGCGCCATTATTCGGACGCGAGCCTTCAGCGGGCTTCGCAGAATCCGTTTCGGTCGAGACCGCGGGGGCGGTCGGCGTACGTTTCGGCGGACGGGACGGAGCCTGTTCGGGCTCGAAGTCGTCTTCTTCCGTCGGGAACGGCGGAGGGGTCATTCCCCTCTGCGCGTAGGGCACGGACTTTAAGGCTTCATTGTAGGCCTCTTCGTCCGGGTCATAAACGTCATTCTCATTGGTCGCGCCAGTGAGGCGCATGGCGAGTTCAGAGAGCTTCTTGATAGGGTTCATAATTACACCTTCCTTTTAATGTGCTTCCCCTTTGGTAGGGGTAGATTGTCTATCATTATATCACAGACTTTCTTTTTTGTCAATAATATTATGCTTAAAGTTTTTGTGGGGCAGCTGTGGGCTGAACTTTTAGGGCGGTTTCGTGATACAATATAATATATAGAGGAAAAATGAGTAAAGTTTTTGATATTTTGATTATTGGGGGCGGGGTCGCGGGGATGACGGCGGCGATTTATGGATTAAGAGCGAAGAAAAGCGTGGCGATTATTGAGGCGGGGGCGGTCGGGGGGCAGATTTTGGCGACGGGGAGAATTGAGAATTATCCAGGGATGGCCGGAGTGAGCGGGAGGGAGCTGGTCGAGAAGTTAAAAGAGCAGGTGATAAATCTTGGGGGCGAGTTTATAGATGACAGAGCGGAGGGCATAAGGGGGGCGAGAAAAGACGTAAAAACAGTGGTATTGTCGGATGGCGAGGCTAAGGGACGGACGGTTATTATCGCGAACGGGTCGACCGAGAGGAAGCTCGGCGTAGCTAGAGAAGAGGAGCTTCTGGGGAGGGGTGTGTCGTATTGCGCGACGTGCGACGGGGCGTTTTATAGGGGTAAAAAAGTAGCCGTGAATGGTGGGGGAAATTCGGCGGTTTATTCGGCGTTGTATCTTTCTGAGATAGCAGAAAAGGTATATCTTGTGCATAGGAGGGCGGAGTTTCGAGCGGAAAAGGGGCTAATGGAGAGGGTGCGAGAGACTAAAAATATTGAGATTGTTGCGCCGGGGGAGGTGGTGGGGCTTGTTGGAGAGGAGCAGGTCGAGAGAATAAGGGTTAAGACTGGGGCGGAGGTGCGCGAGATAGAGGTGGAGGGAGTTTTTGTGGCGATAGGGAGGGAGGCGAAAAACGAGGCGTTTTTGAGTGTGGTGGAGTTAGACAAGGACGGGTATATTAAGGCGGGGGAAGATTGCAAGACGAGCACGCCAGGGATTTTTTGTGCAGGAGACACAAGAGCAAAAAGCGTGCGACAACTTGTGACGGCGACGGCGGACGGAGCGGTGGCGGCGACAGGGGCGGTGGAATATTTGAATTTGTTGGAAACGCGGTAAGTGTGATATAATATAGGAGTCGCGAGTGTAGTACAGCGGTCAGTATGCAAGTTTTCCAAACTTGAGATGAGGTTTCGACTACCTCCACTCGCACCATATGGTTATTTTGGCCCGGCGGGGCTGTTTTTTGTGGTATAATTTTATTATGGCAAGTGAGGTTGGGGCGGGGAGAAATGTAGTACTGAGGACGGTGGGGTTGATTTTGATACTGAAGAGTATTTTTTGCATGCTTTATACGATTATGATTGAGTATAATTATGCGAACAGTGGGAGGATTGGGGAGGTGTCGCAGTTTTTCTTTGTGGCGAACTTGCTTTATCCGTTTGGGTTGTTTGTGGGGCTATATTTTGTGGGGGCGTATTTTGGGACAGACAGGACGCAGTTTTTGTCAAAAATGTCAGAGGCGAACGGGTCGATATTGAAAACGAATGAGCAAAAGAAAGTGGCGCTAAAGGGGTTTCCGACGGCGAAGCCTGTGCCGCTTGGGCGGGCGCTGTGGCTGTTGTCGTTGGAATTAGTCGTGTCGGTGGGAATAAGCATGGCAATTCCTGAGCTACCGAGGTTTTATGTGCTGCATCTGGTGGAGTTTATGTGTTTGGTGGCGGTGATGGTGCAGAAGTTGTCGGGAAGGAAAGAGTAGAAAACGGTCGTTTGCAGTAGTGGGGGTGTTGTGAACGTTGGTGATTTTCGGGGGTAGATTTTGGCGGAATTGACAAGGGTGATATTTATTATTGTGATATACTATGCCTATGAAACGAAAGTTTTATGCCGTATCTGAGAATGCAAATTATAGTCATCTTTGGATGTATTTGTTCTATTTTGCGTTTGAGAAGGCGGTTTATGAATCTGATTTTCCCTATCGGTGCGATTATGATTTTAGAGTTTCTATTGATAAGAATGTAGTGAAAAACGTGCTCGAGAGTAGGGACAAAACTTTATTTGAAACACTTGAGGGGTTAGTTTCTTCCAAGATGAATTTTTCCAAAAAAGAGGTAGAAGTCGCGCTAAACCGACTTTCGCTTAAATTGGCTCAAAAATTTAAAATTAAGGACTTCGAGAAACTTAAAACTGAAATCAATAATGTGGAAATTAGTGAGGTGCGTCCCTCAAAATATAATGACGACGTCACGAGCGATGGGTTTGACCTGTTTGGGGACAGAAAAGTACGTATGGAAATTGTTGAGCTTGGGAGGCGCTGGCGGGATTTTGGGCTTCCTGCGGCAAGAATTATCAATATTAAACATGAAGATTTATTAGCCATTAGTGAACGCGAACGGATGGTGATTTTTTCTGATGAGGGTACGCCCGTTGATTATGAAAAAATATTTGATGAGATTATAGAAAAACTTAAAAAATAGTTTGTCCATAAAAAAAGAGGCGGGGCCTCGAGGTTTGTGGTTTGTGGGTTTATGGGGTGAGAGATGGGACTTGAACCCACGACCTCTTGGACCACAATCA
>CAZBLB010000019.1:0-8563 GCA_964492765.1 uncultured Candidatus Saccharibacteria bacterium
TCGCTCTTCCTAACCTCCAAAGGTCTCAGAGAGATACGCAGAGAAGGAATGACTACTCCGCATTATCAGCTGGTCTTGTTCAATACATGACAAACAATAATGGAAAGATGCCGGCAGCTTGTACGGCAACAAGTGCAGCCTGTAAATCACTTGCTACGCTTTTAAATTCTACGGGCGAGGGGCCTTCTGGCAATCCATATACCGTAACCGTAAAAGTCGCGACGGCCGCCGGTACTGAAACAGTATCCGCTGTTGATGGTGTGACGATTATAGAAAAAGCACAATGCGGGGATCTTACGGCAGCCGCTAGCGTTGGTGGTACTGGCGGTAAAGCCACATACACTCTAAAAACTGGCGAGCGTAACTTTATTATAGTGGGGTATGTCGAGAACACTCCTGGCGTATATTGTTATTCTTCTAATCAATAGTTAGTCGCCTATTACAAAATCACCGGCTAAGGCCGGTGATTTTTGTTCGCCATCTATTATTTTAGTTACTCGAGAGGTGCCAGTGGTCGCCGTATTCGCACTTATAGACCGAGAGAGCGGGGGCGTTGTAGTCGTGCTGGGCGACTTTCGCTGCGACCTCGGCTTCTTCGCGCGTAGGATAGGCTATCTTTTGCGACTCTCCGACCCAACATTTTTCCGGCGAATATGCTAGGTGATGAGATTGGGTTTGTTTCCTGTTGCTCATGGAGAAATATTTTACCATTTTTTAGGCTAAAAGCCAAGCCGAAGAGAGCGAGCATAAAGAGAACGACATAGAGAGCGATGCCGCGGTCATAGGTGACAGGGTTTTCTTCGACACTTCCCTTTCCGCCGACGTAAGTATTAACAAATTCTAGGCTGTAGCCGTTCGTGGCAATTTCTAGCTCGCCAGGATTTTGACCGTGACGGACATAGACGGTGATTTCTATCGGTTCGGCAAATTCCATGTCGGGCATGTCGCTCGCTTCTTCTGTAATAATATAATGATATTCTATGCCCTCCTCTGGCAAGTCGATTTCCGAGAAGTCGATGTCGCCAAAGTCGAACGTTTGAGAGTTTTTGGTTGCTTCGGCCGTAGTAGTTTCTGGCAGAGGAGCGTTCTCGTCGGTCGAGGTAAGCGTAAAGGTAAAGACATCGGTGTCGAGCCATTCGCGATTCTCGAGAACTTTTGTAAACTCTAGCGCGCCTTCGAGCTTACCTGTAGAAACGTAGCTATTATAGATGGTCTTATCGGTCTTTGAATAAGACAAGCCAGAGATAGTCAGCACACCTTCGCCGTCTTTGTCTTCAGCAGTAAAGCTTACGGTGATGTTTTCGTCGCCGGTTTTGCGAATAATATATGGTTGGTTAGCGAAGGCGGATTCGTCTTCGGAGATTTCGTAAACAAAGTCGCCTTCGTCTTCAACGTCTATCGTAAAGGTGGCGACGTGGCTGGCGTCGGTCGTGGCGCGGGCGATTTCTTTGCCGGCGCCGTCTTTGAGAATAAACGTAAACTCATCGGTAATATTCCAGAAGGTCGGGCCGTCGAGAGAGCCGAAAAGTTTGTTGGCGGTGAGAGTTGCCGTTCCCTTTGCTTCGTAAACATTCTTAAACGTAAGTTTGTTTTCTCCGCTAGTGATGGTCACACTTTGCTCATCATTTTCGGCAGTAAAGCCGTTTGGAAGGTTGGTTTCTTTCAAAGTCGCTTTAGCGCCTTCTGGTAATTTTTCTAGCACTACGCTGTCGCCGTCTTTTAGAGAGAGAGTTTTGCCGTTAGAGACGGTTTCGTTTTGAGAGGCGCCGTTGATTTTGTAAACATATTCGCCAGAGAGAGGTCTATCCGAGCCGTCCGTGAGAGTAAGCTCGAAGCTGAACTCTTTGTCTGCGATTTTTTCTGAGCTGCCGCTTTTGACGGTGACAGTTTTAGAAACCTCTAGGTCGCCGTAGCTATATTTGTTTTTGACGACTACATCATAAACCGTGTCGCCCTTGACGATGTGGTCGGCGTCGGGATAGTTAATGTCGTCCAAAGTATAGCCAAGACCGAGCGAGTCTTCGGTGATGTCGAAACTGACACCGGCTTCGACGTTGACGATACGAATAACGTCATAGATAGAGATGGTTTCTTGAATAGTGCCGGAGACGCCGGTGGTGTTTTCTGCTTTACAACTTGAGGAGACGTTAGTGTTCGAACAATAGTGTGCAGAAACACTGGTGGCTTCGCCGATGTGTTCTGGGGTCGCGTAAGTCAAAACACGATAATCATAGTCATATGGCTCACCGTCTTTAGTGAGGGAGACGTTGATGTCGAATTTATCATTTACAGCAAGAACTTTATTATCTTTGTCTATAACTTGTTTAGAAATGTTGATGCCGCTTTTGACGGTGTTAGTGGCGGCGACATAATTCATTTCTTCCATCTTAGAGATGCCGGTGATGGTGCCGCTGTTATTTTTCTCGAACAGAACGTTGTAGAGCGTGCCGTCGACAAACATTGGATGATAAACGTTGTTGTTGAGTTCGTAGTGGCGGTCGAGGTCGACTTCTTCGATTTCATAATCGTGACCTTCGTCGAGAATGAGATAGTCGCCAACTTCGGTGTATTTTCCGAGGCTATCGATGCCGGCGTAGGATTTGCTATTTTTGGAAATCATGACGCCAGGCGCGATGGAAATTTGATAGTTATATTTCCATGCGTCGTAGTTTTTTCCGTCAACGTCGGCGGTTGTCGCAGTGTAAGTTTCTGGGGTAAAGCTAAAGGTTTCTACTAGCTCGTCGCCTTCTTTGACCTTGACATATTCTCGACCGTCTTTTTTGAGTTTAAGCTCGACGGAAGTTCCGCGGTCTTCGCCGGCGATAGTGTCTTGCCAAATTTTGAGGAGAGAAAGAGTTGCACCGCTTAGAGGTATCGTTTCTTCAGGGTTGTCGATGATTGTAGGGGTTTCTGGGCAGACTTCGCTGTCGGCGCCGGCGGAAGAAACGGTTTTGACGCAATATTTAAGGCTGGCGGTTGTGTTGGTACGGAGAGCGTAGCCATCGTTGGTTTTTATGATAGATTCTTTAACCGTGTCAGTTAGGTCATCATAGTTTAAGACGCCGTTATTAAGTTTGGCGACGGTATCGTATGCGTCTTGGCTTGGCCAGACCGTAAAGGTGACGGTCGCGGTTTCGTTTTTGGACAGGGCGTAGTTACCGAGGTCCCACTTGACTGAGCCGCCAGAGAAAGAGGCAGGGCTGACGCCATCTTCGGCGATGTCCCACTCGGGTAGATTTTTAAGCGTATCTTTGTTGCCGTCCCATACGCCTTTTCTATAAACAAAGTCACCTACGGCGCCATTGACGGCAATTTCGGTTTCGCTTGTGAGACCGTCGGTAAAGCTGACTTGGGACAAGGACAAGTTGTTGGTAATTTGGCTAGCGATGCCGGAGAGGGCTTCACTCATTGCGCTTGTAGTTTTGGCGTCGATAAAGTTGCCGCCGAGACCACTCATTTTTTCTGCGTCGCCGTAAATAGCGACAGAATAAAGGACTTTGTTTGAGTCGGCGTCTATCGTACTAGCGACAGCCTGGGCGTCGCTGAAGTTCCAGCCGTAATAATCACCAGAGCCAGTTCCGTGAGTACCAGAGGAGTTCTGACGCCAGTCCCACCATCCGTTGGAATAATAATATTCGTCTGGGTCGGTCGTGGTTTCCCAATCTCGACATCTACCGCCACGCCAGTCCGCGCATCTTTCCCCACTATGGCTAGTCATGCGATAAGTCGGGTCGCCATCGGAGATGAAAATAATGTAAGTTTTATCCGTGTCGCTAAAGGAGACGTCTTTAGCCTTATTTAGGGCATCTTCCCAGTTGGTGCCGCCGTTTGCGGTTTGCTTATTTATCCAAGATTCTGCACCGTTTGTGCCAGAATAGGCCGTGATGACACTAGAAGGAGTACTAGCCGTCGTAGAAAAGTTAATAAAGACCATCTCCACCATGTCGGTGACGCCAGAGGTGGTGTTTAGGTTCGTAAGAGTTTCTGCAAGTTTTTTAGTGTTTTCTTTGGCGGCTTCGAGCCTAGTTTGCCCGCCTTCGCTAGTCGAGCAAGTTCTTCCGCTTGGAGATGCGCCCGTGCCAGTACAATACGCCATACTGCCGGACGTGTCCAAAACTACGACTACATTGGCTTTTGTGTTCTGTTGGTTCTGGGCAGCCTCGCCAGTGACAGACAAAGTAATGTCATAAGTGCCATCACCGTTAGAGAACATATATTTGCCACTTTTTGGTTCTGGCAAAGTTGTTTCCGCATAGGCATTAAGCGCCACGGTCGGAAGCATGCCGGCTACCGCTACGATAGCCATAAAGAGGTTGAAAAACCTTTTTTTGAAGCTCATTTTTACTCCTTTATAAAACTTGCATACCATCGAGACATTCTGATGGGGTTTATTGGTGACAGATTATCAGACTAGACCCCTATTTGCAAGCTAGAGCATAATATTTTATAATATGCTTGTGTTTTGTTTTTGACGAGCGATTTTTTATGGTATAATGGTTGTGTATATGGAGAATAGGGTGCTGGTGAGCCTAAAGGACGTAGAAAAGTCTTTTGGCAAGAAAAAAATTATTAAAGACCTTTCACTTGATATTTATGACGGGGAGTTTTTGACGTTGCTTGGGCCTTCGGGGTGTGGTAAGACGACGGTTCTAAGGATGATTTCTGGACTAGAAACCGTTAGCTCGGGTGAAGTTTGGATAGACGGAAAAGATGTGACCGATGTTCCCGCCGCGAGTCGCGAAGTAAACACCATTTTCCAGAACTTTGCGCTGTTTCCGCATTTGACGGTTTGGGACAACATAAACTTTGGTCTAAAAATGCACCGCGTCCCGCCCAGAGAGGCGGCGAGGAGAATTCGCTCGGCACTTCGCACAGTAAAGCTTTCTGGGTTTGAGGACAGATACCCGGCACAGCTTTCTGGGGGGCAGCAGCAGCGGGTGGCGATTGCGCGCGGGATAGTTTTGAAACACAAAATACTGCTTTTAGACGAGTCACTCGGGGCGCTTGATTTGAAGCTAAAAAGAGAGATGCAGACCGAGCTAAAACATCTGCAAAAGTCACTTCAGATGACGTTTGTTTATGTGACGCACGACCAAGACGAAGCGCTGACGATGTCTGACCGTATCGCCGTGATGAATCTTGGGCGAATCGTCCAGCTCGGAACGCCCGAAGAGATTTATGCGCACCCGAAAAATGCTTTTGTGGCTGATTTTATTTCTGATATTGACCTCATAAATTACAAAAAGACGCGCATGGAACGCTATGACGAGGAAGAAAACCATAAGCCGGCGTTCTCGTCAAAAACGGAAAGTGACGAGAAAACTTCTAAAACGTTCTCGGAGAAAACCGTTCATGACGAGTAAAATTTTTGCGACCCGCTCGCGCTTTGCTCGACTAAGAATGCCGGATTTTTTCAAAATGGCTTTTGTGCTTCCGGTTATTATTTATGCGTTTTTGCTTATTTTGTTGCCGCTGATTTATATATTTTTCTTGAGTTTTTTGACGAGCGATAATTATGGCGGGTTTGCGTATGAGCTGACGATAAATAATTATCTTGAGGCGTTTAATTCGACGTATTTGTTGATTTTTCTGAAGTCGGCGGGAATTGGGCTGTTGACGACTTTTATTTGTCTTGTGATTGCTTATCCGTTTGCGATTTTTTTGAGAGGGAAGCCGATAAAGACGCAAAACTTAATCATAAAACTTGTGATGGTGCCTTTTTTGACGAACAGTTTGATTAGGACGTATGGGTGGATTACTTTGCTCAGGAAAAACGGAGTAATAAACTCTATGCTGGTGGGGGCGGGGATAGTTTCTCAGCCGCTTAGTTTGATGTATAACTATCTTGGTATTATTATCGGGATGGTCTATACGTTGCTTCCGTTTATGATTTTGCCGGTATATTCGGCGGTGTCGAAGGTGGACCAAAATCTGTTGGACGCGGCGGAAGATTTGGGGGCTGGGAAAATTGCGAGGTTTTTTAGGGTCTATTTGCCGTTGACGCTGTCGGGGGCGTTTAATGGTAGTTTGATGGTGTTTATGCCGGCGATTGGGTATTTTTTCATAGCCGATATACTCGGCGGGGGGAAGGCGATGATTATTGGAAATTTGATAAAAAATCAGTTTTTGACGGCGAGGAATTGGCCGCTGGGGGCGGCGTTGTCGATTATCTTGCTCATTGTGACGTTTGGGTTAGTGAAGCTTTATCAGAAAGTGGGCGGGAACATGGATGAGTTAGGAGGAGGGTAGAGATGAAAGCAAAAGTAGAGACGAATGGACGCGGGGAGGATAGAGGGATATGCCGAATTTAGTGATGAAAGATTATGAGGCGTGGATTTTAGCGCAGGCGCTAGAGCCGGAGAAGTCGCGCCAGAAGAAAGGTTGGGCGAGGACGTTGTTTATTGTTCTCGTGATGGTGTTTTTGTTCTTGCCGATTATTGTGCTCGTGGTGTTTAGTTTTAACGAATCGAAAATGAACATTATTTTTACAGGGTTTACGTTGGATTGGTATGCAAGGTTATTTGAGAACAAGGAGCTGGTGGAGGCGTTTAGAAATACGCTCATTATCGCAGGGGTGAGTACGGCGGTGTCGGTGGTTATCGGGACGATATCAGCGGTGGGGATGAGAAAGTTTGACTTTTGGTCGAAAAAACTGGTAGATAAGTTGATTTATATTCCGATTGTGATACCGGAAATTGTGCTTGGGATTAGTTTATTGTCTGTGTTTTCTTTGCTTAATATTGAGCTTGGGTTTTGGTCGGTACTGCTTGCACATATTGCGTTTTCTGTGCCATTCGTGATAACGAGCGTGAGGTCAGCACTGTATGCGCTTCCGACGTCGGTCGAAGAGGCGGCAAAAGATTTGGGGGCGAACAGGTTGCAGACGTTTTTCTATGTGACACTACCGATGATTATGCCAGGGGTGGTGAGTGGGGCGATTTTGAGCTTTACACTTAGTTTGGATGACGTAGTAATATCGTATTTTACGGCGGGGCCGGGGACGAATACGTTGCCGTTGTATATTTATAGTATTATAAAAACCGGGATTACGCCGGATGTGAATGCGCTTACGAGTTTATTGCTGGTGTTTACCATAATCGCGCTGGTGGTGAGTAGTAAAATACAGACCAGGTTGGCGCAGAGGAGGGCGAGGGTAGCAGAATGATAACAAAAGAGAAAGGTAGCAGGAGGTTAATGCAGAGAATAAAAACCAGGAGGGCAAGATGAGGCGGGTGAGGTGGGTCGTGGTCGCGGTGGCTCTTTTGGTAGGGATGGTAGTCGTTATTACTGGGGCGGGGAGAAAAGAAAAGGCGTCGGGAGAAGTTTTGAATGTTTTGAACTGGACGAGCTATATACCGGACGAAATTGTGAGAGAGTTTGAAAAAGAGTCGGGAATAAAAGTAAATTATGGGACGTATTCGAGCAACGAGGAGTTGCTTGCGAAGGTAAGTTCGGCGAGTGCGGGGACTTATGATTTGATTTTTCCGAGTGATTATATGGTGGAGCTGATGGTGATGAGGGGCATGTTGGAGTCGCTCGATTCTAGCGAGCTTAAAAATTATAAAAATCTGGACGAAAGGTTTTTAGGGCAAAGCTATGACGAGGAGAATAATTATTCCCTGCCGTTTTTGTTGGCGACGACGGTGTTTGCGTATGATTCATCGAAGGTCGAGAGGTTGACGTCGTATAAAGATTTGCTTAGAGAGGAGTTAGAGAACGACGTAGTGCTACTTGATGACCAGAGAATAGTGATTGGGGCGTTTTTGAACGGGCTTGGGTATGAGATGAATGATACGAACGAAAATCATTTGAACGAGGTCTATGAGTTTTATCAAAAGTTAAAGCCGAACGTAAAGGCGTTTGATTCGGATTCGCCAAAAACTTTCTTTATTACGGGGGAGGCGGTGGCGGGGCTGGTCTGGAACGCAGAGGCAATTCTTGCGCAAGAAGAAAATAAAAATATCAAAATATCATATCCGGCGGAGGGGTTTGCGTTGTCGATGGATAATTATTGCATAGTTAAGGGGGCGAAAAACGTAGAAAACGCGTATAAGTTTATAGATTATTTATTGAGGGACGAGGTGGCGGAGAAAATTGTTGAGGAGTATCCGTATATTTCTCCGAATAAATACGCTAGAGAGATGGAAGATGAGGAGCTGGAGGAGGTGCTTAGGCGGGGGAGCTATGTGAAAAACGTCGGGGCGGACATAAAAAGCTTTGACAATCTCTGGGCGAGGCTGAAATAGATATTATAGCTATTTTGTGTTATAATAGAGGTATGCCCGTGTGGTGAAATTGGTATACACGTATGCCTTAGGAGCATATGCCGCAAGGTGTGCTGGTTCAAGTCCAGTCGCGGGCACCAAGATTTGGGGTGGAAAAAGGTGGGGGAGTATGATATAATGTAGGGGTAGTTTAAAAATGTGCGCCTGTGGTGGAATTGGTAGACACGCTACCTTGAGGTGGTAGTGGCCATTTTAAGTGCTGTGCTAGTTCGAGTCTAGTCAGGCGCACCAACATTGACAGAAAGCGATTCAAGCAAAGTCTTAAAGGGCTCATTCCA
>CAZBLB010000020.1:0-8172 GCA_964492765.1 uncultured Candidatus Saccharibacteria bacterium
AAGGGCATCCGCTCTCGCGAAGCCGCCGTCGACAAAGAGGGCAACCTCGTCACCAAGTCCATCACGCGTCGCGAACGCATGGGGCACATCTCCCTTGCGGCTCCCGTCACTCACATCTGGTTCATGCGTGGCACGCCTTCTGCGCTCTCGATTTTACTCGATTTAACCGTTAAAAACATCGAAAAAATCGTCTACTTCGCAACCTACCTCATCACCGACGCTAAAGACGAAGAAATCGAGAAAGTTCTTTCTGACCTCACTGCTCAAACCGACGCTGCTCGTCAAGCCATCAAAATCCGCTACGAAAAAGAGTCCGAGGTCGAAGGCGCTAACGTCCGCGCTCTCGCCGAGGCCCAAACCAAAGAGCTAGAAGACCTCGAGTCCGACTATATTCATCGCAAAAACCTTCTCGAAGGTTTCCATAAAGGCGCCGTCATCTCCGAAATCGACTACCGCAACCTTCCTGAAGAATACGAAGATTTAATCGAAGTCGGCATGGGCGCTACCGCCATCAAAAAACTTCTTGACGAAATTGACCTCGACCTTCTCATCAACACCCTTAAAGAAGAATCCGAAACCGCTAAGGGTCAAAAAGCCAAAAAAATCATCAAACGCCTCAAAACTCTCGAGGGCATGCAATCCGCCGGCATTAAGCCAAGCGACCTCGTCCTCACGGTTATTCCGGTCATTCCTCCAGACCTTCGCCCGATGATTTCTCTCCCTGGCGGACGCTTCGCGACTTCCGACCTTAACGACCTCTACCGTCGCGTCATCAACCGCAACAACCGTCTAAAAAAACTTCTCGACCTTAACGCTCCCGAAGTCATCTGTCGCAACGAAATGCGCATGCTCCAAGAAGCCGTCGATGCTCTCATCGACAACTCCGCTTCTCACGGTTCTCGTTCCGCCGCCTCTCAAAACGGTCGTCGCAAGCTTAAAAGTCTCTCCGACCTTTTGAAAGGAAAACAAGGTCGCTTCCGTCAAAACCTTCTCGGAAAACGTGTCGACTATTCCGGCCGTTCTGTTATTGTCGTTGGTCCAGAGCTAAAGCTCAACGAATGTGGTCTCCCGAAACAAATGGCGCTCGAACTCTTTAAGCCCTTTGTCATCTCTTGGCTCATCTCCCACGAACACGCCAACAACATTCGCTCTGCCGCTCGCATGATTGAGTCTGGCGAAGCTGCCGTCTGGGACGCCCTCGACGAAGTCATCCAAGGTCGCTATGTCCTCCTTAACCGCGCTCCGTCTCTTCACCGTCTCTCTGTCCAGGCTTTCCAACCAAAACTCATCAACGGCAAAGCTATCCAGCTCCACCCGCTCGTCGCTTCTGGCTTTAACGCCGACTACGATGGCGACCAGATGGCCGTCCACCTTCCACTCTCCAGCGCTGCCCAGACCGAGGCTCGCGAACTTATGTCCGCCACCAAAAACCTCCTCAAGCCTGCCGATGGCGCTCCGGTGCTTGCTATCTATCAGGACGTCGTACTCGGTATTTACTACCTCACTTACGACAAACCAGGCACCGACACCTCTAAGGTTCACGCCTTCTCCTCCGTTTACGAAGCAGAAATGGCCTACGACAAGGGCATTATCGCCCTCCAAACGCCTATTCGCGTCTTCGCTAAAAAAGAGATTCGCAACACCACCCTCGGTCGCGTCATCTTTAACGAAGTTTTGCCCAAGGACTATCCTTACGACAACTCCGTTCAGACCTCAAAACAGCTCAAAAAAGTTATGGCGGACATTTTCGACCAATACGGCCCCGAAATCACCGTCAAGACCGCTGACGCCGTTAAAAACCTCGCGTTCGAATACGAAACCATCGCGAGTGTCTCTACTGCCAAAGACGACTATCCGACCTACCCAGAAATTGCTGACTTTATCGCCGAAGGCGACGCCAAAACCGCTCTTATCCAAGACCAGTTCAACCAAGGTCTTGTCACCGAAGAAGAACGCCGCAACCTTACTATCGCCAACTGGCGTGACATCGACAAAAAGATTTCCGACTTCCTCAAAGAAAAGCTTTCTGAAATGGACACCGACATCGCCGTCATGGTCAACTCTGGCGCTCGTGGTTCTGTTTCCAACATTAAGCTCGCCTCTGCCGAAATTGGTATCATGGTCGACATTAACAACAACGAAATCGAACTCCCGGTTAAAAGTTCCTACAAACAAGGTCTAAACACCCTTGAGTCCTTCATTGCGACTCGTGGTGCTCGCCAAGGTCAGGTTTCTACGGCTCTCCGTACCGCCGACTCTGGTTATCTCACTCGCCGTCTCGTAGATGTCGCCCAAGACGTCTTTACGACCGACGAAGAAGCCTATGACCCAGGTTTCGCCGTCTACAAATACGAAACCGAACAAACCGGCATCAGCTTTGCCACCCGCATCACTGGTCGCTATACCGCCGAGGCTGTTCCGGGTTATCTCGAAGCCGATGAGCTTATTACTCGCGAACTTGCCGCTCAGCTCGAAGCCGACGACAAGATAGAGAGCGTTAAAATCCAATCTGTCCTCTCTACCACCGCCGTCAATGGCGTTCCTCGCAAGGCTTACGGCGTCGACATGTCCACCCGCGAGCTCGTCGCGGCCAACCAACCTGTCGGCGTCATCGCCGCCCAATCTCTCGGAGAGCCAGGCACCCAGCTCACACTCGATACTAAACACGGTTCTGGTGTTGCTGGCTCTGGTGGCATTGCCCGCGGTCTTCCGCGTGTCGAGGAGCTTCTCGAAGCCAGAAATCCTAAAGGTCAAGCTTGGGTTTCTCCTATCGACGGCATCGTCGAGGCTCACGAAGACGGCAACCATTATATTATTACCATCACTCCACAGGCCGGCGAAACCACCCGTATCGAACTCGGCGACAAAAAAGCCAAGATCAAAGACGGCGCTTCCGTCAAAGCTGGCGACGTCATCGCCTCTAAGGAAAAAGGCGCCGAGCCCATCATCGCTCCGTTCGACGGCAACGCCCAGCTCGTCGAAGGTGCTATCATTCTCGTTGGCACTGCTGGCGCACCAGTTCGTCTCGAGATTCCAAACACCGCCGAGCTCGTCGTTAAAACCGATGACACCGTCACTGCTGGCGACCGCCTCACGACCGGCTCTCTTAACCTCCAAGACCTTCTCCGTTACAAGGGGACTGAAGCGACCGAACGCTACATTATGAACGACGTCATGTCTGTTTATGCCGCCCAAGGTCACGAAATCTCCTCCAAGCACTTCGAGGTCATCATCCGCCAAATGTTCAACCGCGTCATGATTACCGAGTCCGGCGATTCCACCTTTGTCTCTGGCGACATCGTTGGTCGCGCCGCCGTCGAAGCCGAAAACGAAGCCCTCAAAAACGAAGCCAAAACCCCGGCCACTTTCGAGTCGCTCCTTCTCGGCATCACCAAGGTCTCTATCTGGTCCGACTCGTTCCTCTCTGCGGCCTCGTTCCAGGACACCACACGCGTCCTCATCAACGCCGCTATCAACGGTCGCGTCGATCATCTCCATGGCCTCAAGGAAAACGTCATCATCGGTCGCAAGATTCCTGTTGGCACCGGTGTCACTCCTCTCGAGTCTACCTCCGCGCCACTCGAGCCAACCGCCGACGACGTCGCTAATCTCTAATCCTTAGAGAAACGCCAAAAATCCTCCCTCGGGAGGATTTTTGTTTTTCCTCTTGTAAAATCCAAAAATCTATGTTAAAATAAACCCGTATATTTTATACCTAGACGACAGAGCAAGTCCCTCCGGAAACTACTCACAAGTCTAGATTTAATAATGTTAAAATTTAAGGGAAAGGAAAAGAATGCAAGTCATTCTCGGCACCAAAATTGGTATGACCCAAATCATCGGTGAAGATGGCGTTGTCACCCCCGTGACCATCATCGAAGCCGGCCCAGCCACAGTGACTCAGATTAAAACCGTCGAAACCGATGGTTATAACGCTGTTCAGCTTGGGTTTGGTAAGGGTAAGAATCTGAGCAAGTCGGTTTCCGGCCATGTCAAAAAGGCTGGGGACAATATCAACCCTAAAGTTCTTAAAGAGTTCCGTCGCGACGATATTGACGGCCTTAAACTCGGCGACGTTATCACCGTCGACGCGTTTAAGCTTGGCGACAAAGTCTCCGTCACTGGCATTTCCAAAGGCAAAGGTTTCGCCGGCACGGTTAAACGCTGGAACTTCCAAGAGTCCCGCAACACTCACGGCTTCAAGGGCGACATCAGAAAAGTCGGTTCTATCGGTTCTATGTATCCTCAAAAAGTCTTCAAAGGCAAACGCATGCCAGGTCGCATGGGACACGACCAAGTCACCGTCAAAAACCTCGTCGTCGCCTATATCGACAAAGAAAACAATCTCTTAGGTCTTAAAGGCGCCGTTCCTGGCCCCAAAAAAGGCAACTTGACTATCGAGGGAAAGGAATAACATGGCAGACGCAAAACTAAACAAAGACATCTTCTCTCTCGAAGTAGAAAATCACGAACTCTTAAAGTCCGCCTACGACGCTTATCTCGCAAACTCTCGCAGTTCTCACGCTAAAACCCTCAAGCGTGGCGAAGTCAGCGGTGGCGGCAAAAAACCTTGGAAACAAAAAGGCACTGGCCGCGCTCGCTTCGGCTCTACCAGAAACCCAATCTGGCGTCACGGTGGTGTCGCGTTCGGTCGCACTGGCGAAGAAAACTTCACCAAAAAGCTCGCCAAGTCCGCCAAACGCCTTGCAGTTCGCCAGGCTCTCAGCCTTAAAAACGCCGAAAAAGCCGTTTTTATTAACGACCTCGCTGTTTCCGGCAAAACCAAAGACGCCGTCAAAATCCTCAAAGATCTTAAACTCACCGGCGCCGTCCTCATGGTTGTCTCCGAAAAAACTCCAGAGCTTCTTCGCTCTACCGACAACTTAAACAACGTAAAACTCGTCCGCGCGACCTATCTTAATGTCTTCGACATCTTAAACTCCGACGCCGTCGTCTTCAACCCCGCCGGCCTCAAAGAAGCCGAAACTTGGCTCCTCGGAACCGCTAACGAAAGAAAGGAGGCTTAGTCATGGCACAAAAAACCGCTCAAAAACCAGCCGCCGAGATTAAACCCACCCAGCTTACTCCTCGTGCGACCGAAAAAACCTATGCGCTTCAAACTACGCGCACCTACGCCTTCTTTGTCAAACCTTCCGAGACGAAACAGTCTATCGCAAAGCGCGTCGCTGAAGACTTCAACGTCGTCGTCGAAACCGTCCGCGTTTTGACCAGAAAAGGCAAAAAGACCAAATTCAGCAAAGGTCGCCACGCCTACCCAGGCACGACCTTCCGTCGTGACCACAAATTGGCCTACGTCACCCTCAAAGAAGGGCACTCCATCCGCGTCTTCGACACCGAAAAAACAGAGACGGATGACAAAAAGTCCCCAATTTTGAGCGCGGACAAAACCTCCGACAATAAAAAGGACTCTAAGGCCAAGAAAACCACTAAAACTGCTGACGCAAAGGAAGCTAAGGTGACCAAAAAATCCGCCAAGGCCGACACGAATGCCAGCAAGGAGAACAACTAATGAGTATCAAAGCCTATCGCCCAACTACTCCGGCGCAGCGCCAGAAAACTACTCAAGATTTTGACGGCATCACCACCAAAAAACCGTTAAAATCCCTCACGCTCGCCAAAAAACAACAGGCCGGCAAGAACAACCAAGGTCGCATCACCGTTCGCCATCGTGGTGGCGGTGTCAAGCGTCACTATCGCCTCTTGACCCACAATCTTCCGACCAACCTTAAACTCACCGTCGAAGAAATCGAGTACGACCCAAACCGTTCGGCTCGTATCGCTCGCGTTAAAGACCAAAACGGCGTTTATTATTACGTCGTCGCCGACACCGAAATGAAAAAAGGTTCTACTTTCGAAACCGGAGAAAACGTTCCTGTCGAAACCAGCAACCGCCTCCCTCTCTCCAAAATCCCTGTCGGTGCTTTCGTTTACGGCATCGAGCTCACCCCAGGTCGCGGCGCTCAAATGGTTCGCGCTGCCGGCTCTTCCGCTCAGCTTATGGCCAAAGAAGACGGTTACGCCACGCTCAAAATGCCTTCTGGCGAAGTCCGCAAAGTTCTCGAAACTTGCGTCGCTTCCCTCGGCACCGTTGGCAACCTCCAACACCAGAACATCAAACAAGGTGCCGCCGGTCGTCGCCGCCGCAAAGGCATTCGCCCGACCGTCCGCGGTGTCGTCCAGAACGCAACCGACCACCCACACGGTGGTGGTGACGGCGGTCGCCACGGCTCCGGCAAAGCTCCCCGCACTCCTTGGGGCCAGCTCACCTTGGGTTACCGTACTCGTCATAACAAGAAAACTAATAAAATGATCGTGCGTAGTCGTCACGAAGGAAAGAGGAAATAATGTCCCGTAGTTTGAAAAAAGGTCCTTTCGTGGACTACAAGCTAGAAAAGAAGATTAAAGCCCTCTCTGCCGAAGACCGCACCGTCCTCAAGACTTGGGCGCGCCAGTCCACTATCTCCCCCGAAATGGTTGGTCGCACTATCGCCGTCCACAACGGCAAAACCCACGTCCCCGTTTTCGTCAGCGAAAACATGGTCGGTCACAAGCTCGGAGAGTTTGCCCCCACTCGTAAATTCAAACGCCACGGCGGTAAAAAGGCTGCTGAAGCCGCCGCTGCTGCCGCTGCCGGAGGAGCTAAATAATGTCCGCCGAAACTAAATTTGCCCGCGCCTACATCAAGGGCACAGATTCTCAACCAAGAAAAACCAGCATCGTCGCTTCTCTTGTTCGCGACCGCTATGTCTCCGACGCCGTCGTTATTCTCGAGCATACTCCGCGCCGCGCCGCTCGCGCCGTATTAAAGGCCATCGAGTCTGCCAACGCCAACCTCTTAAATGTCAATCCTTCCGTTGACCCAAAGACCGTTCGCATCGCTCGCATCTCCATCACCGCCGGCACCCGCATCCGTCGCTATGCCCCTGCTTCTCGTGGTCGCGCGCTTCCGTTTGAAAAAATCTCCAGCAACATTTTCGTCGAAGTCGCCGGAGAAGAAAAAGTCAAAAAACCTGCTGGAAAGTCTGAGAAAGCCTCTGACAAAAAGGCAGAAGATAAGGAGAAAAAATAATGGGCCAAAAAGTCAACCCAGTCTCTTATCGTCTCCAAGTCAGCAAAGATTGGTCTTCTAAGTGGTTCACCAAAAAGACCGACTTTAAAACCTGGCTTATTGAAGACATCAAAATCCGCGAATGTGTCGAAAACCGTTTCAAGAGCCGCCCCACGATTGCCAAAGTCAACATTGAGCGCTCCGCTAACCTCACCACCATTACCATCTTGACCGCCAAAGCTGGCGCTGTCATCGGCAAACAAGGTGCAGGCATCAACGAGCTCAAAAAAGACCTCGAAAAAATTGTCTCCGGCCCTATTCGCATTAACGTCGAAGAAGTCAAAAAACCAGAGCTAAACGCCAAACTCGTTGCCGAAAACATCGGCTTCCAACTCGGAAAACGCATGAACTTCCGCCGCGCCGTCAAAATGGCTTGCCAATCCACCATGGCCGCCGGCGCCCAAGGTGTCCGCATCGAAGTTTCCGGCCGTCTTAACGGCGCCGAAATGTCCCGCCGCGAAAAGTTCATCGAAGGCTCCGTGCCTCTACATACTCTCCGCGCCGACATCGACTTCCACTGCCACCACGCCCAGACCATCGCCGGCATCGTTGGCGTCAAAGTCTGGATTTATAAAGGGGAGAAATAACCATGGCAATTCTACTTCCAAAGAAAACCGCTCATCGCAAAGTCCGCAAAGGCAAAAACGAAGGCACCGCCTCTCGTTGCAACACCGTTGCTTTCGGTGACTATGGGCTTATGTCTCTCCAAAACGAGCGCGTCACTTCTCGTCAAATCGAGGCCGCTCGTCAAGCTATCACTCGCTACATCAAACGCGGTGGCAAGATTTGGATTCGTATCTTCCCCCACACTCCTGTCACCAAAAAACCGCTCGATGTCAAGATGGGTAGCGGCAAAGGCGAACCGCAATATTTCGTAGCTAAAGTCAAAGCTGGCACCGTTATGTTTGAAATCTCCGACGTTACCGAAGAAGAAGCCAAAGAGGCTCTCCGTCTCGCCGGTCACAAATTGCCCGTTCGTACAAAAATCATAAAGAAAGAGGAGTTCTAATTATGGCACACACATTAGTCGGGACCGTTTCCTC
>CAZBLB010000021.1:0-8109 GCA_964492765.1 uncultured Candidatus Saccharibacteria bacterium
GGAGAACGAAGTGAGGATTGTGCGCCAAGCAGAAGAAGACGGGCTAGCGGGGAGGGTGACACAGTTAGAACAGACGGGGGAGGTGACAGAAAACCCGAGAGAGAGACAAGAAAGCGAAGGCAGTGGTAGCGAAGGCGGAGAGGGCGAAGGGGAAGGTGAAGAAGAACTGAGTGCGCCGGAGGGGGTAAACCGAGATGAAAACACAGGAATTATCGTCGAATCGGGCGGAGAAGAAGCAGACGAAGAGCAAGAGCGAGCGAATGAAGAAGAGCTGAGGGAGCCGCAGGAGTTTACGGACGAAGAACTAGACGACATGTTGAGAGAATTTGGGCTTATACCGTAGGAAAATAGGAGATAAAAATGGAAAAAAGTGATAAGAAGAAAAAAATCTATGTAAGCATGGTCGCCGGGGTGGTGGCGACGATGCTTGGGGTGCTTGGAAACGCGGGGAGCGTGAGCGCTTGGGGTCCGGAGAGGACGACTTATACGAACGATAATCCGGCACCATCGGCGGTGTTTAACTCGATTACGGACAACGCGGCGGTGGGGGACGAGCGGAACTTTGTGAGGGTGGTAGAAGTACATGACGACGGAACAAAAGATGTGTATAGCGACGAAGTGAGGGTGCATGGGGGTGGAACGTATGAAGTATATATTTATTATCACAACAATGCGAGTACGACTTATAATACGAAAGATTATGAATATCGTGGGATAGCGAGAGAAACGAAAGTTTCTGCGGAATTTCCGGAAACGATAAAGGCGGGCGAGAGAGGGGAAGTGAACGCCGTCATAACTTCGACGACAACGGCAGTGCCGGCGGTTTGGGACGAGGCATATCTTTTGGCGGAGGAGGACGTTTATCTTGCGTATATTACGGGTTCGGCGAAGATTTATAATGACTGGAAAGTGAACGGAAAAGTTTTGTCCACAAATTTGTTCTCGGAAGAGGGGACGTATATTGGACTGAACGAACTGAACGGGATAATACTTGGGTGTGATGAATATTCTGGGCAGGTGGTGTTTAGGGTGAAAGCGACGAAAATAGAGCATGCAGAGCCAGAGACGCCGGTGTCAGCTTTTGAAATTGAGAAGAAAGTAAGGAAAGGTGAGGGGACATGGGAAAGTAAGGTTGAGGTGGAGCCGGGGGAGGAAATTGAGTTTAAGGTGACGTATAGAAACTTAGGAACGGTAGCACAGAAGGATGTGAGTGTTTATGATACGCTTGAGAGCGCGAAGGGGATGGAATATGTACTGGGGAGCACGAGAGTGATATGGAACGGAGGAGAAGCGACAGAAGGGGCGGACGGAATCTTTACGGGCGGATTTTCAATTGGGGAGGTGAAAGCGGGGGAGGAAGTAAGCGTTTCTTATAAGGTAAAGATAAGAGAGGCCGAGGCGTTTGAGTGCGGGAAGACGGTCATGAACAATCTCGCGGGGGTGAGCGGAAGACGAGCCGACCAGGAGAACGCGGGAGTGGCGACGATGCACGATAGCGTAGAAATTGATGTGAGCAGAACGGGAGGGACGTGTTTGCCGTCGACGTTGCCAGAGACAGGTCCAGCGCAGATTATTTTGGCGGTGGTGGTAGTGCTTGGTATAGGCGGAGGGGTGGCGTATTATTTGAACAGTAGGAAGCAGGTGAAAGATTTGGAAAAACAAGCGAAAGATGGGGAAAAGAAAGAGATGTTAGGTGGGGTGAAGCCGAGTGAGCAGGAAAAGACGGAGGAAGAAAAAGAAGCCGAGGAAGTGAAAGAAGGAAAGGAAGAAGAAGTCGGAGAAAAGGAGAAGGGGGAGAAGAACGAGACGACGGGAGGGGAACAGGGGTTGAAAGAGAAAGAGAACTATGATAAAATATGGGGAGATATAAACGATAAGGAATAAAAAATGAAGAAAGCAGTCATTAAGGTTGGCGGTAAACAATATATCGTCGCCGAAGGTGAGACCCTTAGGGTGGACCTCCTCCCTGAAGGAACTAAAGAGCTCGACATGGATGCTTTGCTCGTTATTGATGGCGATAAGACTGAGGTGGGGATGCCGACAGTAAAGGGAGTGAAAGTAAAAGCGAAAGTCGTGGAAGAGCTTGTGAAGGGTGAGAAAGTTCGCGTGATTCGCTATCACTCGAAAAAACGTGTGCATACCGAAAACGGTCATCGCCAGAAATACTCCGAAATAAAAATTGAGAGTATAAAATAAGGAAACGCCCCCCGAGGGGGCGTTTTTTGTGAGAGGAGAGTGAGGAGAGGAGACGCGTAGGGTGGTGGGAAGGATGCGTAGGGGGGATGGGGGCGGAGTAGAAAAAGGTGGAGGCTGAAGGTGGGGGTTGCGGAGAGGTTGGCGGAGAGGTTGGCAGAGAGGCGGGTGGGGGTTGCGGAGGTTGGTTTATACATGATATAATAAAAAGGATATGGCTATCGTTATTTGCGTGACGAATCAAAAAGGAGGTGTCGGAAAAACTACGACGACGGTGAACCTGGCGTATTATTTGGCAAAGGACAGGTTTAGGACGCTCGTAGTGGATTTTGACCCGCAAGGAAACGCTAGCTCGGGGCTTGGGGTGGATAAAACGGATCTTGAGGTGGGGATGGTAGAAGTGATGACGGGGGCGGTCGGTATGGAGGGGGCAATTATGGGGACGAAGACGAAGAACCTAGACATTGTGCCGACAACGCCAGAGCTCGCGAACGCCGAGGTGGAGCTTGCGAACGCTAGAGGAAAGTTTAGTATTCTTAAAAACGCAGTTTCTAGGGTGGCGGCGGATTATGACTATATTTTAATAGATTCTCCGCCGAGTTTGTCGCTTTTGACGGTGAACGGAATGATTGCGTCGGATTTTTTGTTGCTTCCGGTGCAGACGGAGTTTTATGCGCTGGAGGGAGTGGCGCAGTTGCTTGAGAGTATGAAGTTGGTGAGGAAGGCGATGAACCCGGGGTTGCAGCTTTTGGGGGTGCTTGCGACGATGTATGACAAGCGAACGTCTTTGTCGGCGCAGGTGTTGGCGGAGATAAAGAAATATTTTAAGGACAAGACCTTTGAAACGACGATTCCGAGGAACGTAAGGATAGCGGAGGCGCCGAGCCATGGAGTGCCGGTGGGGGAATATGACAAGTTTTCTAAAGGCGCAAGGGCGTATAAGGAACTGGCGAGAGAAGTTGAACGACGAACGGGCAAGGAGAAATAGGGTGAGAAGTTTGAAAAATAAAAAAGAAGGGAGGAGAGAGTGAGTAGTAAAGGACTTGGGAGAGGTTTTGAGAGTTTGATACCGACCGACCTCGTGGATGAGGATTTTGACCCGACGGCGAGGGAGGATGGGAAGGTTTCGAGACTAGTCGAGATACCGTTAGAAAAAATTGTAAGAGACGAAGAACAACCGCGGAAGGATTTTAGCGAGGAGGCGCTTGAGGCGTTGGCTAGTTCGATAAAGGCGAATGGGGTGCTTCAGCCGATTGTGGTGACAAAAGAGGGGGATAAGTATAAGATAGTAGCAGGCGAGCGAAGATATAGGGCGGCAGGGAGAGCGGGGCTAAAAACGATACCGGCGATAGTAAGGACGCTTGATGCGCAGAATAGATTAGAGTTGTCAATTATTGAGAATGCGCAGAGGGAGGATTTGAACGCGATTGAGCTTGCGACGGCATATGCAAAACTAAAAGCGCAGTTTAATTTGTCAGCGAAGGACATTGCGGAGAGAATAGGTAAGAGCGAGCCGACGGTGGTGAACACGATGAGACTTTTGAACTTGCCGGAATTTGCGAAGAAAGCGATGGTGGAACATAGGCTGTCGGAGGGGGTGATGAGGCCGCTAGTGACGATGGAAGAGGACATTGTGGAGGAAGTGCTCGGAAAAATCATCAATGAAGGATGGTCGGCACGAAAGGTAGAGGAGTATATCAAACAGAATAGGCGAAAAAGCTCGGCGGTGATTTTGAAGGAAAGCGCGTTTTTGGAAGAAGAAAAGAAGTTTGTGAAGAAGTTTCAGGCGAAGAAGGTGAGAATAACGAGCAAGTCGATAACGATAACATTTAAGAATAATAAAGAGCTAAATGAGCTTTTAGAGAAGCTTGGACGATAGAACTATAAGTAGGGTGGGGGAAAGCGAAAAATGACAAAGATACTTTGGACGGACGGAAGTGCAAACCCAAACCCTGGACCAGGAGGGTATGCGGTGCTTGAAAATGGCGAACCGGTGAGAGTGGGGCGAGAAAAAAACTCGTCAAACATTAGGATGGAGGGGGCGGCGTTTATTGCGGCGATGGAGTATGCGGGGGAGGAGGGGTGCGAGATACATACGGATTCGCAGTTTTGGGTGAACGTTTTAGAACAGTGGGCGAAAGAATGGGCGGCGAGAGGATGGACGAAGAAAGGTGGAGAGATAAAAAATCTGGAGATGGTGAAAGCGGCGTGGGAGCTATATAAAAAATATCCGGTGAAACTTTGTTGGACGAGAGGGCACGTGGGAACGGAGATGAACGAGAAGGCGGACAAAATAGCAAATATGGCGAGAGGTGGGTTTTATCTTCCGGAAGAGTCGGAGATGCTTAAAAATATTTTGAAAAGCTAGGAGGAATGATGAAAAAGTTAGCGCTAAAGTTTAGGGTAAGAGGAAAAGAAGAATTTGAGGAAAAGATTTCTGCGAGAGAAGTAGATTTTGGGCCGGTGTTTTGGGAGCACGATAGAGTTTATCTTCCGCGAGGATATAGGCGGGGCGGGAACTTTCCGAGACTGGTGTTTAGAACAGAGATGAAGGCGGTGGATAGGCCGGCGAGATATTTCATGATACTTAAAAGGCACATAGAGGACAGTGGAGTAGAAATAGAACATACGACGCTGATTCGAGATTATACGGAAGCGGTGGGAGTGGCGATGGAGCTGGGGTTTGAGCTAAAGGCGGAAGTGTCGAGAAAAAGGCAGGAAGCAAAAACAAAAGACGGGGTGAAGATTTTTCTTGATAAGGTCGAGGGGGAGAGGGGAATGTATGCAAAATTTGAGAAAGTTTTGACGGAGGGGGAGAAAATTGAAAAAGCGAGGGCGGAGATTTTGGATGGGTTTGATATGGATGAAAAAGATTTGGTAGAAAAAAGTTATGCGGAGATTTTAACGGAGGGGAGATAGCAGAAAAAGCATTGACATTATCATTCCGCCTATGTATAATTAGAGATACAAGCATAGGAGGATTATGATAAAAAAGCCAAAACAATTAGGAAAAGTTAAAGAGTCAATAGTTGTTGGCCGCGCTTTGAGAGGTTCGTGCTTAGCGTTGGCGGTTTTTGCTTTGGTTTTTATCTTTGTGCCTTATGTGGTAGCCGAGGCTAGTGCTGCTAATTTAGTGCGATTAAATATTTCTTGGGGTGAAGTTCAATTAACGCTCGACCCAGACCGTGCGGCGACGGAAGCTGCGGCTGACCCAGATGCGGAGATGGCGCTATCAACACACGGGAACGTGGAATTTGGCGACATTGTGCCTTCGCAGAAAGACACGAATACGGGTAATGTTGGAACGATGAAAATCACCAAGAAAACTGTTGGGGTCGAAACCAATGGTAAACAATATACCCTCTTCCTCTCTATGGCTGGTGATGAGAATACGTTGAATTTGTCTGGTCAAACAGGAACGACGATTAGCGCTACAAACGGGACTTGGGATAGTCCGCAGGCGTTTAGCGCGTCTGGGTGGGGGTATGCGGTGCCTGGAACGAACACAGAAAAGACTGGGGGCGGGTATCCGACATTCTTTAATGTGAACGATTTTTTCAGTGATGATACGTATTTGGATACGGGGATTATGTATACAGCGGGAAATGTGTATTCTGCGACGAGGTGGGCGGCTGTGCCGGCGAAGACAACTCCGCAACAGATTTATAAGGCGACGACGAATTTGGATGGATTTAATTATGACGCGAGTGATGCGACGGCGAGCCATGATAATGAGGTAGATGTGTATTATGCGGTGATGGTGGATACGGGAGTGATGGCAGGGGAGTATAGCAATAATATTGTTTATACTGCGATTGCTAGTAAAGATAGTATAGATACGGTGAGCTATAATTTGAGTAGAGACCATAAGTTCGGGGGAAAGGGCGATACGGAGACGATTGCGTTTGATTTGAGCCAGAGCGTGGCTATGTTGACGAGCAGTGATGTGAAGGTGTATATGGTGCCACATGCAGATATGGTGGATAATAATGGTACGCCGGGCGATCTAAGCGATGATGTGGATTATGACGTGATGAAATTGGCGGGAGTGACGGTGGTGAATGGGAAGATTACGGCGGTGAGTTATGACGAGTGTGCGGTGACGAAGTTGGAGGTTGGGAGTAGGATTGGGACACTTGAATGTACCATTCCACAAGAGACGACGGGAGATGGATATGATTTTTGGGTGAGTTTGCCGGGGTATGGATATAATTATGTGAGTAAGATTACGGAGAATAGTAGTAATATAGCAGCGTTTGTGTACGCTGGGTTGCAGACCGAGGATGGGAGTGGGAACAGGTATGTGACAAGGATGCAGGAAATGACGGCCGGTGTGTGTGCACAGACGTATAAGTGGAATGGGAAGTGGGGCGATGGAGCGAGGTTGTATACTGAGGATGGAAAGGCGATGCTTGGGGCGGTGTATGATGAGCTGGCGGGAACGACGGGAAGTGGCGATATAAATAGTGCAAGCACGATAAATACGGCAGAGGGTGGGGCGACTTTGGCGCAGAAGGAGGCGGCCGTTGATAAGAGCTTGGAGCTTGGGACGTTTACGCTGAAAGATACGAGGGATGGTAAGAGATATTTGGTAAGGAGATTGGCAGATGGAAACTGTTGGATGGTGCAGAACTTGGATTTGGAAATTTATGAAGGTATGACGTTGAGCGCGGCGGATACGGATATACAGGGGACGGAGAGTAATCCGAGAGATGAGTGGGTCGTTGCGGAAGCGGGGAGCTTGAGTAGTGATTGGAAGAATGTACACATGGTGGAGCAGGTGACTGTGACGGAGAAGGATTTGGCTTGGGTGGATGACCCAGAAGATGATGAGGATTCGGATGTGGTGAACACGATAAATTGTAGCGGGGGAACGAATACGAGTCCATGCTTCGGGTTAGCAACACCGGCGGCTAATACAAGCGGGGCGGTGACAATTATGAGTAGCGGCGCGTTGCCGGATGCGAGCTATTTTACGATTACGGATAGTGTTAATCACTTGGCCGGGACGGCGCAGACGTCGGCAGTGGCGGCAAGTGCGACGGCTTATAGCGAGGGGACGGCGGTCGCGGTGGTGAAGTTCTGGGTGAAGCAGATTGTTGACCAGACGCAAGCGGCGACGCCAGCGGATTGGACGAGCACGGTGGTTTCTGGAGATAATAGTAATTATTGTATGATGGCGTTTGATAAGAATGGTGTGATTTATAACTATAACGGGAATGGGTTTAAGTATTGCGAGATGGAGAGTACGGGGGAGTTGGCGCTTGTGACGCAGTATGATGGTATGGCGGGGTATGCGATTGAGTTGCCGAACTTGTATTATCCGGATAATAGTAGTGAGAGCAATAAGATTTATACGAAGACGACGCTTGCTGGGGTGGGTGGAAATATCGGTGATTATAGGTGGGCAAGTAATGCGGTGGATGGCGCGCACGTGTATGATAACGGGACGTTGGTGTTCTATAATAACTGGGTAGGTGGGAATAAATATGCGACGTATAAAGATAAGGCGACGATACTTGCGAACGATATAATAGCGACGCAGGTGGGTACTTCGACGTATAAGCAGTGTAATGACTCTAGTGCTGGATATAGTTATACGATTGGTACAACGCAGGGTGAGGCGGGAAGTAGCTTGGATGGATATAGGTTCTTGACTTGTCTAGATAATGGTGTGCCGGCGGCGGATAGTGGGATGAGTGGGAATTTGTATAACTATTATGCTGCGACGGCGGGGTCTGGGACGTCGAAGACGAGTGGCGCGAATGCGGTAGACAGTATTTGTCCCCTCGGCTGGCAGCTCCCATCCGATAACGATACGGCGTCGCTAAGAGGGAATAAGTCGTTTGAGAATTTGTTGGCTTCCCCCTACACCCACTCCACTTCTTTCACCGATCCAGAAAACAACCTTGCGTA
>CAZBLB010000022.1:0-7837 GCA_964492765.1 uncultured Candidatus Saccharibacteria bacterium
GGGTTGGAGTGGGGAACAGCGTGCAGGCGACGGGGTATTTGCCGGAGAGTATTAATGATTCGGTGTTTGCGGTGATGGGGGAGACGTTTGGGTTTTTGGGGCTGAGCTTGGTCGTAGTGGTGTTTGTGGTGCTTTTGATGAGGGTAGCGAAAGTCGCGGAGCGGGGGGAGAATGATGAACATAAGTTGATAGCAGTGGGGGTGTTTGCGTGGGTGGGGGTGCAGATGGCGGTGAATATTATGGCGATGACGGGACTGATACCGCTGACGGGGATAACGTTGCCGCTATTAAGCTATGGGGGGACGAGTATGCTGTTTGTGGCGACGGGACTTGGGTTGGTGTTTCAGCTTTCGTGCTATACTAGAAGGGAAAAGGAAATTATGCAGAAGAAGTTTAGTAATGGGCATTTGAAGAAGGGGAGGCTTTAGTGAGAGTTTTGATTGTGGGTGGAGGAAGCGGGGGGCACGTAACGCCGGCGTTGGCGGTGGCAAGAGAGATTTTGAAGAAAAAACCGAGAGCGAAGGTAGAGTTTTGGACGGATAGGAAGTATTATGCTAATGTTGTAAAAATTACAACACTTGGGGGCGAGGGGGATTTGAATATGAAGGTGAGGTGGATTTTTGCGGGGAAGTTTCATCGGTATTCGGGGTGGAAACTTAAAGATTATTTTAAGCTTATAAATATTACGGTGAAAGATTTGATAATAGGGAATATTTTGGGCTTTTTGGGGTTTTTGATTGGGCTTTTGGAGAGTTTGGTGCTGATGGCGCCGAAGAAGCGAAGGCCGGACGTGATTTTTTTGAAAGGGGGATATGTGGGGCTTCCGGTGGGGCTAGTGGCGGGGTGGTTTAAGATTCCGTTTGTGATACACGAAAGCGACGCGACGCCGGGGCTTGCGAACAGGATTTTGATGAGGAAAGCGAAGACGGTGGGGATGGGGGTGAAATTTGAGGCGACGTTTAAGGATGAGGACGGAGCCGAGAAGTCGATTCCGGGGAGGGAAAAGTGGGAATGGGTGGGGGTGCCGGTGTCGGATGAGTTTAGTAAGGTGTCGGCGGCGAAAGAGGTGAGGCTGAAGGCGGGGTTTTCGTTTGACCTTGAGAAGCCGTTGGTGGTGGTGACAGGCGGAAGTCAGGGGTCGGAAAGGCTGAATAAGGCGATGGCGGAGATTTTGCCGGAGATGATGAAATTTGCGAGCGTGGGACTAGTGGTAGGGCGGAAACATTATGAAAAAATGGTGGATTTGAAGAAATATGAGGTGTGGGAGAACGCAAAACTGAAGAGTAATTTTAGGATGTGGGAGTTTAATTCGAACATGAGTGAGCTGTTGGGGGCGGCGGACGTGGTGGTGTCGAGAGCGGGGGCGACGACGATAGCGGAGCTGGCGGCGTTGAAGAAGGCGGTGATTTTGGTGCCGTTTGCGGATTTGCCGGGGGCGCATCAGGTGAAAAATGCGGAGAGACTGGAGAGCGCGGGGGCGGCGAAAGTGGTGAATGATGAGGAAATGACGAAAAAGCCAGAAGTGTTGCTTGAGGCGGTGAGGGAGCTGGTGAGGAGGCCGAAGGAGAGGGAAAAGCTGGCGGAAAACTTGAACAAAGAGACGAAAACGGGGGCGGCGGAGAGGTTGGCGGAGATTGTGATAGAGGCGGGGGAATAATGGAAATAGGGAAGACGATTGTTCGACGGAGGGAGCGACCAGAGAGCGATTCGGAAAGGGAACGAGCGAGGCGGTCGATTAGGAGGGGGAAAGTTGCGAAAGTTTTGGCGGTGGTGGTATTTTTTGGGGCGACGGTGTTTTTAGGGGTGAGGATGTTTAGCGAGTGGTATAAGTGGATTTCTATGAAAACAGAGGTGATAGAGATTGAAAAAGAGCCGAGCGTGGAGGTGATTGACGAGAGAACAGGGAAGGTGGCGACAGAGATGACGACGAGAATGAAGGAATATATTGCGAACCTTGAGGAAGAGTTTATGATTCGAGGGAGAAAGGTGGTGAGGGCGAGCCTGCCGGTAGATAAGGTGAGAGAGGTGGATTTGACGATTGAGGGGTTTTCTGGGGTGGTGAAGGTGACGATAGACAGAAATGCGGCGGTGAGCGCGGAGGATGGGGTGAGGATGTTGAAATATCTGGAAGAACAGGGAATAACAGAGGTGGAATATATAGACGTAAGGGTGGAACGAAAGGGGTATTGGAAGTAGGGGTATTTAGGAGGGTGAGGTGTTTTTTTGGTGACAGAGAGGGGTTTAGGCTTTGATAGCGGAGTGAGGTTTAGGGCTGGTTGGGACGCTGGGTCGGATTGACAAAAGGGAAGAAGTGTGGTATAATGAGAGTATGTACCTTAAAATCTCTGAGGGGGGATTGGATTTGGGAGGGAAGGAAATAAATGCTCGCTTTTATTTTTTGTCTAGTTCTGGTGCTTGGGATTGTTCTCGTGATGATTCCGACGCTGGCTTACAAAATTTCTGTCTGGAACTGCACCAGAAAGTCGGCACGAAGGACGGAAGACGTTTTGTTAGAACCCAAGGAGAGCGCCTGGGTGGCGTTTGGAATTGGGCTGTTAGTCATAATCGTCTGCTTTGTAACCGGCCTCTTTGGCGTGAAAAAAGCTGAGACGCCGGTATTACTGTCGACTAAGGCGGTAAGCGATGAAGAATTCCTCCTTTATTACCTGGAGGGGGGCGCTGACGAGATTTTTCTGCTCGACGGGGAAATGAGCCCGACGGAGCATGATTTTATTGAGCTTGTTGGCGTGCAGAAACAGGTAGAATATCGTGTTTTTCTGGTGGTCGGCGGGAAAATCGCCGTGCCGGGAGAATATGATGAAAGAATCGTGAGACTTTATCTCACGAAAGAGTCGGCGAAACTGTATGAGCCGATGAAATAAGTTCGGGGGAGACCCCGGAGACCTTGCGCGAGAGCTTCCGTACGCGGCGCGATTCCCCGAAGGAAGCCTAGCGAACAAAAAACGAACACGACCCCCCTCAAGAGATTTTTAAGGACTATGCCTCGACGAAAGCCGGGGCGATTTTTTGTTTTTAGGTTAGTTTTGGAGGCGGGGAGGGAAAAGTCAGTTAAGGCGAGGTGGGTTTTGAAATGAGCGGAGTTGGCGCTAGGGTTTGGGGCTTTGTTGGGGTTTAGAGTAAGTGAGTTTTGGGCTTTTATTGGGGCGTTTGAGGTTATGCTATGGTCTGGAGGATGTGATATAATCTGGTTATGGAAAAGAAAATCTTGGAATATGAAAAGTTTATTGCAAAAGAGGTAAAGACAGGGAAAGATAAGAGAGAGGTTTTTAAGTATCACGCGGAGATGGTGAGGAACTTTCAGAAGGAGCGAGAGATACACCTGATTATTATGCTGTTTTTTGTGTTTTTGACGGTGATTTTGGTGTTTGGGACGATAATTGTGATGGGTATGGGAGGGGTGACGGGCGATGTGTTGGTGATTTGGGGTGTGGTGGATTTGATTATGGTGGGGATGTCGGTGGCGTACGTGAGACATTATTATTTTCTTGAGAACCATGTGCAGGGGCTTTATAAGTGGTTTAAGGAGCTGGGGTAGTTTGGCGCGTGCTTGATAGGATTTTTGAGTTGGGACGGTTTATTTCCCCCTTCTGTTCGGTTTTTGTTTTAGGGAGAAATGAGGTAGAAAAATAAAGAAAAAATTTTTCTGGTGCGGAAAGGTCGAGGGAGGCGGGGAAACGGATAGAAAAACAGGGAAATGTGGGTAAAAATGGAATTTAGCGAAAAATCTTAAAAAATCGGATTTTAAAAAGGATTTACCGAACGATTGTTTTACCGTCTTTTGTAAGGATTGCTAATGTCTGAAAAGATATATTGTGCGACATTAAGGATGGGGAGGTGTGGAGGTAAAGAAGTTCGGGCAAGAAATGATTATTGTCATTCCCTGGTTTATGTCGGCTCGTTTTTGCGGTAGTGTTGGTCGGCTTGTTTTTACGAGCGACATTCTCGTTATAGGTGCGTGGTGATTAGGCGACTCTTAGCGTGGTTTGTGGATGATTCAGGTTTTATTGCAGGGGGGCTTGCTTGCTGAGTATATAAAAAGTCGCGACCTTGATATATATTATCGCCTGTGGCGGTTGTGGTGGCGTTTGGAGGGCTTATTGGCACTAGTGTTAGCGTCTTGAGCCGAAGTATTGGTCGACGTGTTAACTGATGAACTGGCTGATATATTTGAAGCATTAGACGTGGCGTGACTGATTTTTAGGGCGTCAGAATTAGCGCCAGATTTTGGCGAGGCGTTGTTCCCTGCCTTGTCTGGCTCGGATTTTTCGGGCTTTTCTATTTTTTCGGAGATTTTGGCGGCGTAGAGACTCCCTAAGTCTTTAAGCCCGGGACGGTCGGTCTTGTCTTCGGCGGTGTTAGGAGAGACTTTGAGCTTTTTGAAATCGGCCATAGGGCTTAAAGTTCGGTTTTTGTTCTGCGCCCAAGTGTAGGACTTTGAGGAGGTAATGTCGGCGGCCTTGAACACAAACTTGGGCTTTTCTTCTATGTTTTCTAGCTCTTGTCTTCCAGAGTCGGAGAGTTCTTTTTTGAACTTTTCGGAGGCCTCGATGGTTTCGCGGATTTCGTCTTCGACGTCGGCTCTTGGTCTCGAATAAAGCTCTCTCGAACTCTCGATGATGGCTTCTAAATTGTCATGTGGCGACTCAGGAATAGACAATGTAGTGGCGGAGAACGCGGGGACTTTTTCGCCGTTGATAATCATACTGATGATAAAATGACGATTGTTCATTTGGATGAGGTCGGACGCGTCGAAAGTTGGCTCGAATTGTTTAATAAGCAACGGCGCATCGTCCGCCGACACCCGGAAAGAAATGGTGGTGCCGACGTTGCCAAACACGGCGTCTCTGACGGAGTCGGTCATTTGGGCGGTGTATTGGTTCGCTACGGTGAGATTAAGCCCGTATTTTCTGGCCTCGGAGAGAATAACGGCGAACGAATCGGTCGCGAAGTTTTGGAACTCGTCGACGTATAGATAGAACGGTCTGCGGTCTTTTATATCGGGGATGTCGGAACGGGACATGGCGGCGAGCTGGACCTTGGTGACTAAAAATGCACCAAGGATACTGGCATTGTCTTCGCCAATCAAGCCCTTGCTCAAATTTACGACAAGGATTTTGCCTTCGTCCATGATTTTGCGGACGTCAAAGCTGGACTTAGGCTGGCCGATGATGTTTCTGATGATGGGGTTTGCGGTGAACGCCCCGACTTTGTTGAGGACTGGCGCGATGCTTTCGGTGACTTGTTTGTCGCCCCAGGTGCCGAACTCTTGTTTCCAGAACTGAAGAACGGTGACGTCTTTACAATAGCTAAGCGTTTCTTTCCGGAACTCTTTGTCGGTGAGCATGCGGGAGATGTCGAGGAGGGTCGTTTCTGGCCTATCGAGCAGAGCGAGCAAAGTATAACGCAAAATATGTTCGAGTCGAGGACCCCAAGAGTCGCCGAACATGCGTTTAAGGACGCCTATGACCTCGGAAGAAACATTGGGCTTTCTCGCGGGGTCGGACAACTCAAGCGGGTTAAAGGCGACAGGGTGGGCGGTGTCGGCAGGATTAAAATAGACGACATCTTTAATACGACTCTCAGGCACAAAACGTAGGTTATTAATGGCGAAATCTCCATGAGGGTCAATAATACAATAACCTTGATTATAAAAGACGTCAGACAAAGCAAACAACTCGAGCAAGCCCGACTTTCCGGCGCCGGTTTGGCCGATGATATAAACGTGTCGACTTCTATCTCTTCTTAGTAAGCCAAACTGGTGATTTATGCCGCGGAAATTAGTAAGGCCGAACGCGGAAATGTTTTCGTCGTTAGCGATGTTTCCTGTCAAGACGGGTAGTTTGGCGGGAGGCTCGGCGGTTTTACTGTTCGCCCAGACGATGTTTGGAGTTTCGACGCTCGTATGAGGTAAATGATAGACACTGGCGAGCTCGCTGATGTTTAGAATAAACCCGTCATCAGTAAACTGCCTCAATTTATAGGCATCCAACGCCTCGGCGTCAAACGTGCTCCCGAGCATTTTGAAACCGTTAAGATTTGTTGAATTGAATTGTTTGAACGTGCCGACCAAAGCTTGCATGTTTAGCTTGGCGTTTATCTCGTCGTCGCCTAGATAAGCCAGCCTAATCTTGACCTCAAAACCAAGTTTGGTGGCCTTTTCTTCGGCTTTAGCAATACGAGTTTTGTCGCGCTCGGAAATCTCGACGGTTTTTTCGGAACCTGTCCCGCCGGCGGGGGGAGTCCAGAGAGCCCCGAGCAACTGGACAAGATAGCTCCAATCTATACCGAACAGACCTTTGCTTCCACCGGTTTTCACGCGTGAAATCCAGGTGTCGGTTGTGGACTTGTGCCAATCGTCGGAAACGGGTCTGGTGAGTATCTGAACCCATAGCTCCTCGCCCTTATCGCTGTCTAGCTTTGCTAACGTCCCAGTGATACCGGCCAAAGGATCGACCTCGAACGTGTCAAAGGTTTTAATCGGGAGGGCGGAATCTTCGGTCAGAGTAAGTTCGGAAGAATAAACGATACTATGAGTGTGGCGAGAATCTACGTAGTCGTCGGAGCATTTGTAGATTTGGACGGTGGGATATTGAGAATAAATCTGGCTTTCGACGAAAGATTGAAGAATACGCGGGACCCAGACGTAAAAGCGGATTTGGCCGCCGGTCGAAACAATTTCGAAGGAGAGGTGTTCTTGGACGCCGCCGGAATTTTTAAGCTCGGTTTTGTCGCGGAGAATGCCGTGGAGGGAGGCGAAAAGTTGTTCGGCCGCAAGCTCTTTTTTATCGTTAGTGCGCGGAATCTCGAGCATGAGAAGGACGGAATCGATGTTGAGGACCTTGAGGCGGTTGGCTTTTTTGTAGTTTTTATAGGTGAGAAAAGCAAAGAGGGCGACGAGCGGAACCCAAATAAGCGGGGATAAAATAATACGTATAATTTGCGCTAACATTAAAGATATTTTAGCATAATTTTAGAAAAAAGTCTAAAGGTTATGCTAAGCCTCGGATTTTAGGCGGTAAGAGTTTTTCTCGACGCGCTCGAAGAGGTCTTTGTTTTGGAGGTTTAAGAGGATGGTGGTTTCTTTGACTTTGCGAGATTTGAGGACGCCGGCGACGATTTCTTCGCGAGAGAGGGGGCGAGAGGAGGACTTTAGGAGGTCGGTGATGATTTCGGAGACAGTTCCCTTTTTGTAGCCCCAGGTGTCGAGGGCGTAAATGCCGCGGCCGATGAGGACAAAGCGAGGGTCTTTGATGAGCTCGTTGTGGATGGCTTGGGTGGTGACGTTTTTGCGACGGAAATTTGAGTCGGCGATGGCGGCGGCGATTTTGTTGAAGTGCATCGGCTCATTAGCGTTTTTTAAGATGACGTAGATTTTGTCGCGGATGTTTTTAGGGTTGACGGTGGGCCACTTGGCAAGACCCCAAAGGTCGTTTAAAGTCGCGAGGAGTTTAGAGGCGGAGGCGACGGCGGCGATTTGGGAAGGGTGCTCGTAGGTGAGTTTGGCGTCGAGCTCGTCGAGGGTGAGGGGAGCTTTTTCGGCTTTTATGATGGAGACGATTTCGTCGATTTTGGTACGGAGGGCTTTTTCGTCGCCGAGGTCGGAGATGGCAAGGGAGTGGTAATAACGGTCGTTTTCGGGAAGGACAGTGAGCGAGGAAGAGATGTCACCGAGGAAAGCGAGACTTGAGACCTCTTTGGGCGTGGCGGGACGACCGTAGATTTTTTCGGCAAGGACGGTGAGGCGAGCGGTGCGACCAAGCTCGGCAAGGTTTCGGATGATGATTTTTTCGGCGGCGGGGAGCTCGGGGATTTTGTT
>CAZBLB010000023.1:0-6049 GCA_964492765.1 uncultured Candidatus Saccharibacteria bacterium
TCCGGCGAACTCGAGTCTCGCTATTCTAAACTCGAAGTCCAACGCTACCAAGAAGAAATCGACCTCTTAAACGAGCGCTACGGCGGCATCAAAGAAATGTCCGAACAGCCTGCCGCTGTTCTCGTCACCGACGCCATCGAAGACAAGAACGCCATCAAAGAAGCCAAAGCTCTCCACATTCCAGTCATCGCTTTCTGCGACACGAACGTTGACCCGACCGATATCGACTATGTTATCCCGATGAACGACGATGCCGTCAAAGCCGAACAACTCGTTCTCGATTATTTCATCGAAGCTATCAAAGCCGGTAAAAAATAGCCTAAAAATAAAAAGGAGGAACATGGCAAACATCTCTATCGAACAAATCAAAAAGCTAAAAGAGCTGTCCGGTGTCGGTTTGACCGACGCTAAAAACGCCCTTGTCGAAGCCGATGGCGACTTTGACAAAGCCCTCGAAGCTATGCGCAAAAAAGGCCTCACCAAAGCCGAAAAACGTGGCGACCGCGAAACCCGCGAAGGTCTCGTCGACAGCTATGTTCACGACGGCCGCATCGGCGCTATCGTCGAGGTCAACTGCGAAACTTCTTTCGTCGCCAAAACCGACGAGTTCAAAGACCTCGCCCATAAACTCGCTATGCAAGTCGCTTCGATGAACCCGCTTTATGTTTCCGAGGACGACATACCCGAAGACATCCGCTCCGCCAAGATGAAAGAGCTCGAAGCTAACTTCAAAGGCCCCGAAAAAATGAAAGACCAAATCCTCGGCGGTCAAATGAAAAAAGCTTTTGCTGACAAAGTTCTACTTTCCCAACCTTACATCTTAGACGACACCAAAACCGTCGAAGCTTTCATCAAAGAAAACATCGCTAAGACTGGCGAAAACATTACCGTCCGCCAATTTAAGCGTATCGAACTCGGCGTCACCGAATAGTCGGTTATCGCTCAAATTATCGCCCCTCGATAGAGGAGCGATTTTTGATAGATTATGACTTGCCTTTCCTTACAAAATATGCTAAAATCATCCCTGATATTACTAACTTAAAGGAAACACAATGAGTCGTATCGGAAAACAACCTATCGTAGTTCCGGCAGGAGTGACAATTACGGTCGGCGACACAGAAATTACCGTCGCTGGACCTAAGGGTTCGCTCAAAGTTCCGGTTCAAAAAAATACGAAAACCACTGTTGACGGTGCTCAAATTATCGTCACTCGTTCTGACGACGAGCCAGAGTCCCGCGCATGGCATGGTCTTCAAAGAGCCTTGCTGAACAACGCTGTCATCGGCGTCACCAAAGGCTTCGAGAAAAAGCTCGAAATCAACGGCGTCGGCTTCCGTCTTCAAGGTGGCGGCAAACAAATCGAAATGGCGCTCGGCTTTTCTCACCCAGTTAAATACACCGCCCCAGACGGCGTCGACCTTAAAGTCGACAAAATGAACATCACCGTCTCTGGCATCGACAAACAACAAGTTGGCCAAGTCGCAGCCGAAATCAGAGCCCTTAAAAAGCCTGAACCATACAAGGGCAAGGGTATTAAATATGTCGACGAGGTCATCCTCCGCAAGGCTGGAAAGGCAGGGAAGAAATAACATGAGATCTATCTTTCGCGCAAATCGCACTCGCGCTAAAATTCACGGCACTGCCGAACGCCCTCGCTTGAGCGTAAACATCAGCAACAAACACATCATCGCCCAACTTATCGACGACGACAAAAGTACCACGGTTTGCTACGCCACGACCATCGGCGCCAAAACTTCTGGCTCTATGACCGAAAAATGTGCCAAAGTCGGCACCGAAATTGCCAAAAAAGCCAAAAAAGCCGGCATCTCAAAAATCGTCTTCGACCGCGGTTCAAAACTTTACGCTGGTCGCATGTCTGCCCTCGCCGACGCTGCCAGAAAAGAAGGATTGGAGTTCTAAATGACTGAAGAAAAAGCAAAAGTTATCAACAAGTCCGGCACTCTTAAAATGACGGACGCTATGGCCGCCAAAAAAGAAACCCGCGACATCTCCGGCCGCCGCATGAGTCGCAATCGCCGCGACCGCGTCCGCGCCAACGACGCGCCTAAAGAGTTCGACGAAACCACGATTCATATTTATCGCGTTTCTCGCACTGTCGCCGGCGGTCGCCGCATGCGCTTCAAAGCTCTCGTCGCGGTTGGCAACCACAAAAACAAAATCGGCATCGGCGTCGCCAAAGGCAATGACGTCACCGCCGCCGTCCAAAAAGCCACCGCTAAAGCCAAAAAGTCCATGATAACCTTTAACATGGACGGCGAAACCATCTGCCACGAAGTCGAAACCAAAGTCACCGGCGCCAACGTTCTCATGAAACCTGCCGCTCCGGGTACTGGTATTATCGCCGGCGGTGTCGTCCGCTCTATCATCGGCCTTACCGGTGTTAAAAACCTTATCTCAAAATCCCTTGGCTCAACCAACAAAGTCAACATCGCCTACGCCGTCATCGACGGTCTCCGCGAGCAGACTCCAAGAAAAGAATGGACTACGACTTCCTTAAAAAAGAAGCCAGAAGACGCCCCTAAGGCTAAAAAATCCACCTCTTCCAAAGCCAAGAAAGAGGAGAAATAATCATGAAATACAACGAACTTATCGTCGATAAAAACACTCGCCCGTCCCGTAAAGGTCGTGGCATCTCCGCCGGCCAAGGCAAAACTGCCGGTCGTGGCACTAAGGGTCAAAAAGCCCGCACTGGCCACAGAAAAATGCCAACCGGCTTCATGGGCGGTCAACGCGCCATCATGCAGGCCATTCCTAAGCTCAAAGGCTTCAAAACCCTCCACGCTAAGGCCGAAGTCGTCTATACCGACGTCTTAAATGACCTCACCGGAAACATCGACAACTTTGTTCTCGCCGAGAAAAACTTTATTTCCTCACCTTATGTCAAGGTCAAGGTCATTTCTCGTGGCGAGCTCAAGTCCAAAATTGCTCTCGAAACCCAATTCGCTAGCAAAACTGCCATCGAGGCCATCAAAAAAGCCGGTGGTTCTTTCAAAAAAGTTGCCACTCCAAAACGCGAGAAAAAATCCGCTTAAAAAAGCCGGCTCTTGCCGGCTGGGGGTTAGAAAATGTCCGCTCTGACGGACATTTTTTGAAGGTCAGTAGTCGTTGTTCCGTCTTATTCTTCCTCTTCGTATTTCCGTTTTTCTTCTTCTGCCACCATAGTCGCGATGACTGCATTCATCGCCATAGCATATGTTCTTGCCGAACGGATTTCAGATTTTAAGACCTCAATGTCTTCTTCGATGCACGCCGCTTCCTGCTGACGCTCCACCGCTTTCTGCGTATACGCACTGGACACTTCTGGAAGCGTAAAATATTCAGAAGACAGCCGATAGCACTCCGCCGCGTCCAGTTTCATGCACAGCACGGTGCGCTTCAGTTCTCTAATCCTCGGTAGGTTCTTTTCCTGTATCTCGCGATACTGTTGCCACGCTTTCGCCTCTTCTCTTACGTATTTCGCTATCTCGTCTTTCGACATATTCCAACCCTCCTTAAAGTGCTCTCGAACCTTCGAGTTATCTATAATTATACTATATATTATATATACTCGCAAATCTCGCTCTATTTCTTTCGTCTTTCTTCTACTTTTTGTCCCGATATGCTACAATAATAAAGATAAATCTAGCTGAGGTTCACGATGCATTTCAAAACCATTTTCAAATCCCTAAAGAACAAAGACATGCTCAAACGTTTCCTGATTATCCTCGGGATTCTCGTTGTTTACCGCTTTCTTGCCCACATTCCTATCCCTCTAGGCGACGCCACCACCCTCCAAGAAGCCGTCAAAAACCTCATCAACAGCTCCGACTTCGGCTCTTTTCTTAATATGATTTCTGGCGGCGGCTTGACTAGCTTCTCGATTATCCTCGTCGGCCTCTCTCCTTACATCACCGCCTCCATCGTCGTCCAGCTCTTAACCAAGGCTATCCCCTCACTAGAAGAACTGTCCCAAGACGGCGAAGTTGGTCGCCGCAAAATCAACCAATGGACCCGCATCGCCGCCGTTCCTCTCGCCCTCATCCAGTCTATCGCCTATATTTATATTCTTTACCAAAACGTCGTCGCTTCCGCCACCGCCGTCCTTACTGATCCGACTTTTCTTGAGTGGGCTATCGCTATCGTTGCCATGATTGCCGGCTCCGTCATCCTAATGTGGCTCGGCGAGCTCATGACCGAACAGGGCATCGGCAACGGCATTTCTATGCTCATCTTCGCCAGTATCATCACCGGCTTCCCGGCGACCTTCGCGAGCCTCACCGCTGCGCTTCTCGATACTTCAAGTGGCTCATTATCGCTTTTCGGCTGGCTTAATCTACCCGTCAACCCTTCGGTTTTCTGGATAGTACTAGGTTTTGCGGTTGCTATTGTTCTCGTTATTTACATGCTCATTAAACTCAACGAGGCGCAGAGAATTGTCACCATTAACTACGCCAAGAGAGTGCACGGAAACTCCGCCTATGGCGACATCCGTTCAATTTTGCCTCTAAAGCTCATCTCCGCCGGCGTTATTCCCGTCATCTTTGCCACTGCGTTCTTGTCTTTGCCGGCGTTAGTGGGTCAGTTTTTACTCACCAAAAATGCCGACAGTGTTTTTGGGCAGACGTTGGTTCAGTTGTTCACCGCGCCGAGCGCCTCAAATTTCTCCTCATTATATCCGCTAGGCATCACTTGGCGCTGGTTTATCTATCCCGCCGTCTATTTCCTCCTCGTCGTCATTTTCACCTATTTTTACACCAGCATTATTTTCAACACTAAGGAAATCGCCGACAACTTACAGAAGCAAGGCGGGTTTATCGAGGGCGTAAGACCTGGGCTTAAAACCGCAGAATATCTAGAAAAAATCATCGTCCGCCTAAACTTCTTTGGCGCACTGTCGCTCGGAATCATCGCTCTGTTGCCATTTATCACCGATTATATTTTCATCATCATTAATGGCGCACCGCTCGGGTTGTCGTTGTCTGGTACGGGACTGCTTATCGTCGTCACCGTTGCGCTAGAAAATCTCCGCAGTTTAGACTCTAAGGCACTCATGGTCACATACGACGATTACGGAAAAGATTTTTAACAAGTCCTAGAAAGGGTGGACATGCCAAACGAAAAATCATCAAAAACTATTAAAACCGAAAAAAATAGCAAAACAGAATACGGAGCTAGGTTAAATAGCGACGTCGAAACAAAAGAAGCGGATAGGGAACTAGAAAAGTCGAACAAAGACTCCGGATTGTCGCTCGGTTTTTCTAAAAACATCTTCGAAAAAATTGTCGTCGGGTTTATTATTGTCATCCTCGCCATTTTCTTCGGACGTGTCGCTATTTGGGAATACTTTTATTACAACGAAAAAGAAGGGAGTGAACGCGCCAACGCCACCGTTCTTAAAAACGAAAGCGACGAAGAAGAAGTCGACGAAACCGTCCCGACCGAAGAAGTCATCAACTCTTATAACGTCCCCGCCGACCAACCTCGCTATCTCTCTATCGACTCGCTCAACATCAAAAACGCTCGCGTGCTTTCTGTCGGTCTCAAACTTTCCGGCGAACTAAACACCCCTAAAAACATTTTTGACGTCGGCTGGTATAACGCCTCCGGCAAACCCGGCTCCGGCAAAACTCTCCTTATAGACGGTCATAACGGCGGTCCTAACGTTGTTGGTGTCTTTAAATATCTCGACCGTCTTTATTCCGGCGACATCATCACCATTGAGCGTGGCGACGGAAAAATCTTTAACTACTCTGTCGTAGAAAACATCACTCTTTCGCTCGAAGATTCCGACAATTATATGTCCACCGCCATGAACTCTCCTATTCCAGGGAGAGAGTCTTTAACCCTCATCACCTGCACCGGAGAATGGTCTCAAACTCGTCGCACTTATCTTTCTCGTCAATTCGTCCGCGCCGTCCTCATCGAAGATTCAGAATCCTAAAAATAATCTGAATTAACTATTGTAAAATATCCCAAAATCTGGTAAAATAGCTAGGTAATTTATGGCTAGTCAAAAGGAAGTGATTAAACTCACAGGCAAGGTCGTTGA
>CAZBLB010000024.1:0-5972 GCA_964492765.1 uncultured Candidatus Saccharibacteria bacterium
GAATCTGAAGTCGAGGTGACGGAGCTTCTCCGCACCCACATCAAATTCATCGGCACAGCCGCTCACCACATCTTCGACGTCATCGCCGACCAAAGGCGCTACGTCCTCGAGTTCAATTCAACCGAACTCACGTGGACCCTCGCGGCCGCCTAGTTCTGACAGCTCCCTTCGGGGAGCTATTTTTGCCCCACCTCTCTGTTCTCCCACACCCCCTCTATCCTACTTTACTCCTACTCCCCCTAGAACAACCTCACCCTATCAAACGGAAACAACCTCAAGTTTATCGGGCCAACCACCCGACAAAACGGCACCGTCCCCAGCCCGTTTCTACTATCATAGCTATTACTCCCCTCCCTATTATCCCCGCTCACAAACAACTCCCCCTCTGGCACCACAATATCCACCTCCCCGCTCGTATGTACCTTTGGCCCATCCGTCTCCGACTTTCTCCACTCCTCGTCATAAACTTTCCCCTCCGGATACTCGTCATTATAAACTTTCATCACCCCGTCTTTAAGTTGCACTCGCTCCCCCGGAAACGCAATCACCCTTTTTATAATATACTGGTCTTTTATTCCCGTCGGCGCAGAACACGTCATCTCCCCACTCGAGCTTCCATTGGCAAACACAATAATATCCCCTCTCTCCGGCACATATTCCTTCCCCAAAAAATGCGCCCAAGACACCGTCAGCCTATCCACAATCACTCTATCCCCATCAAGCAAAGTGTTTTCCATGCTCGACCCGACCACGTTATACGACTTAAAAATAAACGTATTTAAAAGAAACGTCCCCGCAACGACCGCACCCACAAACAAAACCAACGACAAAAAATCTTTTAAAATTGGATGTTTTTGTAAAAAAGTAGCTTCTTCAAAGTCTTTTACCATATACGCCTCATTATAACACAAAACGTCCCGAATTTTGCTCATGTTTTTCCTTAAACATTTTAAGAAAACTTTCAGTTTTTGCTATATAATATATAATATATGACATCAGATTATATCTTCATCCGTAAAAGCCGCAACGCCCTCTCGTCTTTTCTTCATGTCCTCATGAACATTCTTCTCGGCGTCGCCAGCATTTTCTCCTGCGTTGTCTCCGGAAGCTGGATTATCGGTTTTATTCTCGTCCTTGTCTCCAAATGGCGCATGTTCGCCGTCCGTCCTCGCTACCTCTTTCTTAATCTAAAGTCCAATCTCGTCGACCTTGTCGTCGGCTTTTCCTTCGTCCTCCTTGCTTATTTTTCCGGCACCTCCCTCCTGCCGGTTCACCTCCTCCTTGCCGTCGGCTATGTCCTCTGGCTCGTCCTCATTAAGCCTCGCACGTCCGAGTTTTGGACCGTTTTTCAGGCTCTCTTCGCCACTTTCATCGGCACTTCCGCCGCGACTATCGCCTGCGCGAGTTTTTCCTCCGTCCTCCTCGTCCTCACCGAGTTCATTATCGGCTACGCCGCCGCTCGACATGTCCTCGCTCAAAACAACAACAGCCTAGATAACGGTTTTCCCGCATTTATCTTCGGCTTGTTTTTCGCAGAGTTATCGTTAGTTCTTCATTCATGGTTAATTATCTACGCATTTACCGATTTTGGCGTTCTCGTTCCCGAGTTAGCGCTCGTTCTGACCGTGTTTGGGTTTATGTGCGAACGACTATATTCTTCAGTCGAGTCAAGAGACGGCGGGTTCCGGTTCAAAGAAGTCGTCTTGCCTGTACTGTTTACGCTCATTATCATTAGTGTTTTAATCATCAGTTTCAGCGAACCAACTTTTAATATTTAAGGAGAAAAATGGAAAACGACATTTTTTCAGACGCCCAAAAAACAAAGCCAAGCGGAATAGAAACAATAGAGTCAGCAAAAGACTCTGAAACGGCAGAAAAGCCAGAAACGATAGAAACAATTAAAACGCCAGAAATGCCGAATACGACAGAAGCAGCGGAGACGAGCAAAAAAACAGGAACGAGAGGCTCAGGCAAGGGAATTGCCGTCGTCGCCTTAATCCTTTCAATCATCACCCTATCTTTGACATTGTTTAACACTTGGGTCGCTTTAGTAGTTTCCTCAGATTTAAGTTATAAAAGCGGCATCGGCACTTACACCTTTGCTCCAGATAGCAATTCCGCCAATTTCACCGAAGGCAGCATCGCCGACGTCGCAAACTCCGTCAGTCCTTCCGTCGTTTCCATCATCACAGAAACAAAAACCCGCTCCTACAGCTTCTTCTACGGAGAAACCGAATCCACCGGCGGCGCTGCCGGCACCGGTATCATCGTAAGCGCCGACGGCTATATCTTGACCAATAAGCACGTCATCAGTGGCGCAGAAAAAGTCTGGGTTGTCCTCGACGACGGCACGACTCTTTCCGACGTCTCGATTGTTGCCACCGACCCGCTTAACGACGTCGCCTTCCTCAAAATCGCCAACGCCCCAACTCTTCCCGCCGCCACCCTCGGCGACTCTAAAACCATCACCGTCGGCCAACAAGTCATCGCCATCGGCAACGCCCTCGGTCAGTACCAAAACAGCGTCACCTCTGGCATCATTAGCGGCGCTGGTCGCTCCCTCGTCGCCACCGACAGCTCTTACCAAAACGCCGAGTCTCTGACCGACATGATACAAACCGACGCCGCCATCAACTCTGGCAACTCTGGCGGCCCGCTCGTCAACGCCGCCGGCGAAGTCATCGGCATCAACACCGCCGTCTCCGAAGGCAACGGCCTCGGGTTCGCCATCCCTATTTCCAGCATCAAGGGCATGCTTAAAAGTCTCCTCACCGCTGGCTCCGCCACCCGCGCCTACGCTGGCGTTGCCTATAGTACCATCGACGCTGCCACCGCCCTCGAAGAAAACTTGCCAGTTAATTTCGGCGCTTATGTCTCCGAAGTCGTCAAAAACAGCCCCGCCGACTCCGCCGGCCTCAAAAAAGCCGACATCATCATCGCCGTCGACGGAATTAAGCTCGGCGCTAATTGTTCTCTCGGCACTTTGCTCGGCGAACATTCCGCCGGCGACACCGTCACACTCACCGTCGTTCGTGACGGTTCAGAAAAAACCTTCTCACTGACCCTCGCCGCTTATTCCGAATAGTTTAGAACCAAAACAAACCCGTTTAACTCCAATACGCCAAAGCCATACGCCACGGCGTATTGAGTTATTCTTTCCATCTGGCACGGATCGGCTTCTAATACTAAATATTTAGTATGTCCAGCGGCTTGAACTATCAACTTTTTTATTAAGTCCAATCCTCCGTCTTTCGCATAAAGCGCAAGTTCCGGCTCATATTTTATCACTTTCGATTCCTCGTCCCCTAACCAACTCCAATTTTTATCAACATACGGCAAGTTTGCCACCACAACGTCATATTTTTTTTCATCAGCAAGCCCTGTTAGCAAATCCGCCTTCAAAAACTCCACCTCCGCCCCAAGTTTCTCTACATTTTTTCTCGCCACCGCGAGTGCTTCTTCAGATATGTCGCTCGCCATTATTTTAGTTTTAAGTTCAAGCGATAGCGTTATCGCTATGCATCCCGACCCCGTTCCTACGTCAATAATCCTCGCCCCCGCGGGTATTTTTGCTTCGCTCGGCCTTACGCCTTTAAGATACGGTCGTCCCGCCAGTCTCATCACCGCCTCAACCACCCCCTCTGTCTCTGGGCGGGGAATTAACACATTTTTATTCACTAAAAACTCTCGCCCAAAAAACTCCGCTACCCCCTCTCGGTAGGCTTTTGGATAATTTTCTCCATCCCCTCGCCCACTCCCAGACGTTTTATCGCTAGCCTTGGTTAAGTCCTCGTTCATATTTCACAAGCTCCGTCACAATATCGTCAATTTCTCCGTCCATCGCCGCCCCAATGTTCGAGCGCGAATAGTGTATCCTGTGGTCAGTTATCCTGTCTTGCGGAAAATTATACGTTCTTATTTTTTCACTCCTGTCACCCGTCCCAATCAAACTCTTCCGCGCTTCGCTCGCATTCTTTCTTTCTTCTTCGCGTTGCCTTTCGACCAATCTCGAACGCAACACCGCCATCGCCTTTTCTTTATTTTGTCTCTGGCTTCGTTCATCTTGCATCGCCACCACAATCCCGCTCGGCAAGTGCGTAATCCTCACCGCCGAGTTCGTCGTGTTTACGCTTTGTCCGCCATGTCCGCCAGAATGATAAATGTCTATCCTGAGGTCTTCCTCACGAATTTCTATATCCTTCTCTTCCGCCTCCGGAAGCACCGCCACCGTCACCGTCGAAGTATGTATTCGCCCCTGACTTTCCGTCACCGGCACTCTTTGCACCCTGTGCACCCCGCCCTCAAATTTCATCTTTCCGTACGCATCGTCGCCCGACAGCTTAAAAATCACTTCTTTTACTCCACCCGCCTCGTTCTCGTTCTGAGAAATCAGCTCACGCTTTAAGCCCGTCCGCTCCGCATACCTCATATACATACGATAAAGTTCTCCCGCAAACAACGATGCCTCGTCTCCTCCCGCCCCCGCGCGTATTTCCACAATCGCCGGTCTATCGTCCATCGGGTCTTTCGGAATTAACATTTCTTCCAGTTCTTCTTCGCTCTTCACTATCTCTGCCGTCAATCTCTCAACATCTTCTTTCGCTAGCTCCCCAAGCTCCGCGTCCGATACCAACTCCTCCGCTTCCTTTAACGCCTTTTTATTCGCATCAAGTTTTTTCTTCACTTCTAATATCTGCGCTAGCTCCACCCCGCGCTTACTTTTTGCAGCAAAATCTTCACTCGCATACGCATCAGGCTTCGCCAAAAAATCCTCAATTTCTTTTGCTTCCTTTTCTAAGTTCTGGAAATCAATGTTCATGTATGATATTATAACATACACAGCGGATCTTTAGCTCAGCTGGCTAGAGCGCACGATTCACATTCGTGAGGTCAGAGGTTCAAGCCCTCTAAGATCCACCATAAAAGAATCCCTCGTGGATTTCTTTTTTTGTTCAGCACCAAAACTGCATGCCTAAAAACCAAACGTCCCCACTCAACAACCCTGCCAACTCAAAAAACCTCGCCCGTAGGCGAGGTCTCGTTTTATTTCTTGTTCTTCTCAGCTTTTTTCTTCGCTTCGGCTTCAGCTTTTTTTACTTTATTGCCAAGCGTAGCTTTGAGCGCTTCAGCTCTCTTTGCGCGTGCCTTAAACCTATCGACACGACCCTCGGTATCGATAATCTTTTCTTCACCCGTAAAGAACGGATGGCTCGCAGAAGAAATCTGCACCTTGACTAGCGGATATTCTTTTCCGTCGGTCCACTTAATTTTTTCTTCGCTTTTCGCGGTCGAACGCGTCAAAAAAGAGAATTTTGCAGTCTCATCAGAAAAGACAACAAACTCATAATCTTTAGGTTGAATCTCAGATTTACTCATAATTACCCAATATTATACCAAACTTTCTCTATTAAGTAAACCCCGCTTTTGTTCTCGCACTTTACTTCTTGCACTAAAAACTCTTTCATGTTATACTATCCACGTAATAACTTTAATGAATCACCCGCGAGAGATTTCCTGACAAAACTCGCGGCGAAGGAAAGGAAATCATATGACAGTCAATGTCGATATGAAAGCCCTGCTCGAAGCTGGTGCCCACTTTGGACACAAAACGAGCCGCTGGCACCCCAAAATGGCGCCATACATTCACAGCAAACGCCAAGAAGCCCACATCATTAACCTCGAAAAAACCGTCGAAGGTCTCGAAAAAGCCCTCCCGTTTGCAACCGAGCTTGCCAAAAACAACAAAAAAATCCTCTTTGTCGGCACCAAAAAACAGCTCAAAGAACTCGTCAAAACCTCTGCCGAGTCCGTCGAGATGCCCTATGTCACGGTTCGCTGGGTAGGTGGCACTCTCACCAATGTCGAAACCGTCAACAAACAAATCCGCAAGCTTAAAGACCTCGAGAAAAAAATGGCCTCCGGCGAACTCGAGTCTCGCTATTCTAAACTCGAAGTCCAACGCTACCAAGAAG
>CAZBLB010000025.1:0-5960 GCA_964492765.1 uncultured Candidatus Saccharibacteria bacterium
TTTTCGCACATTGACATCTTTAAGAAACATTTTATACGTTCTAATCAAAAGGTCATCAAAGTCAAGCGCCGCCGCTTCTTCTTTTTCTTTCTCATATTCCGAAAAAATCTTCGCCACCGTCTTCTGATTCTGGTAATACGCCTGCGCTTCCATCTCCTCCGGACTCTGCCCCTCATTTTTCGCCCTCGATATAATAGAAATCACCGCTTTCGGTTTCGCCGTTTTGGTGTCTATTTTTAGTCTTTTAATTATTCGCCTAATAAGCGACACTTGGTCCTCCGTATCATACACCACAAAGTTCCGCTCAAGCCCCGCCGCCACATATTCCATCTTGAGTATTCTCACGCAAATCCCATGAAACGTCCCCATATACGGCATAAACCCCCTTAAAACTTCCCCCTCGTTTCCAAGGATTTTCCAAAGCCGCTCTCTCATCTCCCTCGCCGCCTTATTCGTAAACGTCACGGCGAGTATCTCATTTTGCTTCACCCCATGCCAAAGCAAATTCGCTATCCTATGCGTCAATGTTTTCGTCTTTCCTGACCCCGCCCCCGCTAGCACCAACACCGGCCCCTCCAACGTCTTGACCGCTTCTAGTTGTTTCTCGTTTAATCCAGAAAAAATTTTCTCTTCTTCTGCTTTCACTTTTTCCTCGCTTTGTTTTTACTCCTCAGAATCCCCACTCCCCACGGACTCCCCGCTCTCCGCCAGATTTAACCCCCTACCCCCTCGGCGGTTCTCCTCCGTCGCTCTCCCCCATCAGCTTCTTGCTCTTTATCTCATACCTAAGTCCCGACACTGGCGACACAAAATAATCCTCCGACACAAGGTTCACAAACATATTTAAGTCCTTGTCGTCCATAATAATTATCGACTTATCATCATCCGTCATAAGGTCAAGTTGCATCTCGTCCGCATAATCTATCAACTGCTCCTGCGTCATCGCCTCGTTTATGTCCACCGCCTGTATCTTTTTTAGAAGTGGCTTTTTGTCTTGCAAAAGCACATTGAGTGTCAGCCCCTCCGCAAACGACAATTTATACTTCTCTTGCAGTTCTCTCGCTTTCGCGTCCGCAATCACTTGCGACTTATAGTCATACTGGAACAGCCCCTCAAATTTCGTCTGATTAAACACCACAATATTTTTATCTACTATCGCCACTTGATTGTCTTCCGGCATCTTTATCGCCACTTCCGCAGAAAACGGCTCAAAGCTTTCCCCGTTCAGCTCCCAACTCGTCGCCCCTTTAAGTGCCGCGCTCGCCGGTAGCGCCTTCGCAATATAAAACGTCTTCGTCCCGTCCTCTCCTCCAGGATAGCTAAACTTCGCTATTATCCCCTTCACTTTCTTAAACTCATACTCATTGTCCGAGAAAAACGCAATGTCTTTATATTCATTCTCAATTAAATGTATCAACGTCTCCGCCCTCCCCACGTTCTCAAGTTTCGTCCGATAAATCACCTTATCTTCGCCATCGCTTTTTTCATACTCTCTACACTCAAGCCCCTTGTCCGCCTCTTTTATGATATAGCTCGTCGCCTCCTGCATAAACATCGCCTTCACCGAGTTCGTCAATTTATCGCTATATCTCACCTTAAACGGCGTATAGTTTTTGTTAAACAAAAACAGCTCCACGCTCACGTTGTTTTTTATTTCGTCCACCTCGTTCGCCCACTGAAACACATCAAAAAACCCACGTTCCACTTTTTCTGTCGCCCCCGTCGTCTCCACCATCTCTGTCGTCTCGGTCGCTCCGTCGTCCCCCACCTTGTTCTGATTATCTTCCATAATTACCTCGCTTATTTTTGCCTATTATAACATAATCCCCCGCCCGCCTCTACTCTTTTTCTCTCTCGGCTCGCAAAACGTCAAACTGTGCTAAACCAAACCCCCGCCTTAATACCCCCTACACCGCCTCAATGTCCGCCCCAAGCGTTTTCAACCTCTCCGCAAAATCCTGATACCCCCTCTTTATCATATAAACGTTCCTCAGTATTGACTTCCCTGGCGCCGCCAACATCGCAAGCAGCACCACCACCGCCGGCCTCAGCGCCGGTGGCGCCATCATCTCCGCCGGCCTAAAATTCGTCTCCCCCTCGACATACACCCTGTGCGCATCAAGCAGCTCCACCTTTACGTTCAAGTTCGCCAGCTCCGTCGTATAAATCGCCCTGTTCTCAAACACCCAGTCATGTATCAGCGTTCTCCCCCTCGCCGTCGCCGCAATCACCGAGAAAAACGGCAAGTTGTCAATGTTCAGCCCCGGAAACGGCATCGGATGTATCTTGTCCTCTGGCGCTTTCAATCTCGCTTTCTTTATATAAAGGTCTACCAGTCTCGTCCTTCCGTTCGCCGCCAGATATTCTTCACCCCTCTCTATCTTCGCCCCCATACTTTTTAGCACCTCAAGCTCGACTTCCAAAAACTCTATCGGCGCCCGTTTTATCGTTATCTCCGACTTCGTCACTATCCCCGCCGCCACCAAACTCATCGCCTCTATCGGGTCCTCCGACGGACTATATTCCACGTCTCTTTCAATTTTCTCCACCCCAAAAACTCTCAAGTTAGTCGTCCCCACCCCCTCTATTTTGACTCCGAGTTTTTCCAAGAAAAAGCACATGTCCTGCACCATATAATTCGAGCTTGCCCCAACTATCACCGTCTCCCCCGGAAACTTTGCCGCCGCCATCAACACATTTTCCGTCACTGTGTCCCCTCTCTCAATTAGCACTATCTTCTTTCGTTTCAGTTTCCCTTCCTCGTCCCGCTCAAACTCCTTTTCTCTATCCACGCTTATCTCATAAAACCCACTTCTTCTCTTTGCATCCACCTCGAGCCCAAACTCCGACAACGCCTTCAGATGTGGTATAATCGTCCGACTCCCCAGCGAACATCCTCCTGCATACGGCAAAATAAACTCGTCAAACTTATGTAGAAGCGGTCCCATAAACATCAACACCGACCGCGTTCTCCTCGCCGCCACCACGTCTATCTTATCTATACTTAACTCATCTGGTGATATAATTTCCAAATCCTTCCCCCCGTTCACCCAACTCATTTTCACCCCAATCGACTCCAAAACTTCGATTATCCTATACACTTCTTCTATCTTCGCCAGCCCTTTGAGCGTCGTCTTTCCGGCGTTCAAAAGGCTCGCCGACAACAACCCTACTGCTGCGTTTTTGCTCGTGTTCGTCGTTATCTCCCCCTTCAGTTCTTTTCCTCCGTGCACTATAAAAGACTGTCCCGTATCGTCAGAAACAGAGATAATTTGCCTCCCCATTATCTCCGACAACCTTTTCACCATATCAAGAGAAATGTTCTGTTGTCCCTTCTCTATCCTGTGTATCGCCGACTGGCTCGTCCCCGCCCGCCTCGCCAACTCCGCTTGCGTCCAACCTTTCTCTAATCTTAGTTTCTCTATCGTCTCCCCAATTTTCTCTTGATAACTCCCCTCGCTTTTACCTCTCACTTGCTTTTTTACCATAGAAAAATTATATCATCTCACGCATATATTTTACAACCCCGCTTTCGAGCCGCCGAGAGGGCGGCCCGCCCTCTCGCTCTTTTTAGTCCTCGTTATAGTCCCACCCCACCTGTTCGAACACCTCGTGCGTAGTTTTCTTTCCATTCAGATTTTTCATATAACCCATATACGACACCACCGACTCCTGTTTCCTCCTACCCTCAGAATATTCATGCACTGCCCTCCTAAAATTATTTTTCACCCTCGGCCCTGGCACAATATGCCCTGGATAAATCACCGCCCCTAGAAACGGCATCCCCCTCTTTATGTTCTGGTAATATCTCTTGTTCGGATGCAACGTCAGCCCAATGTCCTTCAAAAACGCCTCTATCTTTTTTACGTCTTCTCTCGCTTTCGGATAATCTTCTTTCGGCACCATAATATAAAAGTCATCCACATACCGCCCATAATATTTATACCCCAGCTCAAACATCACATATCTATCAAGTAGGTCAAGATAGATATTAGACAAAAGTTGCGACGACAAGTTCCCAATCACAATGCCCTTTCCCTGCGGCTGACAAAACAAACTCTTGTTCCTCGGCAAGTCTCGCCAATCTTTCATGCTCCCCTTTCTCGTCACATTTTCTGTCGGGTCGTCAAAAATTATTTCCTTCCAAAGATATTTTATCGTCGAATAGATTTTGTCTTTCTCTGCGAACTGTCGGTCAAGCCCCCAAACCACCCGGTCATAAAGCTGCTTTCTCGGCAGACTCATAAAATATCCTTGTATGTCCAGTTTTATCACATACGCCTCTCGCCGATAATTGTCGCTCGCCCTCCGCATGTTCTTCGACGCCCGCTTTATTCCAAACCACGTTCCCTTACCTTTTCTACAAGAATAGCAATCATAAATCAGTCGCTCGTCCCACCACTCCGCCACCGCGTTAAACAAAAAGTGGTGCACTACTCTATCTCTAAACGGCGCCGCAAAAATCTCCCTTATCACTGGTTTCCTCGTCACAAACGCAATCCCCCTGCTCGGCTTATACGTCCGCGACAAAATCGAATCCCTAAGGTTCACCAAATTTTCCACCTCGTTCACCTCAAAAACATGTTCATCTCCCGTCATCCGCTTCCCCTTTCTTGCCTCCACGTATGCACGGTTAAGTTCTATTAAAAGCCAATCCGCAAATTCCTCCCCTGGTTCCATTTTATGTAGCGCCATTATCTTACCACCTCCCTTGCTATCTGTCCCACTTGTTTTGGTACGGTCTTTCCGGTCAACTTTTTCGTCGTCTCCCGCTGAAGTTCCACCAACTCCGCCCCGATAGACACCCCCACGTCTTGTCTCCACATTTTCAACTCCGTCGCAAGCGACACCTCCATCACTAGCAGCTTCGAGGTCTCCAATATCTTCTTCCACACCTCCGGCTCAAGTATCATTCCCTTGTTAAACATCATATAATACTTGAGCATCTTCCTCCCATATTCTGCCATCAAAAGCCCGTTATAGTTCCGCTCAAATTCCGACACCTTCCTCACGCTCTCAAACAGTCGCTTGTTTATATGCCTAAGTATCTCGTATATTTTTGGCTCCAAAATCACCGCTGGCCGAAGAATCGTCAGCGCCCGCTCCTGGTCAAATTTCATCTCTTTTATCAGTTCTCGTATCTCGGACTGTCTCAAAGCAAAATTAAGTTCAAACACCACCACATACTTCCCCTCGCGCTTCGACTTCAAAACCCCCGCCTTCACTAGCTTTTTCTCAAGCCCCTCCGACCCCCGAAAACTAATCGTCCCCATCTCAAAAATCGTCTTCGTATAGTCGGTGTCTGGTTGTAAATTCGGCTTCTGGTTCAAAATCTTTTTGGCAATATCATAATAGTATATGAGCATACTATGCCCCGCCAGCTTAAACCAGCCTTTTCCGCAATCAAAACAATACAACTTGTTCAGATTCGTCTTCTCAAGCTCAAGAATCTCCTCCTTGAGCTTTTCGTATCTCGCTTTCTCTAGTTTTCGGTCTTGTCTTTCTTTATCGGTAAACGCCAGTCTCGTCTGTTCGGACTTAGCTTCTTCTACCCTATTTTCCCCTTGTTTAGTTGAACTCATTTTGGCTCCTTACTTTATAGGTTATTTAGGTCGTTCGTCCTATATCGTAAGCCGCCTACGGTTCTATTTTATCCCACTAACGCTTATTCTGCAACTGTTTTATTTATTATGGTCGCTTCGCTCCTGATTATAATTAGCTATTACTATAATTCTCGCCCACAACTCATGGTCTCTCCGCGGTTTGCCTTCGGCAAACCGCTTCGCTCCTGTTTTTAATCGCCTTCGCCAATCGCTAACGCGATTGTCTCCGGCGCCGCCCCGCATCTCCTTTCGGCTCTTTCTACCCTACCTCCAAAAAAATCCCCCGCTCCCAAAAATCTGGGGGGGGGACTCGGCAAGGGGGGACAAGGGCGGAAAGCGAGGGGCTACCGAGCTACG
>CAZBLB010000026.1:0-5902 GCA_964492765.1 uncultured Candidatus Saccharibacteria bacterium
ACAAGGAGTGGCAAGATAGTGAGAGTGATGAGGAAATTTTTGCTGGTTTTGCTGGTTTTAAGATGAGTAAAGGCGATGACGAGGCCGAGTGCGATAGCTACGGCGGAGCAGATGAGAATGGTTTTTATGTCGAGACCGCTCGAGGTGGTGTCGAAAATACTGTTAAACATTTTTGTTCCTTTCTTTGGTTAGTTGATAGATTTTTCCATATTTAGAAAAACGAACGGGATAGAGTTTTTGGCGGGAAAGCTCGCGGACAAACCAGGGAGGCATGGAGTGCATGGTCTTGACCTCCATGATGATGTTTCTGGTAGGCTCGGGAGTAAAGTCAAAATGTTTTTCTCCATCGCTTCCCTTTTCTAGGCGGAGATTTTTAGTACGAAAGCGGAGATTTTTGTCGAAGGTAAGGCGAAAGTTAGAGTTGCCTTTTCCGACATAGGCGAGACGGTCAACAGAGATAAGGATTTTAGGGGAAAGATGGAGAGTATTTATAAGATAGTCGAGCTCGCGAGCGATTTGGCGGTTTTTAAAATCGTCAGCGGGGTTGTTTTTGGGTTTTATGAACGACTCGAGGGCAGATTTAGTGTTTAAATAAGAATAAATATCTTTAAGCGGGAGAACGAGGCGACGTTTGTTGCCGACTTTTTTCTTGCCCTTGACGAGCTTGGACTTGACCTCAAAAAAAACTTTGGAGGACTTAGTCGGAACATCGTAGGCACGGAGACGAACTTTTGCGCGGAAATTGGGACGGTCGATGGAACGGATGGCGAGAGAAAAATTGTCGTCATCGAAGTAGAGACTAAGGACGGTTTCGGAAAAATATTCGTCTTTTTGGAGATTTTTTTGGACGCGCTTTAAGAGCTCATTCATTTCGGAACGAGTGATGAGATATTTTTTTTCTACGCGCGCGATTGTCTGGTCGTCCATAGTTTTATAGCTTAATTATAGCCGAGTTTACTTAAAAAATCTTAAAAACATTTATAATAGATTTGTGATTGTTAGTGTAAAAGTTAAACCCGGGGTAAAAACCGGTTCGAGATTAGAGAAGCTAGCGGATGGGAGTTTTGTTGCGTACTTGCACGAGCGCGCAAAAGACGGCGAGGCAAATGCGGCGCTCTTGAAACTTTTGGCGGATTATTTTAAAGTGCGGCGGACGGGCGTAAAAATCAAAAGTGGCGCGAGCGGAAGAATAAAAAGAATAGAAATAGACAAGTAAAAAGCTAGAGACATATACTCGTCTCCTATGCGGTTCGTGTCCTATGGGTTCTCGCCCCACCCTTGAAAATATCCAGAAATAAAACAAACCCCGATGGGGTTTCTTTTATTTCGTGGTGATTCGGGAGGGACTCGAACCCTCGACACCAGGCTTAAGAGGCCCGTGCTCTAACCAGCTGAGCTACCGAACCGAATCACACTTTAATTATATCATAGTTTTGAGAGAAAGGGTAGAGCGGGTGGTGGAGAAAATATAGGGGTTGTGATAAAATAAGAACATGAAAATCCGAGAGAATGTAAAAATATCAGAGTTGACGACGATGAGGCTTGGGGGCGAGGCGAAGTTTATAATCGAAGTAGAGACCAAAGAGGACGCGCTGGAAGCGGTGGAGTTTGCGGACGAAAAGGGTTTAGCATTTTATTTTCTCGGAGGCGGAGCGAATTCGATTGGTCGCGACGAGGGGTTTAGTGGTGCGATTATTCTGAATAAAATACGCGGGGCGGAAGTTATTACGGAAAATAACGAAGAAATCGTAGTCAAGGTCGGCGGGGGCGAGGTTTGGGACGATTTTGTGAAGGTAATGAGCTTGAAAGGATATAGCGGGATTGAGGCGATGGCGAAAATCCCAGGGACAGTCGGGGCGGCACCGGTGCAGAACATTGGGGCGTATGGTCAAGAGGTCTCTCAAACGCTAGAGTCGGTAGAGGTTTTTGATACGTTGCTTGGTGAGTATAAAGAAATTAAGAAAGGCGAGATGGATTTTAGCTATCGTCATTCGATTTTTAACTCGGGCGAGACAGCGGGAAGATATTTTATTTTAAACTGTACGTTTAGATTAAAAAAAGATAAGCTGAAACCGCCGTTTTATAATTCTTTGCAGGCGTATCTCGATGAGCATGAAATAAAAGATTATACGCCGGAAAATATTTATGTGGCGGTGGCGGACATTCGCGAGCATAAATTGCCTGACCCGAAAAAAATTGCCAGCGCAGGGAGTTTCTTTAAAAACATTGTTTTGTCCGACAAAGAAGCGGACGAGGCGGAGGCACGAGGAATACAAGTTTATCGCACGGGGATAGAAAACAGCATTAATACCGGATGGCTTTTGGAACAGGCGGGGCTGAAAGGAAAACTGTTTCATGGGTTTAGGGTTTCGGAAAAGGCGGCGCTAATTTTAATTAATGAGTCGGGGGAGAGCTATAAAAATCTTGAGGTGGCGACGAAAGAAATTTCTGAGATAATTTTTGAGAAATTTGGGTTTAGACTTGAGTGGGAGCCGGTGGTGATTGGAGAGAAAAAATAATGACAAAAGAATTAAACGGACGAGAACTGTCGCTTTATATTAAGGAGCGCCAAGCAAAAGAAGTGCGGAGATTAAAAGCAGAAAGACGAGCGCCGAAACTCGTGATTATTCGCGATAATGACGCGGCGGTGATAGAAAAATATGTTAATCTTAAAAAACGTTATGGGGAGGACATTGGCGTTGAAGTAATAGATAGAGTATGCGAAAGCGCTAAAGAGCTGAAAGAGAAAATCTGCGAGGCAAACGAAGATAAAAGCGTGGCGGGAATAATTGTGCAGTTGCCGTTAAAAGATAAGGAAATGACGGACGAGGTGGTGGCTGGAATAGCGCCGGAAAAAGACGTAGACGGGCTGTCAGGAAAAGGAAAATTTGACTCGGCAACGGCGACGGCGATAAATTGGCTACTTGGGGGATATAATATTGAGCTCGAGGGAAAGAAAATTGCTCTAGTGGGGCGCGGAAGATTGGTAGGGGCGCCACTTTTGACGATGTTTAAAAACTCGGGATACGACGTAACAGTGTTTAGAAGTAAAGATTCGCTTGAGCCGTTAAATAATTATGATGTCATAATAACGGCGACGGGCGTGCCTCATCTTATTAAAAATAAACACGTAAAGCCGGGGGCGGTGGTAGTGGACGCGGGGACGGCGAGCGAGGACGGGGTGATTGTGGGGGATGTGGACGAAGAAGTGCGAGGACGGGAAGATTTGGGGGCGATTACGCCGAAGATTGGCGGAGTGGGGCCGATGACCGTGACGCTACTTTTTGAAAACGTAATTCGTGCCGCAGGGCTGGTAAAATAAATCTTTGCTAGTTTCTCAGAAACACCTGAGCGTTCTAGGTGTTGAGTTTTTCGACGCCGGTTTTGACGTTTATGGTGTGGGCGGTGGTTTTAGCGTTCCCTGTTTCGTCGGTCTGTTCTAGGTCAAAGGAGACAAAAGTATTTCCGCCAGACCATTTGACGTTGCTGACTTTAGCACCCTCTGGAACGGCGATAGGTTGGCCATCATATTCGACGCCCTCAAAAACGTGTCTGGTTGGGAGAACGGTCTTAGAGTCGCGGACGTTAAACGTTTCTCCAGTATATTCGCCATCTTTCTTAAACAACGCAACGTCGCTATTCTCGGCGGACCATTCGACTTCGCGACCTCGGAAATATGCAGGGATGGCGTAGCCATTTTTGTTTTGACCAACAGGAACTCTGATGCCAGCATCGGTCATCACGTAATCGAGAGTCTCGCCGGTGGCAGAATCAACGCCCCCCCTAGTATAGTCAATACGAGAATCGGAACGGCTGGCTGCTTCGTTGCGGGCGGAGGCGGAAATTTCTTCGGCTTTTCTAAGTATGGCTTCGTTATGAACGACGCGAGCGTTTTCGCGAACAACAAGCTCGCGCTTGGCTTCTTCTATTTGGCGAACACGACCTGAATCGGTGTTTATCTTGACACGCTCGAGAACTTGTTTTCTTTCGCCGGTGGTTTCGTCAACTACTTCGACGACACGAGCTAAATCTCTTACGATGTTGGGTCTTGTTTGGGTCTTTATTTTGCCGGATTCGTCTTTAACTTCGTGTCCATCAGCGTCGAGAACCGGCTCTTCGATAGTTCCATCTTCGAAACTACCCCAGGTCGTAGCCACTGGACTGCCGTCACTGTTAAACAAGTCGCTGCCGCCCTCGGCGATATGAGTCCACATGGCGCGAGATTCGTTATCCATGCCGCTAGTTAAATTGTCGTTGGCCAAAATGCGTCTGGCATTGTCGGCGGTGATTTGGCCGGTCATATACATAGACTTGATAGATTTTTTGCCGAGAGTAGCAAGCTCTTCGTCTTTGAAGGCGTTGAGCTCCAGACCCCCACTGGCGCCAGCCCTTATGGTGTTTAAGTCGACTGTACGCTCAAGATTGCCAGTGATAGCATTGAACCCGCCGGTATTAACGGTACGACCGAGAGCAGCGTCTTTTGCGGCGATAGTACGACCGTGCTTCATGCTGATGGCGTTAAGATAACCCCGTCTAGTATTGTTTTTCGGATCAAGAAAATTCCTGGCGACGTCGGGATTCTTTTCGGTATCTTCTAGTTTTTCTAGGACATTACGGATAGAGTCCGAACCTTTGGAGCCACCCAAGCGCCCCATCATAAAGTCGGTGATACCGACGGCTTCGTCGATTCCGGCTTCGCCTTTCATAAGCGCTCCTTCTAGTCGGTTTTCGAGAGCTTCTTGGCTAATGTTAGCCGGGTCTTCTCGGGCTAAAGACAAAAGGTTTTGTCGCTGACCTTCGGAGGAGATTTTCTGACGAGCGCGCTCGCGATTTTCTATGGCGCTTTGAGCGAGGATAGCACGGCGCTCGGCGTTTTGAGTAGAGCCAGCCCTGCCGATTAGCCTCTGTAAACGGCTAGCTTTAACCTCTTTGACATTTCCTGTCTTTTTGTCAACTTTTAGCGTGGTGCCACCAGCCCATCTTTTGTTCCTCTCAAAGCGTCTACTGATACCCATGTCTCTGTTGTTTTCTGCGGCGTCTATATGTCGTGCGCCGAGGTCGCGCACGGCGCGAGAGCCGAGGAAGCGTCTTTGGGCGCCCATCTTGCGGTTAGCGCCCCAGCCCATTAGCCTGCCACCGATGGCGCCGGTCGCCTTGAACGCGCCCTTTGTCAAACTCGGCACTAAGAAGAAAGGCCCAATCTCGGCAATAATAGCGGTGATAAGCACGAAGAAGTTGTCGGCGGCGGCACGAGAACCGATAAGAATATTAGACGCTAGACGCCCACCGCCAATAGCTAGACTGCAAATTGGATAAAGTAGCAACATGCCAAAGCCGAGATTTTTCCACTTGTCGAAGATGTTTTTGGTATTTGGGAAGATGTAGCATACGAACGCCAGCGGAGACAGAACAACCAGCATGACCACGAGCGCCTGCCTCAAGCCTAGTAAGAAAAACATAAACAAGACGCCAACCAAAGCACCAATAAGGGCAGTGAAAATTGGAATGAATGTGCCTAAAGTTATCGTGAGCAACCCACCCTTAATAGCGAAGAATAAACCAGCACCTATAGCTCCGGCGACAGTGGCGGTTATGCCGATACTTGCGGCCGCCTCCCAACCAAAAGAACCGGCGTATTCGGCCACGTTGTCGGCGCCCAAAGACGAAAGGTAGTTGTATAGATTTGAGCCGAGAATGTTGGAGATGTCGACGGCTAGCTGGCAGATGAAATATGACAAGTTGACCATTACTGCGGCGACAATCAACTTTGGCAAAGTCTTTTTAATACCATAATTATCTATGCCGATGCCCGTAAGCTGGGAGAAAATAACCACCAAAAGATATATCACGAACACAACGTTAGCGAGGTCTCTAAACGCACCCCAAGCAGTAAAGGTCGCGG
>CAZBLB010000027.1:0-5608 GCA_964492765.1 uncultured Candidatus Saccharibacteria bacterium
TAAGCTCGGCACCTCATCAAAATCGCTAACCGAATCCACCAACCCTTGCCAATCATAATAGCTAGCAAATGCATCATAAACCGTCGAATTATACGATCTGTCCGTCACTAACATCGTTTCCACCATGTTTTTATAATCACCCGAAGAAAATGCATACGGAGAAACAATCCCCGCTTCGCCAGCACCCGTCGGCGTGTCTTTTTTCGGGTTTACGCACATCGCCGAATAACTGCCTTCACCGCGCGTATTGTTATAAACGCTAAATCTATTTGTGAACATATATCGATCATTGTCAGCGACAATTCCATATCTCCAATAATCCGACGCCACACTAATTGTTATGCTATCCCCAGCCTCAGTCAACGCCGACGCATGAATTCTTGAGAGCACAAAAACCCCTCCCCCAACAAAGACCAACCCCAAAACTACCGCTAGCACCTTTCCTTTCCGACCGATCTTACGCAGCAGTTTCAGCATACTTACCTTTCTTATTTGTTTTTGTTTAAAATATCTTCTCCTATTATGCCGTATATGCTTTAAAAAATCAACCCCAAAGCTTATAATCTTCTCAAGGTATTCCACCTTAGCTCTTTAAAAGCCTAGACAAGGAGGTCTCTATGTTTCATGACTTTATCGTCCCGGGACTCGACGTCCTCATCGGCAACCCGAACATCCTGAACCCAACCCCAAGCCCCGACGAGCGTATCGAAGCTAAGGCCAAGCGACTCTTCATCCCTCGTCAATACATCGACCGACTTTCCGAATTCAGTACCGAAATCTCGACGCGCGGCGAAGCTGCCAATATTCTCTTTGGCTATCTCCGTCGTTTTCCGATTCAGGTCAACAAAGTCTTTACGTTCTATAACGGCATGGAGGTTCAGTTTACCCCCTTCATTACTCTCGACCATCCGTCGTTCGACCCCAAAAGCTCTACCGAACAAGCCGTCATGACCGCTCGCTATCTTATCGGCGGTCTGTTCCGCAACGGCGAAGTTTTTACCAGTCTTAACATCACCCAGGACAACCTCGCCATCATGACCGGAAGTGACCGTCTTGCCGTTCATGCCGCCCTCGAAGGCATCCATGTCGCAAGTCTAAATCCCGAAGCTTACACCGGCCGCCGAAAACTCGAGCTTCCTTACGAAGCCTCTAGCCTCTGGCTCTCAAACCGAAAAATCACTCCGTGCGAATTTGCCGATATTTTCCCCGATGCCCCCCCACTCCACCCCAACGAGTATGTCGAATTTACCGGAGACTATTCCGAGTTTCACGACCACTCCTTCCGTCAAGTCGGACGTTTCGACCTCGAAAAAGACAGCCTGCTCCCGCTCCACTTTACCTCTATCAAACATTCTCTTTCGACCATCTACCCCCGAAACGCCGGCCAAGCCATGATGCTCGAAGCTCTCATGCTTCCGTCCTCGACCGTTCCTATCGTCATTGTCTCCGGCCCCTTCGGCACCGGAAAGACTTTTCTCTCGACCGCCGCGGCTCTCGCTCAGGTCGCAAATGGCACTTACGAGCGGATTTTTATCTGCCCGCACGACGCAACGCTCGGCGCTGAAGTCGGCTTCTTGCCTGGCGACAAAACCGAAAAAGCTCGCGCCAACGCCCAGTCTTTCGAAGATAATCTTCTCACCATCCTTCGCAACCACTACCGCGACCTCGGCGCTGCCAGCTCCGACCCCCAGAAAAACGGTTCGCCTTCCGCCCGTGCCCGTAGCGCCATCGAGTCCATGATTAAAAACGGCCAGCTCGAATTCGAGTCGATTATCCGCATGGACGGTCGCTCGCTCGCCGAAACGTTCTACATCTTAGACGAGTTTCAAGACACCGAACGTTACCAAGCCAAACAGCTTCTCGGTCGCGCCGGAGAAAAGACCAAAGTTGTCGCGCTTGGCGACCCCACCCAGACCACCAACCCCCACTTCAACCGCTACAGCAACGGCCTCACCTGGTCCATGTCCAAGCTCGCTGGCGACCCTGCCGTCGCCATCGTCAGCCTCACCATCGAAGAGGTCACCCGTTCGCTCGCCGCCATCACCGTCGCTAAACGCATGAAATAACCTTGTCTCGCTTCGCCCCGCCACCGCGGGGCTTTTTCATAAAATCACCCGAATTTTGAGCGCGGACGAAATCTCCGAAAAAACTCCTCCCCTACCCCTATAAAAACGCCACTTTTTCTATGCTATAATATAGACATTATGCGTCTCATTATCGCCCTCGGAAACCCTGGCCCCGAATACAATTTCACCCGCCACAACTTCGGCTTTCTTGCCCTCGATTATTATTTCAAAATCAAAGGCCTTTCGTTTTCGCCCCACGAAAAGTTCCAAAGCCTCTACCTAAAAACCAACGACACCATCTTTCTCAAGCCCCAAACTTTTTATAACAACGTCGGCGCCGCCGTCCTCGACTTCTCTAATTTCTACAAAATCCCCCCCGAAAATCTCCTCGTCCTCTCTGACGATTTTCATCTCCCCTTCGGCGAACTTCGCTTCCGCGCCTCTGGCTCCGCCGGTGGCAACAACGGCTTAAAGTCTATTATCTCCTCCCTAAAAACCGACAATTTCCCCCGCCTCCGCCTCGGAACAGGGAACGACACCCTCCGCGCTCAAATCGGCGACGTCGATTTTGTCCTCGGACGCTTCACCGACACCGAAAAATCCGCCCTCCCGACCGTTCTCGCCTCCGTCGCCACCCAAATCGACTCCTTTCTTCAATAACCCCGCCGCCCCAAACCGCTCGTTTAATCCCAACTCCCTTGACAAGTATGCTATGATATAGTTATGCCTAAAAACTTAGTCATCGTCGAGTCTCCCGCCAAAGCCAAAACCATCGAAAAATACCTCGGCAAAGATTTTCGCGTTCTTTCTTCCGTCGGCCACATCCGAAAAGACACCAAGGTCGACGTTAAAAACAACTTCGCCGTCACCTACGAAATTGACCCCGGCCATCTAAAAGTCGTCTCTGAACTCAAAAAAGCCACCCGCTCCGCCGACACCGTCTGGCTCGCGACCGATGAAGACCGCGAAGGAGAGTCTATTTCTTGGCACCTCTTAGAAGTTCTCGGCCTCCCCAAAAACACTTATCGCATCACTTTTCACGAAATCACCAAGCCCGCCCTTGAGACCGCCATCAAAAACCCGCGCACGGTCGACATGGCGATGGTTTCTTCTCAACAAGCCCGCCAAACCCTCGACATGCTCGTCGGTTTTGATCTCTCCGGTGTCGTTCGTCGCAAAGTCCCTGGCGCCATCTCCGCTGGCCGTGTCCAAAGCCCCGCCCTTCGTCTCATTGTCGAAAAAGAGCGCGAGATTTCCGCTTTTGGCGAAAAGTTCAATTTCAAAGTTTCCGGCTCTTTCACCTCTAAAAACAGTCCCGCCTTCCTCGCCACTCTCGAAAAAAACGCCCCCACCACCGAAGACGAAGCTAAAACTCTCCTCGAATCCCTTAAAAACACTTCCTACACCATCACCGCCGTCGACCGCTCTGAGGCCGACAAGCTCGGACCCGTCCCCTTTGCCACCGCCGCCCTCCAAATCGAGGCCAACGCCCGCCTCGGCTTCTCCTCTTCGACCACCATGCGTGCCGCCCAAGGTCTTTACCAAGCTGGCCACATCACCTACCACCGTACCGACTCCCTTAATCTCTCCTCCCAAGCTCTCGCCAGCATCGCAAACTACATAAAAACCCACTTCGGCGACTGCTATCTTCGCACTCGCCACTTTAAAACCAAATCCGCCGGCGCCCAAGAAGCCCACGAAGCCATCCGCCCAACTCATATCGAGGTCGAGTCCGCCGGAAGCAATGACTTCGAACGCAAACTCTACCACCTCATCCGCTCCCGCACCCTCGCGACCCAAATGTCCAGCGCCAAGGTCGCCAAAACCACCGTCTTCCTCACCCCCAACGACCCAGAAGCCAGAACCCGTGTCTTTGTCGCCCGTGGCGAAGTCGTCATTTTCGACGGTTTCCTCAAAGTCTACGGCAAGTCCAAAGACCTCGAGCTTCCTAATCTCTCCGTTGGCGACCCCGCCGAGCATATAAAACTCACTGCTCGCCAAACTTTCGTCAAACCCCCCGCCCGCTACACCGAAGGTTCTCTCGTTAAAAAGCTCGAGGAGCTCGGCATCGGCCGTCCGTCCACCTATGCCTCCATCATGACCGCCATCCAATCTCGCGGCTACGTCAAAAAAGGCGAAAGCGAAGGCAAAAATCGCGATGTCATCGAATATACTCTCGAACATTCCACCGTTTCGCGTTCCCTCGTCTCAGAAAAAACCGGCGCCACCAAAGGCAAACTTCTCCCCACCCCTATCGGCGAGCTAGTTTCCGACTTCCTCACCGACCACTTCGATCAAATCGTCGACTATGGTTTCACCGCCGACGTCGAGAAAAAACTCGACCTTATAGCCGACAAAAAACTTGACCGTGTCCGCATGCTCCGCGACTTTTACACCCCCTTCTCCGAACTTATCGACCACTCCGCCTTCATCGACCGTTACAACTCCGCCACCGAGCTCGGCCTTGACCCCAAAACAGGGAAGAAGATCTACGCCAAAATCGGCAAAAACGGCGGCTTCATCCAACTCGGCGACAACGAAAAAGATTCCGGAGAAAAACCTACCTTCGCCCCTCTCCCAAAAGGCAAGACCGTTAAAGAAGTCACCTTAGAAGAAGCCCTCAAACAACTTTCTCTCCCCGCTCTCCCGCGTTCTCTCGGCGTCGCCAAAGACGGCACCGAGCTCATCGCCGCCAGCGGCCCCTTCGGCCCTTACCTAAAAGCCGGAAAATACAACATCCCCCTCGGCAAAACCGACCCCTATAAAATCACCTTAGAAGACGCCACCGTCCTCTATGATGCCAAACTAAAATCCATCCTTAAAGACTACGGCAACGGCATCATGATTATCAACGGCGCCTACGGCCCCTACATCAAAGGTCTCGGCCGTCGCAACAACCTCCGTCTCCCCAAAGACGCCGACCCAAAAAAAATCACCCAAAAACAAGCCGAAGAAATGCTCCTCAAAAAATTTGGCACCAAAGCCATCACCGGAAAAACCGCCCTTAAAAAGGCCACCACTAAAAAATCTGCACCCAAAAAGTCCTCCACAAAGAAAACTGTCGCCAAAAAATCCACATCAAACAAGAAAACCACAAAAAAGTAAACATAATTACAATTTTCTTGCTTTTTTTGCGAAAATTTATGCTACAATAAATCCCAGAAATCATGCACCTTACCGGTCAAACTAGCCTAGTTGACATTCTTTAATTTTTATGATATTATAATATCATATATCACAATATTAACAGGGGTGGAATGAGGAAAAGCCAATGGACCAAAACGCCGATCTAATCGCCCACGCGATAAGCGGTAGCCTACAAATCATCGAACAAGATCGCGAAAGAAAAATCGTCGAGAAACGTTTTGGTCTAAACGGAAGAAAAGAAACCCTAGAACAAATCGGCGACACCCTTTCTGTCACCCGTGAACGTGTCCGCCAGCTCGAAAAAGTCATCCTCGTCCGTCTCCGCGTCGCCGCGAGCGAAAACAAAATCCCCGAGCTCCCCGCCGCCGAAAAAATCATCATCCGAAACCTTGCCG
>CAZBLB010000028.1:0-5417 GCA_964492765.1 uncultured Candidatus Saccharibacteria bacterium
CGCGATGCGCGGGATGGTCGGGGAAGACGCAATCCCTCACGAACCAGACTTTGAGCGCCAATGTAAGTAGCGCTTTGGTCTCGTGGGTGTAGGTGCGATTAAGTTCGCCAGCGTTAGTGATGAGCCAGCCGACATCTTCGCCCTCGAGCTGCTCTATCATTTCGAGCTCGGCCACGAGGTCGTTCAGAAGCTGGCGCTTCTGGAACAGAAACTCGCTCTCGAGCTTGCCGGCGATTGTCGCCATGCGGAACTTGTTGTCTGCGTTTTCGACGATGAACTGGCCGAGGACGTTCTCGACGGAGGGTCGGTCGAGCTCGATTTTTGCGCGGCGCACGACCGTCTTTTCGACGGAGGCGCCAAGCTCACGCATTTCTACGATAGGCTTGTCCTTTTTGTTTGAGTTTTCCGGAACGGAAAACTCAAAGAGCAACTCTTTGCGGAACGGGCGGCGGTTGTCCGTTCGTGTCGTCATCGACACGGCCGTGGTTGCCGTAACGTCTGCGGGCCTCATGGAAAAAATCATATAGTTTGTCTCCTTTCAAATGCATACGGGCCACCTCGGAATCGGCGTACCGGTCCAGCGAGTATAAGCTCCTTCGGTTCGGTCATCAAGCTCACGTTCGAGCAAAATGACGTAGCGTTCGTAATATTCGGCACCATGCCGGAAGAACGGACTCGACGGAGTCCCGTCGTCTTCTAAGAGACTGCGGAGGAAACGGCGGGCGATAAACGCAGGCACGTGTCCCTCCTTCAATATGGTCTCGGCGTCTTCGGACGCACGAGACACTACGATTTTCTCAGGTTGCACCATCATATAAAATCCTCCTTTTAAGGTGCGGTGGGCTGTAAAATACAGCTTATATCTTTATTATAGCACAAGCTTGATTATTTGTCAATGATATAATAAAAGACCCCTTTTAGAGGTCTTTTATGTTCGTAGTGAGAGCTAACTTCGGTCGCTTATTTTGCGTTGCGAGCGTCGATAATTTCTTGAGCAACGTTAGGCGGGACTTCTTCGTAAGCGAAGAGCTCCATCGTAGAAGCGGCACGGCCTTGAGACATACTACGGAGGTCAGAGGTGTAGCCGAAGAGGTTGCCGAGCGGGCAGAAGGCGCGGATGACTTTGGTGCCACCGGAGAGGTCTTCCATTTCGTCGATGCGACCACGACGAGAGTTGATGTCGCCGATGACGTCGCCCATGAACTCTTCTGGGGTGGTGATTTCTAACTTCATGACAGGTTCGAGAAGAACAGGAGAGGCCTTTTTGATGCCTTCGCGAGTAGCGAGCGCGCCTGCGAGTTTGAAGGCAAGCTCGGAAGAGTCGACATCGTGATAGCTACCGTCATAGAGCGTAGCTTTAACGTCGACGACAGGATAGCCAGCGATGACGCCGCCGTTCAAGGTTTCTTCAATTCCCTGTTGGACAGGCTTTCTGTATTCTTGAGGGACGACACCACCTTTAATCATGTCGATAAACTCGAAGCCTTTGCCTGGCTCGTTTGGTTCAAACTTGACCCAGACGTCGCCGTATTGACCACGACCACCGGATTGTTTGATGTGTTTCCCCTGAGCTTCGGCAGAACCACGTATGGTTTCGCGGTAAGCAACTTGAGGCGCGCCGGTGTTGGCCTCGACGTTGTGCTCACGTTTCAAGCGGTCGATGATGATTTCGAGATGAAGCTCGCCCATGCCGGAGATGATGGTTTGACCGGTTTCTTCGTCGGTGTGGACGCGGAAGGTCGGGTCTTCTTCGGCGAGCTTAGACAGGCCGAGCGCCATTTTTTCTTGGTCGGCTTTAGTTTTAGGCTCAACAGCGATAGAGACAGGCGGGTCTGGGAAGTCGATGGACTCGAGGCGGATAGGGTGGGCGGGGTCGCAGATAGTGGTGCCGGTGGTGGTGTCTTTTAGCCCGACGACAGCAGCAATATCACCAGCGCAAACCTCGGCGATATCTTCGCGCTTGTCGGCGAACATACGAACGATACGGCCGACGCGCTCTTTGTTGCCGGTGGTGGCGTTCATGATATAAGAGCCGGACTCGAGACGACCGGAATAGACGCGAATAAAGATAAGCTTGCCAACAAACGGGTCAGTGGCAATCTTGAAGGCGAGAGCGGTGAGAGGTTCTTTTTCGTCAGCCTTACGGACGACTTCGTCGCCAGTTTTGGGGTTAATACCGACGGTTTGACCCTGATCGCGGTCAAGAGGAGAAGGCAAGTAGTCGGCGATAAGGTCGAGGACTTTTTCAACAATGACACCACGACCGTCGCCGCCGGTGACGAGGTAGAAGTCGCCATCGAGAACACGTTTTCTAAGGGCAGATTTTAGTTCGTCGGTAGAGATAGCGTCTTCGCCACCTTCAAAGAACTTTTCCATCAAGGCTTCGTCGGCAGAGACAGCTTCTTCGACGAGGACGGCGCGGGCGTTTTTGGCCTTGTCGAGCATGTCGGCAGGAATCTCGCTAACGGTAAGCTCGTGGTCGGTATAGTCTTTATAAGTGTAGGCTTTCATATCGACGAGGTCGACGACGCCGCAGATGTCTTTTTCGAAACCGATTGGGAGATGAATAGCGACGGCGTTTTTAGAAAGCCTCTTATGGATAGAGTCGAGAGATTTGTAAAAATCACCACCGATTTGATTGATTTTGTTAATGAAACAGATACGAGGGACGCCGTATTTAGTGGCTTGGCGCCAAACAGTTTCGGACTGCGCCTCGACACCCATCTTGCCATCAAAGACAACAACAGCGCCGTCAAGAACACGGAGCGAACGCTCAACCTCGGCGGTAAAGTCGATGTGGCCCGGGGTGTCGATGATGTTGATTTTATGACCCTTCCAATAAGCGGTGACCGCGGCGGAGGTGATGGTGATGCCGCGCTCTTTTTCCTGTTCCATCCAGTCGGTCGTAGCACCACCGGTGTCGCCTTTTACGAGGTCGATTTTGTGCTTGAGACCGGTGCGATAGAGAATAGCCTCGCTGGTCGTGGTTTTTCCTGCGTCGATATGGGCAATAATACCGATGTTGCGGAACTTTGATAGGTCTTTGACTTCTACTGCCATGGTTTTCCTTAGTTAAAAATTTTAGACATTAAAATAAAAGTTCGAGAGCTATTTTAGCATAAAAAGAGGGGAATGAAAAGGGGCTTAAAAAGCTTTAGCTATTGATTTTTTAAGGTAAATGTGCTATAATAGGAAGATAAGCCCGCTTTTTAGCTGGCGAGAACTTTAAAGGGAGGTGCCAACATGCACCGATACGTGGAAATATCTGCTGGCCCAGGGCCGGGGCAATTCCTAGTGTTTCGTTTTCCGCTATCAAACGACCTTGAGGAGGAAAACCAGAAGTTTTGGCTCTATATGCCGGAGCCCGGAGAAAGAGCAAAGGTGCGAGTCTGGTTTCTGTTGAAGCCGAACCTCGTGCGGAGACAAGAACCTTACCCGGGACTGAACGAAAAGGCCGAAAAGTTTATGATTGAGGGAACAATCATGAAAACTGGCGTCCTCGATGGGAGAAACTCTATCTATCCGTCGAAGTTGCTCGGAAAGCAAGCGACGCTCTTTTATTCCCCGTCAATCGGAAAGGGGATTTTGGAGCTTCGTGAGGAGCAACCGCCGACCGCAACCGATGAAAACGGCAACACTGCCATCAATCCGTCGTAAACCTAACCGCCACCCATCATTCTAGCGTTTGCCCGCCGACCGTCCGCGTACGCCCCGCCCCGCACCATGCGGGGCTTTTTCATTTTTACGGGGCGACATTAAAAACGAGAGGGCGGGAACGTATAAAGTTAAGCGGGGCAGGCGGACTATTTTTGTTCGACGGCTTCTAGGCCGGGGAGGGTAGCACCAGAGAGAAACTCGAGCGCAGCGCCACCACCAGTCGAGAGGAGGGAGAACTTGAGTTCGGGGTTTTCGCACATTTGTTCTTCGGCGAAAGCCGTAGTGTCGCCACCGCAAATAATCGAGGTGATTTCTGGGGACTCGCCGAGGGTCTTGAGAAAAATAGTGCTAGAGGTGGCAAAGGCGGGGTCTTCGGCCTTGCCGAGGAGGCCGTTCCAGAGGACGGTTTTGGAGTTTTTGGCAAACTCGACAAACTTAGAAGTCGAGACAGGGCCGCAGTCGAGCTTTGTGCCAGAGATGTCGGTGTCAAAATCTTCGGCGACATAGATTTTATCGTCGCCCTTGACTGCGCCGTCGGCGGCGATTTTTCCGCCGACACAGATGTGGTCGGCTTTTTCTTTGAACGCTTCGATAAGCGGGGCTTTGTCGTCAACTTTAGCGCCACCGAGCATGAGCAGAAGGGGCTTTTCTGGTTTTTTGAGGACTTTTTCGAGGGCGGAGATTTCTTTTTCTAGAAGAAGACCAGCATAAACCGGAAGGAGTTTAGCAATAGCGGAGGTAGAAGCATGCGCGCGGTGGATAACGGCGAAGCCGTCTTGGATATAGAGGCTGGCGTCGACGCTATCGACGATTTCGCGGATGAACTCTTCGCTATTTTTTTCTTCGCCAGGATAAAAACGGAGGTTTTCTAAGAGAAGGACGCCACCTTTTTTGAGCTTTTCGACAGCTTCTTCGACGTCGGGGCCAGAAACATCATCAACAAAATCGACCGGAACGCCGGGGAGAAGCTCGGCGAGTTTAAGGGCGACGGGTTTTAAGGAAAGTTCTTTGACCTTTTTACCCTCGGGACGACCGAGATGAGAAATAAGAATGATTTTTTTGGCACCTTTTTCGCGGAGATATTCGATGGTTGGGAGAGAGGCGCGGATGCGAAAGTCGGAGAGGATTTCCCCGTTTTTTAGCGGGACGTTATAATCTGTGCGAACGAGAACAATTTGGTTTCTGATTTTTGCATCTTTTACAGTAAGTTTATTTTCCATGTAGACTCCTCTAGGACTTATTATACTAAATATAGCGGATTTTTATCGTGTCGGTGCCATGAACCATGCCTTTGTGACCAGAAACAACGACAGCCAGAAGCTCGGACTTGCCCTCTTCGGGTTTTAGATAGCCGGAGTTTTTAAGCTCGCGAGCAAGGTCGATGCCATAATCGTCGGAATACGGACGGACAAAGGAGGCGTTGGCATAAGTTAAAGCGAGCTGGGAGGCGGTGCGAGAGTTGCTGGTGACGGAAATAATCGGGACGTTGGGGCGCTCGGTCGCAATAGAGACGGCGGTGGCGCCAGAGGCGGTTTGGCAGACAATAACGTCGGCGTTGATTTTTTCGGCAAGACGGACGACAGCGCTAGAGATGGCGTCGTAGGCTTTGGAGGAGCTGACGGGGTCGGACTCGAGCGGAGCGACACGGGTGTGGTTTTGAGTATAGAGAATAACCTTTTTCATGGCCTTGACCGCCTCGAGAGGATATTTGCCGTTGGCGGTTTCGTCGGAGAGCATGACGGCGTCGGCGCCCTGAATGA
>CAZBLB010000029.1:0-4580 GCA_964492765.1 uncultured Candidatus Saccharibacteria bacterium
TTTCAATTTCAAGTGTTTCTACTTCGGTAGGACCATAGCACTATCATGGTAAGGACGGGGTCTCGGGTTCAAGCCCCGAAGACGGCTCCACAAAACCCGCGTACGAGGGCTTCGTTATAGAAAGAAGGTAGCTCGAAAAGTGTCCGTTCTGGACGCCTGCCCGTTAGGGATAGAGCTATTTTTGTTTTGTCTAAAATTTAAAAAAATAAAATTAAGCCCTTACGGGGCTTACTTTTATTTTCTGGTGCTGGAAGTAGGACTCGAACCTACGAAGGCCGAAGCCGAGAGATTTACAGTCTCTTGTCATTGCCACTAGACGATTCCAGCACTAGAAACATTATATCACAAAATTTCAATTTGCGAGCGAAAAGTTCTGACGTGATGTTAAGAATGCTGGTATAACTGACGGCAGGAATCTTATGTCTTATCGAGAAATCTTCTCTACGTAGTAATTGCCCAGTTTGTCGGCCATAATGATATAGAGATAGTTGTCGTCATAGTCGAATTTGCGAACGTCTTAAGAATATGATAAAAAATCGTTGCAATTATCATTTGAGTTTTTCTGTTTTGTTTTTCGGGCGAGAGAGGCGCATGCCGGATTTTAGCCGCGGAGAACGCTTGGCTTCTCCGGTTTTTTGACCTAGGTGCAAGGCGTGCCTTTTTCTTTTGTTTCGTTCTTCGAGTGCGGCGAGCTGGTTGTTGATGCGTGCGGTGGTCATTTCTACGCCTTCTTGGTCGCCGGACGCCTCATATAGTGCAAGTATCTGTCTCAAGGTAGTCGTTGAAGCTTCTAGTTCATACGCCGACTCGAGAGCGTCGATGGCTTCTTTTCTGCGACCTAGTTTTTCTAGGGCCTTAGCGAGGGCAATATAGCGAGCAGGAACGCCGCCTTCGAGAGAAAGAGCTTGTTCGAAGGCCATGGCGGCTTTTTCGTAAGCGCCGGTTTCGAGGTAGATTAAGCCGGCGTTATGGAGAGAGCTCGGGTTGTTGTCGAGACTTTGCGCAATTTCGAAACATTCGATGGCTTCGTCGAATTTCATTTCTTTGGCGTAAAGGATACCGAGACGGTTATAAGCGGCGGCGTTTTTCTCGTCGAATTTAAGGATGGTAAGGAGGGCTTTTTCGGCGCGGAGAGGCTTTCTCTCTTTCATGGAATCTTGGGCGATGGACCAGAGTTTTTTCATCTGGGCGTTGTAGGTGGGGGACTTTTCAGTCTCGACTTTGTGTTTAGCGAGGATGACCGGATAAACAAAAACTAAGAAAACGGAAAAGATAAAGATGAGCAGAGAGCCTAACATATATTATATATGTATTATAGCATATCCGCGACAAAATGAAGTTTTATGTGGCCGTTGTGCGCGAGGGCGTCGTAAAGCTTGAGGAGGTTTGGGAGGCGTTTGAGAAATTTTTTATCGCCAGTTTTGAAATAAGTTTTATAGAGCATTTCTATCGACGCGGCGACGACTTTGAGTGAAAAATCACGAGGGTTGTCTTTTTTCTTGGAGAGCTCGTTTGCGAGAGCGATAAGGCCTTTAGTATCGGCGACGATAAGTTTTTTGGCGTAGTCTTTGATTTTGTCGGGAGCGGAAATGGGGGCGGACAAAACATCTTTTTCTTTGAGATAATAAATTTTCGCGCGAGAGAGGACGGTTGAGAGCAGAGCCGAGGGGAATTTTGTAAGAAAAATAAAATTATGAAAGTCTTTTGGTTCTTCGAGGTTTTTAAGAAAAGCGTTCTCGGCGGCTTCGTTCATGGTTTCGGCATTTTTAACAACAAAAAAACGGTCGGTTTTGTCTTTTGTTTCGGTTAGGCTGATAAAATTTCTTATCATGTCGACAGAAATTTTGTTGGTTTTTTCGTCTGGAGAGAGCGTAAAAACGTTTGGCTTGAATTTTTTTTCGAGGAGCAAAAGCGAATCTTCAACGGGCGTCGCAAAAATAGAAAAATTGTTTAGTTGAGCAAAGCCAATAATTTCTTCTAGGTTATCAAAAAACATTAGTGGAGAATCTCGTCAAATTCTGGCGGGAGCGGGGCGGAAAAAGTCTGACGAACGCCCCCGGGGAGGGTGATTTCTAGAGAAGCGGCGTGCAGAAAAAGGCGAGGGGCTTTAGGGTTTTCTTTTCCGTAAACTTTGTCGCCAAGAATAGGTGTGCCGAGATAAGCAAGATGAACACGAAGTTGGTGAGTGCGGCCGGTGATTGGTTTAAGCTCGAGGAGCGAAAGCTCGCTGGTAGTTTTTTTGAGCTCGTAAAAAGTGGTGGCGTTTTTTCCGCTCGGGTCGACCCTAAAAGTCGTGGGATGCTTAAGGTCGCGAGCGATAGGAAGGTCAATTTTGGCGGCGTCGAGTTTGGGGCGACCAGAGACGACGGCGAGGTAGGTTTTGTGAGCTTTTCGGTCTTGGAATTGTTTTTGAAGAAAGGCGCGAGTTTTTTCGTCTTTTGCGAGAATGACGACACCCGAAGTATCGCGGTCGAGACGATGGACAAGGAGACCAAAATCTTCTAGCGTTGGCTCGGGGCAATATTCGCCTTTAGCCATAGAGAGAAGTCCGGCGGGCTTATTAATGACTAGGACGTTCGCGTCTTCGTAAATAATATCCGGGACAATCTTCTTTTTTTCTGTTTTGGGGACGGAAAGCTCGATTTGGGCGGATTTTGGAAACTTTTGGTTGGGTTTCGTGACGATTTTGTCGTCAACTTTAACAAAACCAGATTTTATAAAAGTCTGGAGGGTAGAACGGTTATAGACGGGGTGTTTTTCGACCAAGAGATGGTCGAGGCGGAAAGTTTCTGGTTTTTGGTCAGTAGCGCCCAAAACGACGTCGCCGTTAATGACGCGTGACATCTCTGGTTTGCTGAACTTTTTGCCCGTAATAATCATGAGGTTATTATACCTCTTTTCTGGAGGGGCGTCTAGAAAACGGCTTTCTCGTTGGCGCGGAAGGCGTCGATGTAGCTTTTGGCGAGCGGGGCGAGTGCGTCGAAATAGCTACTGTCACCCGCGTCAATTTCGGCTCGAGACAAAACGCCCATGTTTCTAGCTTTCTCGGCGTCGATAATTCTAGCCCCGTCATAGATTTTGGTGTCGACAGGATAAGAGCTTTCTTTTAGCATAAAATTGACGGTCAAAAAATTACAGCTTCCTGCGCCACCAGGGAGGCTGCTATAGTCTCTACTCGGAGAGATTCGCTTGGCATTTCGCACATCTTCGACTTCGACGTGAAAATCATTGAAGCCAGATGGCTGAGACGGAGCACGTTCGCCGCGAGCAGTAGCAGACTCTATTTCGGCGATAGCTTTTTTAAGCTCGTCTTTTATAAATTCTAGGCGTTTTTTTAGCTCAAGCTTCGACACCTTGAGAAGTCTTTCTTGGAGTGGAGTAGGACTAGGGAGTCTAAGATTGTCTCGGTCTCGGCCGATAGTGTTAAGTTCGTAATAATTTCTTTTATACCTCGACATGCTTCTTAGCTCGGCGATTTTTTGGCTGATTTCGAGGTAAGTGTCGTTATCGCTAATTGAGTCGATAAGTTCGTCGCCGCGCCTTTCGAGTTTTTCTTGGTAGGCTTTAGTGTCGATATTGACGATAGGGATGTTGAAAAATTTGGCGTGACGCAGAGAAGCCTCAGAAATATGGCCATTTTCGACAATAATGTAGTCGGGGCGTTTTGGTTCGCCGGTTTCTGAATAGCGACGGAGCAAGACTTCGTTGTAAATAGTGGAGGCGTTAGGGTTTTCTAGTCTTTTGATTTCGTTTAGGCTCGACACTCTGGTCTCTTCGCGACCAGCCATATTACTAGTTCCGCCATCGCCACCCGAAACGGAAATAATTGAGTCCGGAGAAACCGAGGCAAAGCCGTAAACAAGTTCTCCGGGAACGACACTGTCTAGATTCTTCTCGGAATTACGATAAGAAGTAGAGATAGTGTCGCCACGAGCGTTGCCGTTTCTTGTGCCGAAGCCGGCGGATTTTTCTGCTTCGTCGCGACGTTCCGCCCAGAGAGCAGGGTTTTCCATAAGCGCACGGTAAGTTTCTGTGCCGATTTCTCCGGGCCTATTAGTGCTTCGATAATCTATCGTAGTCTGAAGCATGACAAACGGAAAACCTTTAAGGTCATAAACCGGTATCTGCTCGCCCTCGTAGTCGACCGAACGCTTGGATATTTCTGGGTTTTCTGAAACTGATTCTATTTCTAGAGCGTCTGGAGTTAGGAGTTTTTTGTTGAGGTCGATTTCGACAAGCTCTTGAGCAGCTTGATTTCTAAACCTTTTTTGTTTTTCGGCATCAAGAACTTTTCGCGCAAGCACCATGTCGGATTCTAGAGCTTTTTGCTCTTGTGCTTCTAGATATTTTTTATATTCTGCATCTTTTCGTTCCCTATCATAATTTTCTAGCGTATCGAATGGACTTTTTTCTGGAGCGGTTTCTTGGTTTTGGCTAAGTTTTTCTGACATAATTTTATTTTATCACAAAAAAAGACGGTGGCGACCGTCGGGAAATTTCGGGTGGTGGAGCGTATGAGACTCAAACTCATGACCTCTTCGATGCCATCGAAGCGCTCTAATCAACTGAGCTAACGCCCC
>CAZBLB010000030.1:0-2478 GCA_964492765.1 uncultured Candidatus Saccharibacteria bacterium
GATTCATCTTCTTCCGGACTGGCTTCGGCAGTAAAGCGACAAATTCCAAAGTCATTCATCGCAAAAATCTCCACTTTCGGATTGTTCAAAATCTGATTAAACACTTTTTTCGTCCGCGCGGTCCCGATATAAAGTACGCCGTCGACTTCCGCCGCCTTATCAAACGGCCTCACGTGTGGCTGGTCACCCTCCACCGTCGCAATATAAAACACCCCACTAAGCGCCTCTACTATTTGTTTATTGTCCATTCTTCCTCCAGTTCCAAGCTTTTAAGCTTCGTTTTACATTATCTTATATAATATATATTATAAACTAAGCTAGGAAATAACTTTATGAGAATTTTATATGTAGAAGATGAAAAAATCCTCGCCGATGCCGTCACTCATCTTCTTAAAAAACAAAACTTTTCTGTCGATTGGACCGAAGACGGCGAAGAAGGCCTCCGCCTCGCCAAAAAGCCAGTTTACGACGCCATAGTCCTCGACATCATGCTCCCCAAAATGTCCGGCCTCGAGATTCTTGAAATCATCCGCTCTCAAGGCATAAAAACTCCCGTCATCATGCTCTCTGCCCTCTCCGAAGTCGAGGACAAAATCAAAGGCCTCGAAACTGGCGCCGACGATTACCTTGCCAAACCTTTCAAAACTTCCGAACTTGTTGCCCGCTTAAACGCCCTCGTCCGCCGTCCGCCTCTCGCCGAAGATAGAACCCTCTGCTTTGCCGACCTAAAGCTCGACCCTTCGCGTCGCACGCTTAACGGCTCACTCGACCTCACTGAAAAAGAGTCCGAGATTTTAGAAATGCTCATCAAATCCGGCGACAAAACCGTCCAAAAAGACTACATTTTAGCCCACGTCTGGGGCGCCGACATGCTCGCCGAAGACAACTATGTCGAAGTCTACATCTCCTATCTTAGAAAAAAGCTCAAAGCCCTCAAATCCCGCACCGAAATAAAAACCATCCGCGGACTCGGCTACAAACTCATCGAAAAATAGTATAATCATTTTATGCTTCGCCACCTAAGAAACAAAATTATTCTCATTAACCTGCTCACGACTACGATTATCCTCGTTGCCGCCTACTCGACTATCTATCTCATCGTCAAAAACTCCGCCGAAAACCGTCCTCTCGACTTCCGCGAAACCGTCCTCGAGTTTTCCGACGCTTCGCCCAACCCCTCCGAGTTCAGAACCGTCATCGAAGACCAAATTTTCGCCGACCGTCGCACCTCGCTCGGCCGTCTCCTCTTTACCCTCATCATCACTGGCGTCGCCATCGAAGTCCTCGTCTTTATCTTTTCCTGTCTTTATGCCGAAGAAGCCATAAAACCCGTCCGCGCCGCCTACGAGGCGCAAAAAATCTTCATCGCTAATGCCTCCCACGAAATAAAAACCCCTATCGCCGCCATCAAAGCCAATCTCGAGGCTGCCGACCTTTACGAAAACCACTGGATAAAAAACATCGAAACCGAAGCCAACAAAATCGAGGCGCTTAACCTTTCGCTCCTCCGTCTCGCCAAGTCCGACGCCATTAAAACTACTCCTTCATTAGAAACTGAGACTGACCTCAAAAGTCTCCTCACCGACATCACCGATTCTTTTCGCTCTCGCCTCGACAAAAAACACATCGCTTTAAAAACCACGTTTGACCTCAAAGAAAAATCCGCCATAAAAGTCAATTCCTCCGACCTCCGCGAAATCATCGAAATCCTTTTCGATAACGCCATCAAATACTGCGACCAAAAAATCTCGCTTACTATCTCTACTAAATCCTTCAAAATAGAAAACGACGGCAAGATTATCCCCAAAGAAAGTCTCCCGCACATTTTCGATCGCTTTTATCAGGTCGACAAAAGCGCTTCCGGTTCCGGCCTCGGGCTCGCCATCGCTAGCTCTCTCGCCGAGAAAAATCACTGGACTTTAAAAGCCGACTCGACAGAAAAAACAACTTCTTTTATACTTAATTATTAAGGAGAACTATGATAGAAGTTTATACATCCCCCACTTGTATATATTGCCACGCTCTTTTAGACTGGTTCGATGAGCTTGGTGTCGATTACGAAGAACTCGACGCCACCAAAGACCCCACCATCCATTCCGTTCCCGTCACCAAAATCGGCGACGCCAAAATCGTCGGGTTCGACCGCCCTGCCTTGAAGCGCGCTCTTAAAAATGCTAATATTATATAGTCTAGTTATACTTCGGTCACTAATTAGACAAAATTCTCATAGTTGCGAGTATCGTCATTTATACCCGTAACCAAGAGCCTTAAAAAGTTGGGCTCACATAAATGACTCTTTTACTAAACAAAGGAGTTACTTTATGAAAAACAATAAACTTAACAAGTCAGAACGCGTCGAAGTCATGGCCCTTTTCGGCTATGAGATGACGCCGTGCCAACCGCTCTCGTTCAAACGTCGCGGCGAATCTGAAGTCGAGGTGACGGAGCTTCTCCGCACCCACATCAAATTCATCGGCA
>CAZBLB010000031.1:0-2299 GCA_964492765.1 uncultured Candidatus Saccharibacteria bacterium
CAAAGGCGAAGGTCTCGGCAACAAATTTCTCGCCCATATTCGCGAGTGCCAGGCTATCTGTCATGTCGTCCGCGCCTTCAAAAACAGCGACATCGTTCGCGCCGACTCTAAACCCGAAAACGACATCTTAAAACAAGCCAAAGAAGACATCGACATCATTAACCTAGAGCTCCAGCTTGCCGACGAAGAAACCAGGGCGAAAATTGCCGCCAAAAGAAAAAAAGACCCCGAAGATGACCACGTGCCTTTCCTCACGGAAAAACCAGTTATCTACATGTTCAACGTCGACGAACAGGGAATAAAAGATAAAGAGCTTCAAAAAGCTCTCTATAATCTTATTATACCACATGAAGCGGTTTTTGTCAACGCTAAGCTCGAAGAAGAAATGGCGGGCATGACTCATTCCGAGCGTCTCGAGTTTCTCGAGAGCTACGGCATAGAAAACGACGCTATGGGCGAGCTTATCCGTGCCGCCTACAAAACTCTCGGCCTCCAAAGTTTTCTTACGGCCGGCAAAAAAGAGGTTCGTGCCTGGACTATCAAAAGTGGCAGCACTGCTCCCGAGGCCGCCGGCACAATTCACTCCGACTTTGAACGTGGGTTCATCGCCGCCCAAGTCTGCACTTTCGACGACCTCAGGCGCCTCGGAAGCGAAAAAGCCGTCAAAGAAGCCGGACTCATGCGCACCGAGGGCAAGACCTATCTCATGCGCGACGGCGACGTCGTCGAGTTCCGCTTCAACGTTTAACGACGTTTCGGTTTTGTGTTATAATAGCCCTTATGGCTACTCGTGAACAAAAAATCGTCAAGGTCGGCCTCCTCGGCATCTTCCTCAATCTTTTCCTCGTCATCATCAAGGGTCTCCTCGGTTTTTTCTCTGGCTCTATCGCCATTCTTCTCGACGCCCTTAATAACCTTACCGACATTTTCTCCGCCGCCGTTACAGTCGTCGGCACCAAGCTCGCCACTCGCGCCCCCGACAAAAACCACCCCTACGGCCACGGTCGCCTCGAAGATTTAACCGCCTTTTTGATAGGTCTGATTATTTTCGCCGCCGGCTTTAACGCCATTGTCGAGGCCGCCCCCAAAATCCTCGCTCCCGAGACCGCGCATTATTCGCCCCTGTCGCTGGTTTTGCTTCTCGTTGCCGTCGTCCTTAAATTTCTCTTTTCTCGTCACGCCCGTCTCGTCGGCAAACAAATCGACTCAACCTCTCTCGTTGCGACCGGCACCGACGCATTTTTTGACTCGCTTTTGACGTTTTCAACTTTTCTCGCCGCTATTTCGAGCTTGTTTTTCTCCGTTAATATCGAAGGGCTGGTCGGCGCCGTTATCGGTGCGTTCATTATTAAAAACAGCCTAGAAATTTTACGCGACACCGCCCGCAGTCTCGTTGGCATGCGCGCAGACGAAGAACTCATCAAAAAAATCAAAAAAATCATCACCCGCTTTCCAGAGGTTGAGGGCGCATACGACTTAATGGTTCACAATTACGGCCCGGTCGACCTTTATGGTTCGATTCATATTCAGGTTCGCGACGACATGACCGCCAAAGAAATCCACCGCCTCTCGCGAGAGATTTCCGCCAAAGTCTATGATAAACTTGGCGTTGTCTTAACGATAGGGGTCTATGCTAAAAACGCCGAGGACGAAAAGTACGTCAAGCTAAAATCTGACCTAGAAGCTGTCCTTAAAAACTATCCCGAAGTCCTCCAAATGCACGGTTTTTATGCCGACCAAAAATCTCGCGTCGTCGCGTTTGACCTCGTTCTCGACTTTTCTTGTCAAGACAAAGAGCGCGTCAAGTCCGAAGTCATAAAATCCCTCAAAAAGCTCCACCCAGAGTATTCATATCAAATCACTCTCGATTTAGACATAAGCTGAGTTCCCACCCACATTTCCCTCTTCCCACCCCACTCCCCTCTTCCCCCTACACCCACTCCACTTCTTTCACCGATCCAGAAAACAACCTTGCGTATAATTTAGGAGAAGATAATCTTTCTTCCTCCACCTACTCCCTCCCAACCACCAACGACTACGCTAACGCTTCCAACAAAAATCTAGATACTCCCGTTTTATCAGTGCCTTTATCTTTTACCCGTACAGGCTACTACAACTACACCTACGCCAGCCTGAACGGTCGTAGCAACTACGGCTACTTCCGATCGTCGTATGCCTATAGTGCCGCGAGCGCAAGGTACTTGTACTTCAGCCGATCGAGCCTCTATCCCCGGAACGCCAACAGCAAGGGCAACGGCTTTTCCGTCCGCTGCGTAGCTCGGTAGCCCCTCGCTTTCCG
>CAZBLB010000032.1:0-2223 GCA_964492765.1 uncultured Candidatus Saccharibacteria bacterium
CCCCTCGCTTTCCGCCCTTGTCCCCCCTTGCCGAGTCTTAGAAAAAATCTTTTTTCTCTTTTCTTGCTAAACTTTCATTCCCCTTCTCACAAAACATCCCCAATCCCCCTACCTCATTCTTTTTTCTAAACGTCCATAATAATTTTCTCTCTACTTACACACCACAATCCCGCCTCTCAAAAAAGAAATATCTATAATATTTTTCTACTTCGGTTATTCTTTATTCTACTGTTTCTTAACGAATTATTAACAAAGATTAAATAGTAATAGATGACTTTCCTTTACTAAGTACTTTTATAGCACCGCCCCGAGCATAACCCTTATAATAACATATTTCTGGACGAATAAAAGCACTACCTTTAATAGACAAAATGGCACCTTCCATAAACTCTCTTTCTCACCTCTTATTTTACCCCCAAACCAACCTTTCATTTTATCACTCATTTCAAAAATTACAACACTTTTACTCCCACTTTTCTCCCACTATTTTATGTTCTAATATGCCACCCCAACATCCCAACTCGACCTCGAATTACCAAAAAGCCCCATCCCCAGCGCCCAACGTCTAACACCGCCACTCCCCTCCTTTGTTAACCCCAACAAAAAAGAGCCTTCTTCCGACTCCAAACTTCAACCTGGTGATCTCTGCGGGAGTCGAACCCGCGTTGACGGGATGAAAACCCGTTGTACTAACCGTTATACTAAGAGACCACTACCCCCTTATTATATCAAACTTTACTCAAAAATACAACTATAGGAAAATTCAACGGTATAGTCCTTCTTTCCGTATGGCTCTACCGGAAAAAACTGTGCCGTCGTCGCACTTTTATCGCAAGAAAACCCCTCTCGCTCAAAATATTTTTTATACGCAGAGTTTTTTCCGTTCTGATAGAGCAAAATCTGCCTCAAAGGCACCGGTTTTAGCCCACTATTCGCAAACGTCGCCATCTTTTCATTAAACACGCTCTCATCTATCGTCGCCATGAACTTGTCGTAATAATAATCTTCGTAATATTCTCTCGCCAGCATCTCGAATTTTCTGTGTGCCACCGCCTCAGCATTAAAAAACACCGAAACAAAAATCCCGACGACGACCATAATAGAAGAAATCACCACTCCGCAGGTGATAAATCTCCGCGCAAAAACCGAATCGTTGCGTTTTTTAAGCTTTACTTTCATGTCGGTTTTCATTAAAAATATTTTAGCATAATCTTCATCAAAAAACTATCTTTTATGCTAAGATAAAACCATGAGCAAACTTTTTAAACGCACTAAAATCTTGGCAACTATCGGCCCCGCCGTCATGTCCGAAGAAGCTATTACCGAACTTATCATGGCTGGTGTCAACGCTTGCCGCTTGAATTTTTCTCATGGCAACTATCTAGAGCGCGACGAACAAATTGCTTGGATTCGGAACGCTTCGCTTAAAAAAGGTCGTTCTGTTTCTATCCTTCAAGACCTCCAAGGTCCCAAAATCCGCCTCGGCACACTTAAGAACAACCACCTCGACGTCAAATCCGGCGACGAGCTTGTTCTCGACTCTGCCCTAGAAGAACATAATGGCGGAAAAACTCTCCCCGTCCAATACAATCTCGCTGACAAGGTCAAGGTTGGTGAACCACTCTTTATGTTCGACGGCAAGATAAAAACCGAGGTTGTTGAAATCGTCTCCGACACCGCCATCAAGGTTCGCGTCGAAAACGACGGCTATGTCATGTCCAAAAAGGGGCTTAATCTTCCCGACACCGACTTTGGCGGCGACATCATCACCGAAAAAGACATGGCTGACATCGAGTTTGGCGCTTCGCGCGACTTTGATTATGTCGCTCTCTCCTTTGTTCAATCCGCCGCCGACATCGACAAGCTTCGTCAGATACTTCTTTCTCATGGCTCTTCCGCTCAAGTCATCGCCAAAATTGAGACTAAAAAGGCTATCGAAACCGACGAAGGCCTCGAGGCTATCGTTGAAGCTTCCGACGGCATCATGGTCGCTCGTGGCGACATGGCGGTCGAAGCTGGCGCCGAAGTCGTCCCTATTGTCCAACGAAAGCTCATCGCTCTCTGCCGCAAACACGGAAAACTCTGCATCGTCGCTACCCAGATGATGGGCTCTATGGTCGAAAATCCCGAGCCTTCTCGCGCCGAAGTTTCCGACGTCGCAAACGCTGTCATTCAGGGCGCCGACGCCGTCATGCTCTCCGACGAAACCGCCAACGGCAAATA